>NZ_JBANEW010000068.1:0-86358 GCF_049890855.1 Lacrimispora sp. 38-1 | reverse complement strand
GAATTATTTTACAATTTGACATAAGATAAATAAAGTACTCAAGTTATAAAATGTAAGTATGTATTATAAAAATTTAAATTTAAAAATATTATATAAATATTTGCATTTGAAAGGTTTACAATGGTTATCAATAAATTTTAAATTTGAAAAATTTGGAATATGGAAAATAAATTAAGCATGTTATAGCAATAATGGGAAGTTTGACTTTGGTATCATTTGATCGGAATGGATTCGGAACGTATATTGCAATTAAATTTGAGGAGATGTAATAATGATAGAAATTTTATTTGGGGACAGTGAAGCTGGCTCAATGAAGGTTGCCAAGAGTAGTAATACAACAAGTATTGGTGGAATGAATTAGCTATTTATTCTTCTTTAAAACCTGAAGAACGTATTTACGAAATCTGTAATGCTCAGTCAATAGGTGCAGCTATTGAGAACATGACGCTCACAGCTTCCGAACTTGGATTGGGTAGCTTATGGATTTGCGACATATATTTTGCATATAAGGAATTATGCGAGTGGTTAAATGTTGACGGAGAGCTTTTTGCTGCAATGGCAGTAGGATATGCAGATGAAAATCCTATTGCGAGACGCAGAAAAAGTATAGATGATATTGTTGAATGTCGTGATTGAATTTGATTATTAGTGTTATTGATCTGATAAATAGCATGAAACGGATTTTATTGATTGTCTCTGGACTGACCTGTATACTGTCATTAGTATACGAAAGGAAAAAGTCCCAGAGCACATCTTCCTCGCGAGATTATGTACGCTCTGGGACTTCCCAAAAAACATGATTATTATATCAGAATATCGCGTTATCTACAATGAGGAAGAAAATATTTTTAGTTGAGAGCCGTGCTTCATCCATCTTTCCTGTCTGTGGAAATCCACTGAAATACAGGGACTCCTGCCTACGCACCCTAAAAAAGGAAGGCGGAGAACATCTACGGTATCTTATTAATCGCCTCAAATGTACGCACTGCCAGATGCTTCACAGAGAACTCCCAGACTGTATGGTACCTTACAAGCATCACTGCTCCATGAATTGCGTAGTTCCCACGAGAAATGGTTTGAAATTATAATCCGGTTTATCTATAATTCAGTCGGATATCTTGCTGCCGTCTGAACTATTTATCTTGCACCGACTTTGTTTTGTTGTCATGGTTGCTTTGTCGTATGATTGCCTTAAAAGGAGGTAATCTATCATGAATACAAATGCAAAAACAAAACAATGGCAAGAAGATCAAGCCTTGAATCGCTTCCGTATCATCTCTCCGCTTTTAGAAGAAGGGACTGATATCGCCAAGAAGCAGGCTCTTCGAGAACAGCTTTCCCAGACATATCAGATCTCGCAGTATCTACCGTTATGAAAAGGCTTATGAAGCCGGTGGCTTCTCGGCGCTGAAGCCAATAAACCGCAAGATGCGGCGTGCGCAGACTCTGCCGGAGAACTTCGAGGAACTGGTATCAGAAGCGATCCATTTAAAACGTGAGGTACCATCACGTTCTGTTGCACAGATCATACTAATACTGGAAATGGAAGGACATGTGCCGCCGGGAATCTTAAAACGCCCCACTCTGCAGAGGCATCTCTATGAAGCAGGGTTTGGCAAGAAGCAGATGCGTAAATACGCAGAAGCGAAGAACAGCTCCTCCAAACGATTCTGCAAGCCACACCGCATAATGCTTGTGGAAGCCGACATAAAATACGGTCCGGTACTTCCGATTGGAAAAAATGGTGCGATGGTTCAGACATATCTTTCTGTTATCATCGATAATCATTCAAGATTCACCATTGATGCGAAGTTTTATGATAACCAGAGGGCCGAGATAGTTGAGGACAGCTATCACCGTGCCATCCTAAAGAACGGAAAAATGTCTGCGGCATACCACGACAACGGAAAACAGTACGTATCCAGACAACTAATCCAGTCACTTTCAACGCTTGGAATCCGGGTACTCCATGCCAAACCTTATTTCGCACAGTCGAAAGGTGGTGTAGAAGTTTTTAATCGGTTCGTAAACTCCTTTCTTGCAGAGATTAAGGCACAGAAGGTAAAGACATTGGAGCAGTTGAATCACTATTGGGATATTTGGCTTGAGGAGTATTACCATAACAAGCCTCATGAGGGGATTGGCGAATACTATCGGAGCCTTGGTTCCCATGTACCAAAGGAAGGAATCAGCCCAAGACAGGAATGGAACCGTGATTCCAGACCGCTGGTATTTCTGGATGCCTCCGTAGTCGGGAAAGCATTCCTTCACCATGAAAAGCGTGAAGTGGATAAGGGAGCGTGTATCAGCTTTAACGGCCTTAAGTACGAGACCAGTGCTGCTCTCATCGGAGCAACCGTTGAGATCGCATACGATCCGATGGCGCCACGGATCATCACGGTTACCTATCCAGGTATAGAACCAATAGAGGCTAAGCCTCTTACAATTGGCAGCTTCTGTGATCCCAAACCGGAACTGCCGGTATGTATGCTTCAGGAAGAGCCGGAAACTTCCCGGTTCCTTAAGGGACTGGAACGTCGTCATGAAGAGAATCGCCAGATGAAGGCGAATGCCCTTTCATTTGGTGCATACCGGAAGGAGGGACACAGCGATGTATGAGCAATTCTTCGAAATGGAACATACGCCCTTCACCCGGGATATTCCGCCAGAGAAACTTTACGAATCTCAGTATGTTGCTGATGCACTTGGCAGGCTAACCTACGCGGCTGACCGTCAGCTCTTTGCAGTGCTTACAGCCGATGCGGGGTGTGGAAAATCAACACTGATACGTTCCTTCGTGTCAACGCTATCGAAAGAGGAGTATATATTTCTGTACATTTCTGACTCCAAGCTGACACCCCGGTGGTTTTATAAGGGACTGCTTGACCAGTTAGGTATCGAAGATTTTACCGCGGTGATGCAAAACGTCAGCTTCAGAAGGAGGTTGAAATTATCCGCGGGGTTCAGAAGAAAAAAGTCGTCTGCATTCTGGACGAAGCGCATTTGCTGGAAAAGGAAACGATTGAGGAATTCCGGTTTCTGTTGAACTACCGTTTCGATTCCTTAAGCCCAATGGCGTTAGTTCTTGCAGGTCAGAGTGAACTTTGGGAGAAGTTGAAGCTTCAACGCTATGCTGCGGTGAGACAGCGGATTGATATCAACTGCGTTCTTCCTCACCTGGACAGAGCTGAAACGGAGCGGTATATATGCTCTCACTTAACCTACGCAGCCGGAAGAGAGGATATCTTTACTGACAAAGCTTTTGATGAAGTACATAAGGAATCCACGGGGATACCCCGAAGCATTAACCGGATTGCTGAAAAGAGCCTGATGTATGCTTCACAGCAGAATAAACGGTTGATCGATGAACACATGATAAGATATGTGGTCAATCATGAGATGCTAAAGGGAGGAATGTAACCATGGGAATACACTCGTTTTTTCTTACAGCCCATAAAGAATGGTATGATCAGCTTGTTAAGGAAGATGGTACACACCCAGACGATAAAGAGCGGATGGCCCTGTTTTACGTTATATCAGGCAACCAGGATTTATATCGGAAGCGTTTATCTATTTATAACTTTAAAAATCACCAGATAAAAGACTGTCTGTCCAATCAGGAGGTAGATTTTTCTTCAGGTTGTAAAGCCTTAATTCGCCTGGGATTCAACCTGTATAATGGGTATATAGATGAGGATTCATCACCTTTTTCTCTGATGTGTAACCTGGCTGGCGAAAACCGAAGGCTGGCATTGGATGCCATTGCAATACGGTTTACCATTCAATAAAAGCTTGGGGCAGTACAGGATGGTCTGTCTTTTTAGCGGACTATGGCAGGGTTCATGGTGAACTGACAAGGGGAACTTCTCACATTAAGAGAGATTATCAACAGAAAAAGAACAATATAAGTTATAGAAGCATACCTAAGTATTTAGGTATTAGTCATAGAATTTAAGCTTAAGAAATTATAATTGTTCTTTCTGTTGTTTGTTTAATTGAGGTTTCATTCATTTCCCATGCGAATGGAGGTATGTTAATAAAAATTGTTTCGCCAATTCGCTCTAATCCAACGTTTGAGAGAAAAAAAACCGAAAAGTGCAATAAGTTTTGCTTACAGAGTATCTTGATTTTTATAAATTCCCATAAAGTAATAAGAACAGGTGTAAGACACTTGACACCTGCTTTTGTGTTGCTTCAAAAGCAAAACGGTAGCTGCTTTTGATTGCATCTACCGTTTTTATTTCCATTATAAAATGTTTTTCTGACCAAAATTTCCGTGGGAACATATCGAAAAAATTAGGTTGAGTTGATAGGATTGAAAGATAGCCCCGGGCTGAGTAGACAACATGGTTAAAAAACCAGGTTGAGTAGATAAGATAGTTAAAATGGTAGGTCGTGTTGATAACATGGTTGTAATGATGCCGACAAACTGAAACTTGATGTATCCATTGAAATTACAATTCGAAGATGTTATAGTTAATGTATAGGTGATTGCGAAACTAGATTGTTGAATTGACTTTAATCCATGTGGAATTCCAAATTACTGGATTTCTGAATAGTAAGCGAACTAGAGTTATTTTAAGCGAACCTTAATAAGCTTTGAGCTTTATGAAGTTGGTAGGTTCTATGCAAATAAAGGCTTTAGACTTCGAATGTACTCATGATGGTTTATTTTATCAGCAAGAACTACTGTGATTAATTGTGTAATTCCAGCAAGTATTAAATCAGCATGAAGTGTTTTCTCATTTTGAGTCCTTCTTTTTGCAACACAGAGATTCTCCTTGACGTGATTAATATTTTGTTCTACAACCGATCTGATTTTGTAGGTATCCTCCCATTGCTGTGTGCCTCTCAATGTACCGGGATATGCCCGGAGATTCTTTTCCGGGTAAACGTAAAACATCCGTCCTGATTTTGAAGAAGTACAGGGAGTATCACAGCAACACGTTCGTTCCTGTTTGTTGCTTTATTTTTTCTCCATTTGATTTTAGGACACACAAACTTATATCTTTTAAGACCATTAGGACGCGTAGAACTTCCTTCGTGTTTCATAGGAAGAGTTTCATCATGCGGACAACAAGGGATACCGTTCTCATTTATGTTAAATCTACAAGAGTATCAAAAACTGATTGTAAGTCCGAAAGAAAGTCCTGTTTGAAACGAGTAATTTTAGATACATCAGGAACTTTTGAAAAACCGCAGAAATTTCTCAATTCTTTAGAGCAGTGTAGAAAAACCAGAAGAAGAGCATTGGTAGGAATGGAGAAAATGCGTTGGATAATCAAAGCCTAAAGCATAGAATGTAAAGAGTATTTACGGGTTCTACCCGTTGATGCATAGAAATGGTTACTAAAAGAAACAGGAACAATTTCATCAAGATTAATGTGAGATTCGAGCAATGACAAGAATGCAGGTTTGTCTTCATCAAAAATATTTTGACAGTCCGAAAAAATATCTGCCAAAGAAAGCTGTTTGTATGGTATCATAAGAGTACAACTCCTTTCGCGGTTAGGTATGAATTGTTTCTAGACAACTCAATTTTACCATAAACTCGTGAGGAGTTGTTTTATTTTTGTAAAGATAAAAGCCTTAATTTTCAAGGCTTTCGGCGTTTCGCAAACGCCTAATAGTTAATGTAATGATGGAGGTGACATTATGCAGATTTCAAGCAGATTTACGATAGCAATTCAGTTACTTACCTGTATAGAGGTGTATAAAGGCGATAGTCAGGTAAATAGTGAATTTATTTCTTACAGCGTTGGTACAAATCCTGTCATTATTCGAAAAATATTCGGACAGTTGAAAGCAGCAGGAATTATTAATGTTCAGCGAGGGGGCAATGGTGGAGTATCTCTTGCTGTTCCTGCTGATAAAATTACACTCTATGATATTTATCGGGCAGTAGACAGCGTGGAAGCAGAAGGTTTATTCCGTTTCCATGAAAATCCAAGCGCAAAGTGTGCTGTAGGAAGAAACATGCATTCAGTGATGGATGGGCGTTTGAAGAAGATACAAGGGACACTAGAAAAAGAAATGTCTTCTATGCTGCTTTCTGATGTAATCATAGATATGAGATATATCATTGAAAACGAGCAGGTAAAATAATTATATGACTCCACAGGGGGCTTTCCAAAGTCTTTTTTAAAAAAATAGATGTAACTATTGACGTTACAAAACATGCGTGGTACACTTTGATTGTAACCAAATCGGATACATCAAATGTACATTGAAAGGAACTGACTAATTATTATGAATATTGATGAAGCAATTGAGAGACGAATTTCCTGCCGTTCTTATGCAGACAAACAGATTGAGCCAGAAAAGATGGACATCTTGCAGCAGGAAATGGATAAGAACAATGAAGAGACGGGACTTCATTTCCAACTCTACGGGCCGAGAGGCAACGATCAGACAGCGATAGATGCAGTACCGTCTATTTTTTCAGGAACGGTGTATCATTATATCGCATGCGTTGCTCCTGATGACGAAATCGGACGTGAAATGGCGGGTTATTACGGAGAGAAACTTGTCCTGCTTGCGACACAGCTAGGGCTTGCCTCCTGCTGGGCAATGACGAATTATAACGAGAGTACACTGCGTGTGGACGAACAGCCGGGAGAGGCGCTTGCCGCTGTCATTATGCTTGGCAATCCGATGCTTCGCACACCTACAAGGCAGTGGCTGATCCGCGCAAACTTTAGGAAGAGTGATAACGAGCCGGAGAAACATATCGAGAGTGATACAAATCAGATACCGGACTGGTTCATGGACGGTGTGAAGTGTATGCAGATTGGACCATCCGGAGTGAACTTTCAACCCGTCACCTTCCGCTATCAAAAGGGTGTTGTATCGGCAGATATGCCAAACCAAAGGATGGCAATACAGGATCCGGATCTCGGCATTGGCAAGCTTCATTTTGAGCTTGGCTCACGCAAGAGAGGAAAGTGGCAGTGGGGCAAGAAAGGCATTTTTGAAATTGAAGACTGATTGATAAAAGTTATTACAGTAACAAATTAGGAAGCAATCATCATATAACAGTGTTGAATACTTTAAGTGCGGCCCAAAAATCCAGACAAAAGGAGGGAAACCACTTAATATATATTCGACAAAATTAAGAGAGAGGTATTATAAATGGATAAATTATTCAAACAAGTTAAATTAGGTAATAAGTTCACGCTAAAAAACAGTATTGTTATGGCACCAATGACAACATGGGCAAGCAATGACGATTATACAGTTTCTAATGAAGAAATTAGCTACTATAAAGTTAGAAATATGGGAGCAGGCATGATTATTACAGGTTGTGCACATGTTCAAGAAAATGGTATTGGATTTACAAATGAATTTGCAAATTACGATGATTCGTTTATTCCAGGTTTAAAAAAATTGGCTGATTCACTGAAACATAATGGTGCAAAAGCTATTTTACAAATCAATCATGCAGGTAACAAGGCACTACCACAATTAATTTCGAATTCTGATGTTATAAGTGCTAGTTCAGTTGAAACTTTGGCAACTGCATTTGCTCCATCATTAACACCTCGTGAATTAAATGAAGAAGAAATTTACGATGTTATTAAAGCTTTCGGCCAAGCAACACGTCGTGCAATTGAAGCAGGTTTTGATGGTGTTGAAATTCATGGAGCTCATGGATTTTTAATTCAGAATTTTGTATCTCCATTTTTCAATAAGCGTACAGATAAATGGGGTGGTTCACTAGAAAATCGTCTACGTTTCCCTATTGAGCTTGTGAAAGAAGTAAAACGTGTAATTGATGAATATGCAGATAGACCATTTATTTTAGGATATCGTGTATCTCCAGATGAGCCTATGGATGGTGCATTGCGTATGACAGACACAAATGTATTAATTAAAGAACTAATTGGACTTGATATTGATTATATTCACGCATCGCTTCTAGATGCAGTAAATTCACAACCTATAGATGCTGTTGGAGAAGAAACATACTTAAACGTCATCAGTAAAGTAGTTGATGACCGAATTCCTTTGATTGTTGCTGGTTCATTGCAAACGCCTAATCAGGTAGATTATATTTTAAAAAATGGAGCTGCACTTGCAGCATTAGGGCATGCATTTGTTACAGAACCTCAATGGGTAGAAAAGGTAGAATCAGGCAGAAGTGATGAATTGCGTCTAACTATTAAAAAATCAGATATGAAGGACTTAAATTTACCAGAAAAGCTGTGGAATTTTATACAAATGTCAGATGGATGGTTTAATATTGAAGAATAACCAAGCCGTTTCGGAGGAGTATTTGAATAGAAGGAAGCAATATAGGTGTTAACTTAAATATGGAAAAATTCTTAGAGACTTATGAGAAAGATAAAGGAAAGTCAGGGCAGTTTCAGCGTTTACAAGATAGGGAGACACCATTTCGATAAGTATATGTTGTAGATGAAGGATGAGCTTGAATTTTTGTAAAGGAAGTCAAATTTAATAAGAATGCACTAATTTGGGCACTTTTCTAAAGAAATTTAGAACGGTGTCCTTTTTTGCGTTTGCTGATACTGAAATGAATACCTCCTGTAATTAAGCTTGGAAATATTATGTAAGCGATGAACAACCTGCCGCTCCACAAATTCCTCCATCTATGAAATAATAGAGACAACCAGGAGGGTGTCTATTCAAATCGGTTCTCGTTTGACTACTTTGTATTCGTTCACTACAATTCTTCGAATCAAGTGCTTGACTTCTCCATGAAAGGAAGGAGATCATCGCCAATGAATGATAACCAAAGAAATGCCAGACGAACGGATCAGGAATGGATAAATCTGATACAGGAATGCCGCACAAGTGGTCTTGGGGACAAAGACTGGTGTGAACAGCATGGTATTCCGATCAGCACATTTTATACAAAGATAACAAGACTTCGCCGAAAAGCCTGCGAGATACCAACAGCCAAACATCGTATTGTCCGGGAAAGTCAGCAGGTAGTTCCTCTTCAAATTATAGATGAAGTACTGAAACCCTGCAGAACGGGGATACTGATGTCAGGACTTCTCCAGCAGTGATCTTAAAAATCAATGATTACAGTATTGAGATTTCCAATCAAGCTGCCAGAGATACGATATTAAATACTCTTTCTGTGCTGCAACAGCTATGCTAGGCGAATTATCCGGAGTTGCAGGAGTTTATATTATTACAGGCCGGACTGATATGAGACGCAGTATTGATGGTCTTATGGCGATTATCCGGGATACCTATGAAATGTATCCTTATGCAAATGCACTTTTCCTTATCTGCGGGCGAAAGAAAAACACAGTGAAAGCCTTACATTTTGATAAGGATGGGTTTGTCTTATATCTGAAAAGACTTTATACTGGCAGGTTTCAATGGCCAAAAGATAAAGATGCTTCTGAAGTGCGCCCGCTTACAAGACAGGAATTCCGGTGGCTGATGGAAGGACTATCAATTGAACAGCCGAAAGCAATCAGGCCCATTACCCAGAAAAAAGACTTCTGATTTTGTGCATAATGGAGAAAATAAAAAAAACGATATCCGGTTAAACTCCCGCTTTTCTCTTGTTATCCACACACTCCGATCTGCATTTAAAGTTATCCGTGCATGACACCCATATACCAGAAATGAATGTGCATAAGTCTCTTAAAACTGCTGTAGAACAGCCTTTTTTCAAGGTTTCCCACCATTCTTCTTTTAGTCAAAATGACGGTGCGTATCTGACTGCACATTTGCCCATATCCTCATAATTCTTTATAATGTAAGAAGAATAAAAACCGGGGAGGCATGGTGCATCATGGATGAAAAAAGTACTTTTGAACAGCAGATGAAACTGTTGCAGACAGTTGTGGAACAGCAACAGGCTTATATCCAGGCACAGAATGCCCACATGGCGGAAAAGGATGCCCGCATGGCGGAAAAAGATGAAACAATCGCCGAGCTGCGTAAACTTGTCGATGACCTTCAGTCGCTCAAAGTGAATCTGGAAGAAACATTAAAGGAACTACGCAGACAGCTTTTTGGAACATCATCAGAAAAAATAACCTCTGAAGATAAAAATACGCAAGAGGTCATTTTCGTGGAAACAAAAGCTAAAATCACGGTAAAAGAACATACACGTGAACGCAAACCAAAAGCAAAACGGGATGATATCTACGTGGGTCTGCCAATAAGGGAAGTGAAAATCCCGCTTATGGATGATCAGCGTCGGTGTGAATACTGCAACAGCGAAATGATAACGATTGGCTATACGCAGGTCCGATGTGGATCTATCTGACCGGAAGTGACGGATTGCCACCGATAGTCCTCTACGATTATGCAGCGGGACGCAGTGGAAAATATGCCAGGGACTTTCTGGAAGGATTCAATGGCCTTCTCCAATGCGACGGATATCAGGGTTATAATAAAGTGGAAGATGTTACTCTGGTCTGCTGTCTCGATCACTGCCGCAGAAAGTTTTATGAAGCCATTCCAGCAGGGAGGAGAAAAGCCATAAAGCATCTGGATATCAATTCCAAAACACGGCTGGATGATCCGGTCATTCCGGAGGAGAATGAACAGGAGAAACTGATACAGGATATTATTAATTATAAGAGCCTCTTTATCTAATTAATCAGACAAAGAGGCCACATATTTGAAGGTATATGTCAACTATTTTTTCGGATTTCGCGCCTATATTTTTCTTACATCTATAGGGAGATAGATTGTTTAACTAAATTATATTTGTATGAAAAGAAACACTAATATAACCTTCTTTAGTGTACCAGACAAAGCTGCTATTCATTATATTTAAAATAGTATATTGTGTAAGTCTTGACATTGAAAATCAATTAGTAAGTTAACTAATCGTATCCACTTCATCCCTGCTGGGAATAGAAGTCTGAGCACCTATTCTGGATACAACAATCGAACTAGCCTTTGTAGCAAAGTTCACGGCTTCTTTCATATCATTTCCTTCTAATAGGGATATCACCACAGCTGCTGTAAATGTATCACCAGCGGCTGTGGAATCGATTGCCTTCACCTTTCTGGCAGGTTCATGAAAGATTTCTTTTCCACAGTTATAGACCACACCTTGACTGCCTAAAGTAACAATTCCATTTTCAATCCCTTTCCCCAATAATTGTAGTAGGCCTTTTTTTGCATCCTCAATTGTTTTAACAGATGTTTTGGTATAAAATTCACATTCCGTTTCATTCACTATTACATATTTTGCTTGGCAAAGTATCTCATCGGGAAGTGACTTTGCTGGAGCTGGATTCAACATAACCGGAATACCTTTCTTTGCTGCAAAAGTAATGATGTATTTTACTGTTTCAATTGGTATCTCCAACTGTAATATAATGAAATCTGCTTCTTTGATGTAGTTCAGATTCTTCTCAATATATTCTATAGACACTTCTCCATTGGCTCCTGGAATAATAATAATGGAATTATCTCCGTTACAGACAGTAATGGTTGCTGTTCCTGATTCCATTCCTTCACAAATTCTGATTTTACTGCAGTCCACACCCTGATTTTCTAAGTTATGGTAAAGCTCTTGACCAAATAGATCTTGTCCTATACAGCCAAACATTGTTACATTCCCGCCTAGTTTTGCAGCCGCATAGGCTTGGTTTCCTCCTTTTCCCCCGCATCCTGTTTTAAATGTAAGTCCGCTGATGGTTTCACCCATTATGGGTAACTTTTCTGTCTGGGTAATTAAATCCATGTTAAGACTACCAATTACTATTATTTTTTTCATAATAACCTCCATTCTTTCTTCAAATTGCCACAATTTGCTTTAGCTAAAGCTTTTTCTGTTTGTAACCTTTAAAAATAAATCTGATGCTAGATTGTCCGGTTGATGTGTTAAAATACGGGATAAACTGGCTGTGGTCATATGCATAAAGACAGTCAAATTCAGGTATAGATATGCTTTCCAGTCTTGAATACATAAACCCATTATAATTATTATTTATAGCCATGCAACGGCTGTCACATCACATATATGCGGGATAGAGAAAGTCTTTAGCAAACTCTCTGTTTCATCTTTTGCACGGTCTACGAGGAAATTATTTAGATCTTTTTTCCACGCAGATACAATGCTCCAGTATTAAAATAATTATCAACCTCCTATATTGTAGATTCGGATGGTATAAATTCACGATAGAGTGCTCTGATGCTTAAATTGGATTATTTCAGATGTATAAATTATTCTGAAAGCGGCCTATCTGGGGGTACGTTTTTTTCTAATATCCATTGAATGCCCACAACTTTCTCGTATAACTAGCTCATAATCAAGTATAATTTGTCTGTTTGTAGGTTGATTTCCAACCATTAATTCACAAAGCATATTCATAGCCATAACACCCATTTGGTACTGAGGTTGACGGATTGTAGTTAGTGTTGGGGTGCAAATAGATGCGATTTCTATATCATCAAAACCGACAACAGCGCAGTCATGTGGTACGCGAATGCCATGCTCTGCTAATGCCTTCATTGCTCCTACAGATATAATGTCACCAGCAGCAAAAATAGCATCAATTTGCTTTCTTTGTTCAAGTAGTTCGCACATTTGTTCATACCCTGACTGGAGGGATGATTTACCATATTTTACCAGGTCAAGATTAATGGGAATACCATTTTCGGCGAGTGCTTGGCAATAACCAGTAAATCTATCACGATATAGTGTAAGATTAGGATGGCAAGTGAGGTGTCCAATGTTTCGACATCCCTGATTTATTAAATGCTGCATTATTTTTTTGGAAGCTGCAATATTGTCAATAGTAATATTGGGCAAATCCGAATTAGAAATTTGTTGACAAGCAATAACAACCGGATAACAAGATGATACTTCTTCCATTAGACGCAACCCGATACTCGCAGATAATGAAATGATACCATCGGTCTGCTTTTGCATCAGGGAATTGAAATAGAATTCTTCTATTTGTGAATCATTTTGCATATCGGCAAGTAGGACTTGATAATCGTTTTCAAGTGCAACTTTTTCGATTCCTACTATTATTTCATGAAAAAAAGAGTTCTGGATATCTGGAATAATAACAATTATAGACCGTGTTTCCTTATGGCGAAGTTGTCGTGCAATGGCATTAGGTTCATAATTTAAAGCCTTGATAGCATCTTCAACGAGTTTTTTTCTTTTGGGTGAAACATTGTCGGCGCCACGAACTACACGAGACGCAGTTGCTATAGAGACTCCGGCATGCTTTGCTACATCTTTTATGTTAGGCACTTTTTTTCTCCTGATTTTAATTATTATTTACTAATTGCTGAAAGCTAATCTGTACAGCTATTGATAACGAAAAAAGCGGACAATATTTGGATTTTCTTCGGTTAGTGAATTTGATAAAGATAACGTTATCATATTAATATATATTATGTCAATATTTACTTAAAATAAATTTGTAGGCCATATTCAATACGAACCGCTATGCGGCGGTGGCGCCCTTGTCCGGCTTGGGCCTAAGTGGCTTAGCTAATTCTGAGGAAAGTATCACTCTGAAAGAATGGTGTAATTGGCGCCAAAGAAAAGGACTGTCTGTGCCTGAACTGCCGGCGCTCATCGTGCTTAACGGTAGAGACGTGCATTTTACTGATCGCGTTGGAATGAGAACACAATTCCGACCTAAGGGATTGCTGCTCGAATCCGGGCTGCGATAGAAGCTTTGAACATTTTTTTGATGATGAATAGGGTAAAGCCACTGGAATGTCTGGATTTTGCTGCCGATCCATTCTGGGGATTTGCACTTAGGGAATGGAGCACGGTCTCTATTATGGGTATGCACAACTTGTCTGGGAATTCTTCCGCAGATTCCGTAGGAATCCGGAAGCCGGTGCGATTGAGGAGTGTATGGCTGAATAGGCGAAAACTTACAAAACGAACAGTCCCAAGAGCCAGAGCTTTATAAAGTTTTGAGCTTTAGTAATTTCTGGCAAATTAAGAAAAAACTTTAGTTTGTACAAATTGCATATTTTGTTTTTGTTTTTTTGAGCAGTAATGACAATTGTGCGATTAAGACCGATGTGATAATATACAATATGATAACGTTATCATTTTTGCCGAGTAATTCAATATTGCCCAAATAATATAGCATTAGAAATTGTTCTTTTGCACAGGCTATGAAAGATATTAATTTCTCAGAATATATTTCTTTTGAAGTATTTGGTCTCTATCCGTGGAATTTATGGTTCGATACTTCGAGGAAGCAGATGGACAGATGAATGGAGGAATTAAATTCTTACGAGTATTATTTGAATAATTATATTAAGATAAGGAGAAATTTATTATGAAAAAAGTCGTATTACGTGCACCAGGACAGCTCGAACTACAGGAAACCGTTATTGGAACAGATATGCAACCAGAAATGGTGAAGATTGATGTAAGTGCTTGTGGTATTTGTGGAAGTGATCTTGCATTATTAACGGGAAGAAGACCGTTGACCAATGAGCGTTATTTTGGTCATGAGTTCTCCGGAACTGTGGTAGATGCGGGGGAAGGTCATAACGGTATGAAAACAGGAATGCGCGTAGCAAGTGAATTGGCAAAAACTTGCGGGCACTGCTGGAATTGTCGAAATGGTCTCCAAAATTATTGCAGGAGTATGAACGATGCACTTCTACCGGGAGGATTCTCAAGTGAAACACTTGTTTTGAATACACCTTCCTATAGCTTTTTAAGCGCTATTCCAACCACTTTAGATGATATTACGGCAACTTTACTGGAGCCTACGAACTGTGCATTTCAGATTGCAATGAAAGCAAATATTAAACCGGGAGATACGGTACTGGTATTTGGTCTTGGAGCAATTGGTCTTATCGTATCTCAGATTTTGAAAAGTTTTGGCGCTGGTGCGGTTCTTGGAACGGATAGAAGTAAGCTTCGTTTGGAGCAGGTCAAGAAGAGCGGACTGATCGATACCATCGATCGTAATGATGAAAACTGGCTGGAACAAGTGAAAGAAGCTGGCGGAGTGAATGGAGTTGACGTGGTTATTGAAGCAACAGGTGCACCAACAGTAATCGTAGATGCGATACAGGCGGTTCGTCCGGGTGGACGTATTATAGTAGGTAGTGTTTATCACTCAGCGATTGATAATTTTGAACCGCTCCCGATTTTTAGAAAAGAACTTACGATTGCAGGTGCAAAAGGACCATATCCGCATTTAAAAACAGATGGAACTTCAGCAGTTGTAGATGTGCTTATAAAGTTACAGAATGATTTGAAAAAAATTATTACAGTTTATGAATATAAGGATGCAATCAAGGCATTTAATGATATATCGTCAGGCGTAGTAATTAAACCGGTTATTACATTTAAATAATTAGTTTTTGGTTGGGGATAAAAATATTTAAGTGATATAAATTTACAGAAAATTAATATGTTCAGGCATTTAACAAATGCCTGATTAGAATTGAACTGGTTTTAAATAAATTAAATAGTGAATAATTAGGAGGACGAACAATGAAGTTTTTTATTGATACTGCAAATGTGGAAGATATTAAGAAGGCAAATGACATAGGGGTAATTTGTGGTGTTACTACAAATCCATCTTTAATTGCGAAAGAAGGAAGAGATTTTAAAGAAGTTATTAAAGAAATAACATCAATCGTAGATGGACCAATTAGTGGAGAGGTTAAAGCAACTACCGAAGATGCTGAAGGAATGATAAAAGAAGGTAGAGAAATTGCTGCCATTCATCCTAATATGGTGGTAAAAATACCTATGACAGTAGAAGGATTAAAAGCTACTAAAGTATTATCTAGTGAGGGTATAAAGACGAATGTAACATTAATTTTCACTGCTAATCAAGCTCTATTAGCTGCAAGAGCAGGTGCTACATATGTATCACCATTTCTTGGACGCTTAGATGACATATCAACACCTGGTATTGATTTGATTCGTACAATTGCTGAAATATTTAATATCCACAGCATTGAAACAGAGATTATTGCAGCGAGTGTACGTAATCCAATACATGTTATTGATTGCGCTTTGGCAGGTGCGAATATTGCTACAGTACCATATAGTGTAATTGAACAATGTACAAAGCACCCTTTGACGGATCAAGGAATTGAAAAGTTTAAGGCTGATTATAAAGCAGTTTTTGGTGAATAATTTTAGGAGGAAAAAACAATGCTGATACAAAGCCTGCAACGATTAAGTTCTGACTCTTCCTGGCTCCCACATCTGAAGGATGCGCTGATCTGCCTAGACGAACACAAGGACACACCTGCACCTGCGCGGTTTGACTTTCCCGGCGGTTACTTGTTGCTGCAAGAGGGAATTACCACAGGAGTCGACGAAGGAGACTATGAGGCTCATCGCTGCTATCTGGATGTACAAGTGCTCTTGGAAGGGACGGAGACCATGGTATGGAGCGACATTTCCAACCTACAGCTCAGTGACCCATACGACCCAGAGAAAGACAAAGCCATGTATGTAGGCGAGGGCTGCGCCGTGACACTCCAGTCCGGAACCTGTTATGTCTGTTGGCCGGAGGATGGCCATAAGGCTTGCCGCAACACCGGGCAGCCCACTTATTATCGTAAAGCTGTCATCAAACTGCTGCTATGAAAACATAATTTTTATTCTTCTGCGGGGAATTGTTTCTGAAGTTTAAGAGAATATCCACAGCTTTTACGTATCACCAGTTCATGATCAAGAACAACATGTTTGTCTTCAATCTGATTTCCGGCCATTAATTCGCAGAGTATATTCATCGCAATAGCACCTATCTGGTGTTGAGGCTGACGAATTGTGGTTAGTGCTGGATTATAAAAAGAAGCAAGCTCTATATCGTCAAAGCCAACGACGGCACAGTCCTGTGGTACGCGTATACCATGGTCTGCCAGTGCCTTCATTGCTCCTATGGCTATAATGTCGCCAGCAGCAAAAACAGCATCTATATGTTCATCTTGATCCACAAGCTCACACATCTGTTCGTAACCGGATTGAATGGTGGAATTTCCGTATTTAACGAAATTCATGTTAATAGGGATGCCATTTTCGGCAAGTGCCTGACAATAACCGGTAAATCTATCACGATACAGTGTGAGGGTAGGCTGGCAAGTGAGATGTCCGATGTTCCGATGTCCCAGATCGATCAAATGCTGCATGATTTCTTTGGAAGCAGCAACATTATCTATAGAAACACTAGGCAGTTCAATAATATTCGAAATGTTCTGAACGGCAATTACAACTGGATAATTTTCAGACACTTCTTTCATTAAACGAAGCCCTATATTTGCAGATAATGAAATAATACCATCGGTTTGACGCTGCATCAGTGAATGGAAATAAGATTCTTCTATTTGTGGATTGTTCTGCATATCAACAATTAGAACCTGATAATCGTTTTGAAATGCTACTTTTTCAATTCCTGCGATTATTTCATGAAAAAAAGTATTTTGGATGTTTGGAATGATAACGATTACATTTCTCGTTTCTTGTTTGCGAAGCTGTCTTGCAATTGAGTTTGGTTTATAATTTAAAGCTTTTGCAGCATCTTCAACGAGTTTTTTCTTTTTAGGAGATACGTTATTTTCACCACGCATTACACGAGATGCTGTAGCCAAAGAAACTCCGGCATACTTTGCAACATCCTTTATATTAGACATTTTGACCTCCTATACTGGATTTTTTTGGAATCCTGGATAACAATATAAAAGAAATTGTTATTTTTTTGATTATAACATATTACAAAACAATGTCAATATTACTAATAGTAAAGTTAATTAGACTAAAAAAAGGGACAATGCACAAAAAGAAAGCAAGAAAATAAGACAATAACTTATTGACTTACAAAAAAAAAGTCGAGTAAATTTATCAAATGACAACGTTATCATAGTGGAAGATTATTTGAATACCGATGGAATGAAATTCTGGCACTTAAAGCACTACTGTATCTGAAAAAGATACTTTCGTAAAACAGAAAGAGGAAAAGTATGAATAATTGTATGAAGATTGCATTATTAGGAGTAAGCCATTGGCATTTGCCATTGTATCTTCCGGGCCTGCCGGAACATTCAGTAATGGGAATCAGCGATGATGATATAGGCATTGCGGTGTCTTATGCAAAGAGATATGGATGCCCTGCTTATCATAACTATCGACAGATGGTTATTGAGACAAAGCCTGATTTTGTGTTTGCTTTTGCACCTCATAATCGTATGAAGGAAATATCAATGTATCTTTTGGAAATGGGAATTCCTTTTTCCATGGAGAAACCGGCTGGAGTAAATGCAAATGAAGTAGAAGTTTTGTATGACATTTGTGAAAAAAAGAAGGGATTTTGTTCGATTCCTTTTGTGTGGCGCTATAGTGACACGGTAAATGATTTAAAAAATATATATCTGAAATCTCCAATCACACATATGTCATATCGCTTTATCGTTGGTCCGCCGTCCAGATATATCGAGTCTTCGCCATGGATGCTTTCAAGGAAGACAGCCGGGGGAGGATGCATGACAAATCTTGGTGTTCATTTCATTGATATGGCAATGTTCTTAACGGATAGCTGCAGTGCGGATACGTTAGCATCTTCTTACCAGTATGGATCGGAATATGATATAGAAACCTATGCGACTTCACTGCTTCGACTTCCGCAGGGGACTTCTCTGCTCCTGGAGAGCGGTTATGCATATCCGATGTCTGATGAATCAAAAAGGGAAAATCGTTGGACGATCGTGACTGAAAATGGATATTATATTCTTGCGGAGAATAAACTGGAAATCAGAGAATATGGTAAAGTGCCAACGAGCGTTACCCTTAATACAGACAGTGATGTATACTATGCAGAATATACAAGGACGACTTTGAATGACTGGAACACAGGGACCAGACCAAGAGCATCCCTAAAAGAAATGCTGGATGTCAGCAGAGTATTGGACGAGATGAATAATAAAGCCAGACTGTAAGTCAGAAAGGATGAAAATGATCAAATTAGGTGGTTTCGGAAGAATTGCAGATTATAATAATATAAAACAGAGTGGATTTGACTACGCAGAGTTGGATATACCAGAAATTGAAGAATTGCAGGAGAAGGAATTTCAGGCTTTCTGTGATAAAGTACATAAGGATAACTTTCCAGTGCTTACAGGAGCCAGAGCGCTTCCGATAGCGGAACCATGGTTTTTTACAGACCGATTCACAATGATGGAATATAAAGGCTATCTGGAAAAAGCCTGCCATAGGGCAAATCTTATAGGAATGAAAAAGATCATTCTGGGAAATGGGAAGGCAAGATCACTTATCGATGAGAGCAGCATCGGAATGGAAAATCGATTTATTGAATTTTTGCGTATGTTTTCAGAAATTGCAGTGAAACATGAACTGGAAGTTATATTAGAACCCCTCGGTCCTAAATATTCTAACTATATTAACACACTACCTGAAGCAGTACGGATAGTTCATGAAGTTAACATGCCTAATCTTTTTATGATGGCAGACCTCAGACATATGTATTGGTCAAAGGAACCACTTGAAGATATTGCGGCCTATGCGGAATATGTACATCATATTCATGTGGATTATCCGAAGGTTTATCCAGAGCGTCCTTTTCCGAGAGTAAAGGATGATTTTGACTATACAGAATTGGTGAACGTGTTAAAAAAATCAGGTTATCAGGGTACATTAACAGTTGAGGCAGACATTCCAGAAGATTGGAAGTGCGCATATGTTGATACTGTAGAGGTGTTGAAAAAGGTGTTATAAAAGCACGTAAAAGCATTTTTGGTTCATTAAATAAGGAATATGCATACGAAGTACGTAGCAAATAAAAAGCGTCTTTTTATAAAAGTCCTGGCATGTTAATATCATGTCAGGGCTTAAACTTTGTGAGATAAGTTAGCTCCTATCAAATAATATTTATCCGATGTATTCGCCGGAACTTTCACGAATAATGAGTTCATAGTTCAGAACGTCATTACAAGATGCTGGTTTATTTCCGTTGATCAGATCGAGCAGCTGTTCG
Source organism: Lacrimispora sp. 38-1 (assembly GCF_049890855.1). Classification (NCBI taxonomy): domain Bacteria; kingdom Bacillati; phylum Bacillota; class Clostridia; order Lachnospirales; family Lachnospiraceae; genus Lacrimispora; species Lacrimispora sp. 38-1. Next base: position 66,406 of record NZ_JBANEW010000068.1, on the reverse strand, counting down.
CCTGACCGGATACCAATTTGCCATTGGGGCTGTCGTATAGTCGTAAGGGATGGGCTGAAAAGAGATGATAATTCAATATCGTCAAAGCCTACCACCGCACAGTCTTTTGGAACTGACAGGTTGAAGCTGCTTAATCCCCTAATTGCACCGACTGCTATGGTATCTCCGCAGGCAACTACCGCAGTAAAATCTACGTTGGAATTAAGCAGCTTTCGAATGGCATCATATCCGCCTTGAATGTTAGGATCACAGTTGATGATCAGGTTTTGGCAGATAGGGATTTTTCTGGCGGTGAGTGCTGTCAGATAGCCATTCAATCGATCGCGGTAGATCAAAATATCAGGGGGACCGGCTAGGTAACAGACCTTTTTATGCCCGAGATTAAGCAGATAATTGACGAGGTCTTTGGATGCTTTTTCATTGTCTATCGTTACATTCGGCAAAGAAGTTTTATCAAAATACCGGCAACCCACCACAATAGGGTATTGTTCTGCATATTGTTCCATTTCCGCCAGAGGTAGGCTCGCAGAGAAAGTTATGATACCATCTACCTGTTTCTCACTCAGCATTGAGAAAAAGCGCGACTCCAGAACTGGATTACCATGAGAGCCTACGACCAATACATAGTAGCCGCCAGCAAAGGCAACATTTTCAATTCCGGCAATAATGTCGGTATAAAAGGTATTGCCGATTTCTGGCAGTATGACGAGGATGTTTTTTGTCTTCTGAGTCCTGAAATTCTGTGCCAGCCTATTGGGACTGTAATCAAGTTCTTTGATTGCGGCATCGACCTTAGCACGCGTTTCCGGCAGTACATTTGGTGATTTCTGAATGACACGGGACACTGTTGCTGTGGATACACCGGATTTCCGGGCGACATCATGAATAGTTGCCATAATTTTACTCCTGTTTTTTGTTAAAGCCAGACGGTACACTAAATAAACGAAATAAAAGTATAGTATAATAACCGGTAGCATTTTGATTTTATGGTAACATTTACATAATATAAAGTCAAGGCAAAAGTAGAATAATAGTCAAATTGATTTTAACAGAATTTATTACCGGGAATGTGGTAAAATTCATATACCGGACTAAAGCCGAAGTTCCATAATTTCTGAATCCAAAATAAAAACCTCCTGTGCTGATAGTATCTTGATCAATACTATCAGGAGGTGAAAAAAGACGCTGTTTATTTATACCAGATGGGAATTCAGAAAGGATAAAACAACAGATATTGTGGCTGAACCCCAGAATACGTTGCCACCGTGGCCAGCGTTTTTAACTTTGTAGAATTCCACATCTTTCCCAAAGCTTTTAATATGTTGGTAAAGTTCTAGACTCTGTGTGAACGGAACTACGAGATCTTTGCTTCCGTGCATGATTAAAATTGGTGGCATGATTGTATTTTCGTGAATATAATAAAAAGGCATTCTGCGGTTGCACTCTTCTGGATTTTCCGGTGCACAGAATCCAAGATATTGACTGGAAGCGGAATGAGGCGCATCGTGATCAAAAGCGGAAGGAGCATCATTCATAGTCAGTATGTTCACTGCTCCGTAATAATCAATGCAGCCGTTTAATTTAGGCAGTTCTGTCTTTTCGGCATCACATTCCATGGTGTGCCAGGTGGCCATCATCAGCATGGCTGCATGACCGCCGGAACTGTCCCCGCTGAGATAGAGATTGTTTGAATCGATAGGAAAACGGTCTAGATTACGTATGACGTATCTGATGGCTGTTTTTCCGTCCTCGATCTGGCAAGGGAAACGGTGTAGCGGAGCATATCGATATTCAATTATTATTACAGCATATCCGGCTCTTACCAGCGGGGTCATATCGCCCAGATGGCAATTCAGGTTCTGCTTGAACCATCCGGAACCCTGAATATGGAAAATAGTCGGATAGCGACGGTTGGTATTCTGGACACTGGGAAACATCATACGCAGGTGTAGTTGCATACCATCTTTCTCGGCATATACCTCATCCGGACAGCAAGTGATGCCTGTCTCATCTTTTCCGTAGATAATCTTCATCCCGTCTGTGGATGACATGTTTTCAGGGAATTCATCCTGAGTATAAAATGGCTCTTTCATCTTATTATCTCTCCAATCAAATAATATTTTATCCGATGTATTCACCGGAACTTTCGCGAATAATGAGTTCATAGTTCAGAACGTCATTATAGGATGCTGGCTTATTACCGTTAATCAGATCGAGCAGCTGTTCGGCTGACCGTATACCAATCTGCCTTTGGGGCTGTCGTACAGTCGTAAGGGATGGGCTGAAAAGAGATGACAATTCAATATCATCGAAGCCTGCCACCGCACAGTCTTTTGGAACTGACAGGTTGAAACTGCTTAATCCCCTAATTGCACCGACTGCTATGGTATCTCCGCAGGCAACTACCGCAGTAAAATCCACGTTGGAATTAAGCAGCTTTCGAATGGCATCATATCCGCCTTGAATGTTCGGATCACAGTTGATGATCAGGTTCTGGCAGATAGGGATATTTCTGGTGGTGAGTGCTGTCAGATAGCCCTTCAATCGATCGCGGTAGACCAGAATATCAGAGGGAGCGGCTAGGTAACAGACCTTCTTATGCCCGAGATTAAGCAGATAATTGACGAGGTCTTTGGATGCTTTTTCATTGTCTATCGTGACATTCGGCAAAGAGGTATTATCAAAATACCGGCAACCCACCACAATAGGGTATTGTTCTGCATATTGTTCCATTTCCGCCAGAGGCAGGCTCGCAGAGAAAGTGATGATACCATCTACCTGTTTCTCACTCAGCATTGAGAAAAAGCGCGATTCCAGAACTGGATTACCATGAGAGCCTACGACCAATACATAGTAGCCGCTAGCAAAGGCAACATTTTCAATTCCGGCAATAATGTCGGTATAAAAGGTATTGCCGATATCCGGCAGTATGACCAGGATGTTTTTTGTCTTCTGAGTCCTGAAATTCTGTGCCAGCTTATTGGGACTGTAATCAAGTTCTTTTATTATTGCTGCGACCTTAGCACGCGTTTCTGGCAGTACATTCGGTGATTTATGAATGACACGGGACACTGTTGCTATGGAAACACCGGATTTCCGGGCGATATCATGAATAGTAACCATAATTTTGCTCCTATTTTTTGTTAAAGCCAAACGGTGCACTAAATTAACGACATAAATATATAGTATAAAACCGCTAGCATCTAATTCAATGGTAACATTTACATGGGATAAAGTCAAGGCAAAAGTAGAATACAAATCAAATTGATTTTAAACAGGAATTGATATATTGCACAAAAAAAATGAAAGCAATTTGTAAATTATAGATAATTGACACAAGGAAAATGTATGATAGAATAATATTACAAGTGATTAAGGTAGAGGCTGAAACAATAAACTCATGGAGGCGGTTTACAGGCAAAACCTTTAATTTTATCCAAATCATGTAAACGATTACATGCAAAATTACAATTTATATGGTTTGGATTATGTACCAGATTTGTGATAGACTCCATTTCGGCTTTACATAGACAAAAGAAAAGAAAGCGAGATTTGAACACCAATGCCTTTGCGAAATGGAAGAACATCTGAATAAATCTGGTGGTATGCTGTACAATGATACATTAGTAAAATAGGAGAAAGGGGATGAACGGCCATTAGGAAGAACGTTTGCATACAACACATTAAAGAACAGAAAAATTTAAAAATATAATAAGGAGAATTGGGAAATTATGAAAAAAATAATTAAAAGATCGGCTGCTTTTTTAATGGCAGCAGTTATGTGTATTTCTCTTGCGGCTTGTGGCTCCGCAACAGACGCAGGTAAATCAACAACAGACACTAGTACATCAACAACAGACAGCGGTAAAGAAGGGTCTAATTACATCAAAGTGGTCCTTGCATCTTCCGCTGATCCCGGAAACTATCTTCCGTTTAACGCTACTAACTCTGTAAGAGATCAGATATCTTACGTTTTCTATGAAGGTCTCTTCGAAGATTATTATAAGAATGGCGAACTGACACCTGTAATTGCTTCTGGATACGAGCGTACCGGGGACGGTGTATATCTCATTACGCTGAATAATAATGTCCATGATTCCAAGGGGAACCCGATTACAGCAGACGATGTTGTATTCTGCTATAACAAGATACTGGAAATCGGTGAAAGAAAGAGCGATTGTGGAGAACTTCAGTCAGTAAAAAAAGTTGACGACTATAAGGTTGAGATGACCTTTACTCCTGACCTTGTTGGTGCTTTTGAAAGAGTCGTGACAGCGGTTAGTATCGTCTCTCAGAAGTCTTATGAAGAGAGCAAGACCGGATTCTCTAGCGATCCTATTGGTACTGGCCCCTATGTTATTAAGGATTGGCTTCCTGGCTCTTCTATCACCTTTTTAAAAGATGAAAATTACTGGAACAAGGATGGGGTACTGAACAACCAGAACTGTGATGAAATTGAAGTTCGATTCATTGCTGAATCTGCACAGGTGGCTATCGAACTTGAGACAGGCGCTGTTGATTTTGCGTACAATCTATCCACCAAAGACACGGTTGCTTTTGATAACAAACCCGGTTTTGCCACGGAAACAGAACCTTATACTATGGTCAGAACGATTGGCTTTAATTGTGACGAATCCAACGTATTCTCTAATCAAAAATTGAGACAGGCTGTCAGCTATGCCATTGATGGTGCTGCTATCGTTCAGAGCATTTACGACGGCAATGGCGGTCTTCCTAACGTTGCAGCTGTTCCTGATACTGAAGGCAACTACTTTGTCGATTATGTTAAATCATGGAACGACAGCATTCCTTATGAATATAATCTTGAAAAAGCAAAAGAGTTGATGGCAGAAGCCGGCTATCCTGACGGCGGATTAATAGTTCGACTGATGACCAAGGATATGCCGGAATACCGGTCTACCAGTGAGGTCATCCAGGCATATCTGGCGGAGATCGGAATTACTGTTGAGATCCTTGCTTATGAAAATGCTCTTTACCAGACCTATCGCTATCAGCCTGATGCATATGACTTTTACCTCTGCCAGGTTGCACCTAACGGTTCGAGCTTTGTTCCCTGTGGTTGGAAATGGTATCTAACAGCACGAGAAAATGGTAAGAATACCTTCTTTTCGGATGATCCTAAAATGCAAGAACTACTGAACGCTTCTCTAGGCCGTGATACTCACTCCGAAAAAGCTGTTGATGAACTTGCTAAGTATATTGAAGAAACCGACGTCATGTATCCATACGCTTACACTTACACCAATTATGTTCATGTAGATACCATGAAACCGTTTATCTTCTTGGGGCAGGACTGCCTGCCTAACCTGAGCACTTATTCTGATAGCTGGGCTAGACACAAGTAATATCCCTTGTTTTCTTTATAAGTGGATATTTGAAAACGAACCATCTATGATCCTAACCTTTGAAAAGGAGACACTTTTTCTTTTTGATTAAAGTGTCTCCTTAATGAAAAAAGAAAAGGAGTTACTTTAATGAAAAAATTTATTGGTAAGAGAATCCTCATGATGATCCCGGTTCTCTTAGGAGTTGCATTTCTGATTTTTGCGATTATGTCTTTTACGCCCGGTGATCCTGCAGCAATTATCCTGGGTTCCCAGGCTACCCCGGAAGCGATTCAGGAACTGCGTGAAAAACTGGGATTAAATCAGTCATTCCTGAGCCGGTTTTTTTACTACATCAAAGGTATTGTAACCAGATTTGATTTTGGAACATCTTATATTAACGGCAGAAACGTGCAGGATGAAATCCTTATGCGATTTAGCTATACCTTCCGAGTTGCCCTGCTGAGCATGGCGTTTGCTTTGGGATTTGGTATTCCGCTGGGTATAACGGCAGCTGTTCACCGGAATACCTGGAAGGATAGAGTATCTATGACGATTGCACTTTTTGGTATTTCCATGCCTACCTTCTGGTTTGGTCAGATGCTGTCTATTATTTTTGCTCTTAAGCTTGGTTTACTTCCTGCCAGTGGTGTCGGGGGAATTCGGTATTATATTCTTCCCTGTCTTGCTGTGTCGATGATGGGCATTGCTGCAATGGCAAGAATAACCAGGTCGAGCATGCTGGAAGTAATTCGATCGGATTATATTACCACAGCCCGTGCTAAGGGTCAGGAGGAAAGAAAGATTATATATAAGCATGCACTCAGAAATGCACTAATCCCCGTCGTTACCCAGGCCGGTGCGACTTTTGGAATATTGCTTGGTGGTACACTGGTGGCTGAAACTGTTTTTGCCATCCCTGGACTGGGAAGCTATATGGTTACCTCGATAAATTCCCGCGATTATCCCGCTATTCAGGGTGCTGTCATTTTTATTGCGGCTGTCTTTGGCGTGGTGATGTTGTTGGTTGATATTCTTTACGCCGTGATCGATCCCCGAATCCGGGTAGAGTTCAGTAAGGGAGGTAAATGATGAATCTACAGAAAGAAAGAAAGGCTCTTAGTAGACAGCCTGCAATAAGAGAATCAATGACTTTAATGACTTGGCGTCGACTGAAAAAAAATAAAATGGCAATGGGCGGACTGTTTATTCTGACATTTATTATGTTGGTTGCAATTTTTGGACCTCTTATTGCTCCTTACTCTGAAACTAAAACAGACTTGTTTCATACGTTTGGATTGCCGAGCTTGCTACATCCCTTCGGCACAGATGAACTTGGAAGAGATATCATGAGTCGCCTGATGATCGGTAGCCGTGCTTCTCTGAAGATTGGTCTCATTTCTATGGCTGGAGCTTCCGTAATCGGTATTATGCTTGGCTCAATCTGCGGCTATTTTGGGGGGAAAGCGGATACTATTATAATGCGGTTTATGGATGTTTTTCAGGCACTGCCTCCGCTAATCTTGGCTATTGCCATCAGTGCTGCTTTAGGTCCCGGCCTCAATAACTGTATTCTCGCAATTACTATAAGTAATATTCCTGGTTTTGTCCGTATGACTCGCGCATCTGTCTTGAGTATCCGGCGAATGGAATATTTAGAAGCTGCCACAGCCATCAATTGCAGTACTACCAGGATCATTGTAAAGCACATTCTTCCCAATGCTCTTTCGCCACTGATCGTTCAACTTACTATGGGCGTTGCAAACGCGATTATATCTGCATCGGCAATGAGCTTTATTGGATTGGGCGTTCAGCCGCCGAACCCGGAATGGGGTGCAATGCTGAGTGCGGGCAGAAGCTATATTCGTAACTACCCTCATATGGTAACTTTCTCTGGCATTATGATTATGATTACAGTTCTGTCATTAAATATGCTGGGTGACGGTCTTCGCGATGCGTTGGATCCCAAACTGAAGAACTAAGAGGAGAAAATTAATATGTCGAATGAGAAAATGAAAACTAGTGATTTCCTGCTTTCGGTTCGAGACCTGAAAGTAGTTTATACGTCTGTTGGAGCAACTGTACATGCTGTGAATGGGGTTTCACTTGACATTAAGCGTGGTGAAAGCTTGGGTCTGGTTGGTGAGACAGGCGCCGGAAAGACGACTATTGCGAAATCAATTCTCGGCGTTCTGCCGAATCCGCCTGCAAAAATTTTGAACGGAGAAATTATTCTTGAAGATAGTGACTTACTGAAGCTTCCCGAAAAGGAAATGCGGAAAGTACGAGGCAACAAGATCTCTATGATTTTCCAAGATCCGATGACAGCTCTTAACCCGCTTCTTACAGTTGGTGACCAAATTGCGGAAGTTGTTTCGCTTCACGAGTCTGTTAGCAAAAAAGAAGCAATGAATAAAGCAATGGAAATGTTGGAAATGGTAGGCATACCGGCAGATAGATATGAAGAATTTCCGCATCAGTTTTCCGGTGGTATGAAGCAGCGAGTGGTCATTGCTATAGCGTTAGCCTGTAATCCGGAACTGTTGCTGGCTGATGAACCTACCACTGCTCTAGACGTAACGATCCAGGCACAGGTAATGGATATGATCAGTGCTCTGCAGAAAAAACGGAATACCTCTATGATTCTTATTACCCATGATCTGGGTGTTGTGGCTGAATCATGTGATAATGTGGCCGTTATCTACGCTGGCCAGATAGTGGAATATGCATCCAAGGAAGATCTGTTCCTCAACCCGGTTCATCCTTATACACTAGGTCTGTTCGGATCCATTCCTAGCCTGACTGGAGATGTTAAACGACTAACTCCCATCCCTGGCATGCCACCAGATCCTGAGAATCTGCCTGATGGCTGCAGTTTTCATCCAAGATGCAAGTATGCAACAGAGGAATGTAAACACGGTAGCGTTCCTTTCAAAGAAGTCAGCCCGAATCACTTTGTGCATTGTCATATGTGCCATTGCAACAAGGAAGTTTTAATATTATAAAGGAGCGACGATTATTATGGCAAATACCTTAATTGAGGCGAAAAATTTAAAACAATACTTTAACACATCCAGAGGAAAGCTTCATGCTGTGGATGATGTGAGTTTTAGTATAGAAAAAGGAACTACTATGGGGATTGTAGGCGAGTCCGGCTGCGGCAAGTCTACTCTTGGCAGAACAATGATTCATCTGCTCGAAAGCACGGGTGGTCAGATTCTGTTCAAAGGCGAGGATATTACCAAAGTGAACAATAAGCAGCTTATAAAGCTCAGAGAAGAGATGCAGATAATCTTCCAGGATCCTTTTTCTTCTCTGAATCCCAGAATGACAATGTTCGAAACTGTAACAGAGCCGCTGCTTCTGTCAAAACGCTTTAGTAAGAAGGAAGCAGAGGAACGGGCGAATGAGATTATGAATACGGTTGGTCTCAGTGCCCGTCTCTGGAACTCTTATCCCCATGAGCTGGATGGAGGAAGACGGCAGAGAATCGGTGTAGCCCGTGCCATTGCACTGAACCCTTCGTTTGTGGTTTGCGATGAACCGGTTTCAGCACTGGATGTGTCGATACAGGCACAGATCTTGAATCTGATGCAGGATTTGCAGGAAAAGCAAGACTTGACCTATATGTTTATTACGCATGACCTGTCTGTGGTGCGCCATATTTCTCAGAAAATCTGCGTTATGTATTTGGGTCAGATGGTGGAATGCAGCCCATCCAAAGAACTATTCCAGCGGCCACTTCATCCTTACACCAAAGCACTGCTGTCGGCGGTTCCTTCTACAGATGTTCGGAATAAGAAAGAACGCATCCTGCTTAAAGGAGAGTTGGTTTCGCCTGTGAATCCCAAGCCGGGATGCCGGTTTGCTGCACGCTGCAACTACGCCTGTGACCGCTGTCATGAGCCGCAGGAGCTGGAAGAAGTATCAACCGGCCATTTTGTTTCTTGCTGCCGATACAATGAGATCAACTAAATGATTGAAAGAGAAAATGGATGAACAATGAGGGTACCTGAAGTGAAACACTTTCCGACAGAAGGTTGTTGCAAGAAATATTAGAAAAGATCATTACAGTGTATGAATATTAAGACGGTATGCGTACTTTAGCAGAAATTGATGACCTGCAAAGCTATTAATTTGTCATCACTTTAAAAATAAATAATAAAATAGCCAACACAGATGAAGATGTGGCTAAAAAAAGGAGAACAGATTATGTATAGTAAAAGACTTATCGGCGTGGTTATTCCTACCATTACGCCCATGAATGAAGATGGAACAATTGATGATGTTTCTTTAAGAAATTTTACGAATTATTTGGTAGAGTCAGGTGCAAATGCGCTGTATCCAAATGGTACAAACGGTGAAAGCCTACTGATGACAAAACAGGAACGTGAGCATGTTGCTGAGGTTATGGCTGAGACAAACGATCACAGGCTTCCACTTTTTATTCAGTGTGGCAGCATGACAACGGAGGAAACTGCTTCTCATGCAAAACATGCAGCAGCAATTGGAGCAGACGGTATCGGCATTATGAGTCCGGCATTCTTCGGATTGGATGAAGAGTCGCTGTTTCAGTATTATGCAGCTGTCATTGAAGGGCTTCCTAAAGATTTTCCTGTCTATGTATATAACATTCCAGGATGTACTACCAACGATGTTTTGCCTTCTCTACTGAGACGACTGATGGCAGCTTATGAAAATGTAGTAGGTATCAAATACAGCAGCCCTAATCTTATGCGTGTGGAAGATTATCTGAATACTGATGGAAGAGTGCCACAACTTCTGATCGGCTGTGACAGTTTGTTTCTGCAATGCCTGATGACCGGCGGAGTGGGTACAGTTACAGGTCCTGGCAGCATTTTCTATGAGAGATTCAACCGCCTGTACAGTCAATTTAATGAGGGTGATTTTGCCGGAGCAATGGAAACCCAGAAGAAGATTGTGGAAACTGACAGAAAACTGGCGGGCATTCCAGGTATTCCTGCTTTGAAGCACCTGCTGAAACTGAGAGGCGTGATCAGCAGTGATGTATGCCGTGCACCCCACAGAGCACTAACTGAGGCAGAGAAGCAGAATCTGTCGAAAATTTATGCTGAGTATTGTAAGGAGGAAGGTATTAATGAGTAAAGATAAAGTTCGTATTGGTATTATAGGCGCCGGTTATGTGGCAACTAACAATTTTCTACCGGTGCTGCCGAGATTTGAAGACGTTGAAATTGTGGGTACCATGGTAAATGACATTGAGCTCGCTAAAAAAGCACAGAAAATGTTCGGCGCAGAGCATGCAGTTACCTCACTAGATGAACTTGCAAATTTGGGTCTGGATGGCGCTTTTGTTCTGACCCCCAAGCATTGTCATGCGGAGCAGATTGAATTCCTGCTGAAAGCAGGTATCGATGTATATAGTGAAAAGCCTATGGCTACGACGCTTAAGGATGCGGAACGCATGGTTGAACTGTCTGAGAAGACCGGAAGAAAACTGATGATCGGTTTCAACCGCAGATATGCTCCTGTATGCCAGAAGGCAAAGGAGGTTTATAAGGATGTTCTTCCCGATGTCATCATTGGTCAGAAGAACCGTCCTGCAACCGAATATCATGCGACCCTCGAAAACGCAGTACATATTGTGGACTTGATGCGATTTTTTGGAGGCGAAGTCCGTGATTTAACGGCAATCTCCAAATTTACCGATCCAGATTATGAGACATTTACCACGGCACAGCTTCACTTCGAGAATGGTGCATCCGGTATGCTGATTGCAGATAGAAGCTCTGGACAGTGGGAAGAGAGTATTGAGATTCACGGAGGTAATCGTTCGGTACTCATTAAGATGCCTGACAGTGTGACTGTTGTGGACGAGAAGGAACAGCATAAAACGGAAATGACTCCCCTAGCTATGGGATGGGCAAAATCGGAAGACAAACTAGGTTTCAGTTATGCAATCCGCCACTTTATAGACTGCCTGAAAGAAGATAAAGTTCCAATGACAAATGCAGAGGATGCATTCAAGACTCATGTCCTGCTTGATAGAATTCTAAGAAGTGCCGGTTTGCCAGGCATGCAATAAGGAGGAAAAATCGAAATGAAGATTGCAGGGCATACGATGGGAACACCGGAGTATACGGTGCTTGAAGCAATAAAACTGTTTCATGATATCGGCATTGAAGGAGCTGAGATCGTTGTTCAGGACGGATACTGTAGCGGTATCTCCTGTGAGTGCAGTAAGGAAGAACTTGCTTTGGTAAAAAAGGCAGCAGAAGAAAATAACATAGAAATCTCATGCCTTACACCATATAATTCTTATTTTAACTCTTTGGATGATCAGGTCAGAACTGCTGAAATTGACGGAATCTGCAAAGTGATTGATGCGTGTGAATACCTTGGTGCTCACTTCATTCGGATTTACGGCGGAAACCTTCAGGCGGGTGATACAACGGATTTGAAGGAAAGGAGAGCAAAACTTGTGGAATCGATGCGGCTTCTGGGTGAACGGGCCGCAGAAAAGGATGTTACACTGGTAATTGAAAACCATTTTAATACAATGGCCTTATCTGCAAAGGATAGTGCTGATCTGATCAGGGAAATCAATCATCCTGCTGTTCGTATCTTGTACGATCAGGCGAACCTGAACTTTACCGAAAATGAAGATTATGAGGAGGCAATTGAGATTCAGCAGCAATACGTATCTTATATGCATGTTAAGGATCTGACATTTAAAGAAGGCGTTGCGTTCAGCTCTTCCGAAGTGTCCCATCCGGATGAATCCGAAAGAAATGTTTACACAAGGATTGTTGGTGAGGGCATTATTCCATGGACGGAGATTTTGAAACTGGTAAAGGAACATGGATATGATGGATGGCTTTCTCTGGAATATGAAAGGAGATGGCATCCGGATGACATTCCTGATGCTTCCATCGGTATGAAGAAGTCAGCCAACTATCTGAAAACTATTTTATAAAATAGTCAACAATGCTGCATTAGCTTTTGGTAGTCTCGATCCTGGGAAAGATTGGAGATGTAAAGTATTCAGATGTTTTGGCTTTTATAATCTTTTGATTACAGAGTGTAGATTACAAGTAAATACACTAGAGAGCATTAATACAAACAGTTGGTATCCGCTCTTTATGCTGTTACTTGGTACGGGTTGTAGAATTGGAGAAGCAATTGGACTTCGCTGGGATGACCAGATATGAAACGTATGATTAGCATTAACCACAGTCTAACCTATTATCCAAGACGAGAAGATACTTATGTCTGTGAGTTTCGGGTTTAGTGGTATGATAATCGAGTTTGGAGAACGTTCAATTAAATTTCCGACGATGAAGAGTTTGGAGAAATAGACCACGCGGAAATACTTGATTTTATGAGATTCCAGCAAAAAGCAGAATATAAAAGTTTTTTACACCCGGGTTACGACGATAAAAAAATGAGGGGGTGTTGCAAAACTAACGTAAGTTAGTTTTGTAGCCCCCCGCTTTTTTGTCTTAAAAAGCAAAAAGCAGATTCCGAAGAACCTGCCTTTCATGGTATAATACATTAATTCCTTTTCTCCAGGAAATGGAAGCAAATTTAAATCATAGATATCAAAGTATCACAGCAGATGCTGGAAATGAAAATGAAGAGAATTACCAGAAAAGGGGGATTGCTACGTCTGTAGTTATGGCAGAATCTTATGGCATGTAGGAAGGAAGAAGAAAACCAGTGTAACTGGCTACGAATCGAAGCAGGAAATCTATCGGTGTGAAGATTGTAGCAGTTGTCCTCATTTTGGCGGGAAATGTACAAGGTCCAAAAAGAGCAAGCAGCTGTATGTATCAAAACTACTAATAGAGAAGCGAGAAATATCGCTGAGAAACATCCTGAGCAAGGATGGCATCCGATATCGGATGAACCGTTCGATTCAGGTCGAAGGGGCCTTTGGGGTGTTGAAGCACGACTACGGTTTCAACAGATTTTTGACAAGTGGCAAAATCAATGTAAGAATTGAATTTCTTCTGCTGTGTATGGGCTATAACATTAATAAACTACATTCAAAAATTCAGCCAGAAAAACTTCAAAACCATTTATATGAATTGAAAACAGCATAGAAAAAGGTGATAATCCGATGGTGTTTATTAAAGTACGTCAAAAAATCAGTTGAACTATCTGAAAAGATAGGCCGACTGATTTTTTTGTTAAAAAGAACGGGAGCAACACTCCCTTGATAAAATATCCTAGCCTGATTTTATATGAAGTGTTTATCCATTCATAACAAATAGTTTAAAATTAAGGTGTTAAAGTTTTGAAACAATATGGCAAAAAGCAATTGATTAATAGATAATATAGTTGTATTGTATGCCCCGAACCTTTATAAGGAATGTTCGAGGCTTTTTGGCATATGTGCTAAAACCGTCATCATTCTTGGAACTGATAAATTAGATATTTTATAGTATAATAAAGGTAGGGTAGTCGAACGATTAATTTAATAAGAATTAGAGGAAAACATTATGCAGAAAAAAATTCATCGATTATTTAATTCTATCTCAACGAAGGTAATCTTAATCATCTTTATTTTAGTATTACCGTTGAATTTAATCGCTATAGTACAAAACCAGAGAGTTATTGATACTATGATTGAACAGAACAGAGCATCAGCCCAAACGCTTGCAGATGCCTTTACGTACGATATTGGGTCAAGGATGGTAAATACACAAACCTTATTATTTTATTTTTTAATGGAAAATCCTGATTGTATTCGAATGAAACTTCAAAATGAAAATAATTATACTTACCAAAGTTCGAAATTAAAACTTTATTATAATCTAAAGAAAATGGAAGGTATGACGAATGGTGGAGATGGTTATTTTTATTTTATGAAGAAGGTGAATGATACTTTGATATATGATAAAAATCCTAAGGAAAGTAATCAATTATATCAATCAATCAACAATTTTTTATCAGCACAACTCAGAGAAGGTGTTAAGAACGGGTGGCATATCTATGAATTGAATTCTAAAAAGTATTTATTTTTTATCGTAGATCAAAAAGATGTAATGTGCGGTGGCTGGTTTAATCTGGATTCTCTTAAGATGCTAATGGAGAAAAGGTTAAAATATACGGATTACCTACTCAGCTTTACTGAAAAACAAAATAAAGAAAACCCGGATGATCGAATTATTGTATCCTCAAAAATCAAGAATATTTATTTAGAAATCAGTATAGAGAGAAATGAAATTGTTGGTAGAATATCAATATATGTTAAGATATTGCAAATCATGGCATTTCTATATTTAGCTTTGATACCGGTTTTATTTATGGCGTTAAGGTCATTGCTGCTACATCCGTTATATAAAATAAACAATGCCCATCGTCAGATCCATAACGGAAATCAGGATTTTCGTATCATGGAGAAGGCAAATTCCGTTGAATATATGGAGGCATACCGATCTTTTAATCAGATGGCAAATAATTTAAAAACATTAAAAATAGATAGTTATGAAAAAGAATTAGCCAAACAAAAAATGGAGCTGCGTAATTTGCAACTACAAATCAGACCACATTTTTTACTGAATACATTTAATTTAATTTATACCTTAGCCCAACGAAAGGAAATAACAGCAATTCAACAGATTATTATATATCTTTCAGAATATTTTCGATATATATTCCGCAGTGATAAGGAGCTAGAGCTTTTCCCGAAGGAATTAAAATTAGTAAAAGGATATGTGAAGATGGTTTCCATCAATTATTCTGGCAATGTGAAAGTAAGCTATGAAATTAATCCGGAAATTAGTTTTGTTCGTGTACCACCATTACTCATTCATAATTTTATTGAGAATTCAGTAAAATACGGAATTAAACAAGGGATTATGCTCCATATCTCTATTATTGGTCAATATAAGGATAAAAAAGTTACTTTCATCATTAAGGATGATGGAAATGGAATGGATGAAGCTACCTTGGAAAAGTGCCGCAGGTTGCTTCATGGTGAATACGAATCAGAGCGCTCGAATTCCAGTATAGGACTTCAAAATTCAATACGAAGACTAAAATATTTTTATGGACAAGATTCAAGCATTGAGATAACATCCATACAGGGTGAATTTACAAGTGTTACAATACAATTCCCATATAACTTGGAGGTGGAGGATGAACCTATTATTAGTGAATGATGCAATTATAACGGTAGAGACGATGAAGACAGAAATTCCGTGGAAAGAATACGGAATTGATGAGGTTTTTACTGCCTATGATGCGGAAAAAGCAAAAGCTCGTATACAAGAATGTCCAATTGATCTCATGTTATGTGATATTGAGATGCCAGGTGAAAATGGAATTGAAGTACTTCGTTGGGTCAGAAAGAATGAGATCGATATTGAATGTATCTTCTTAACCTGCCATGCAAGTTTTGAATATGCGAAGGAAGCAATCCAATTAGGGTGCCAAGACTATATTCTGATTCCTGCTATGTATGAGGATATTGGAGAAGCAGTGCAAAAAGTAGTGAATCGGATTAAAAAACAGCAAGATTCAGAACGTTTTCAGGAGTATGGCAAACTGGTAGTGAAAGATAAAATTGAGCATGCTACTGAAAATTATGGACAGAAAAATCAGGATGAACTGGTGGATACTGCGATTGGGTATATCGTACAAGACTTAGCCAAAGAGACACTTTCAGTTAATGATATTGCCGACAGGCTATTTTTACACCCGGTTTATTTAAATCGAATTTTCAAGAAAGAGAAAGGAGTTTCGGTTGGTCAGTATATTATTGCAGAGAGAATGAAGATGGCTGGAGAGCTTTTGAAAACAAAACACTTAAGTGCCAACGTCGTCTCCGAACTGGTTGGTTATAAAAGTTATGCTAATTTTAATCTAATGTTTAAAAAATATTATGGATGCGCTCCCTCACAATATGTTAATGAAGATAAATATAAATAATCCTTGTCCGGAAGAGCAATATATTCGGATAGGGTTAAAATAATTAAGTAAAGATTCAAGCTAAGGGTTTATTGTCGATATTAAATTGAGCAATAAGCCCTTTAGCAAATTCACCTAATTCATAGGAGGGTTTAGATGCAATTGCTCAGCTGGATGCGGATATGCCTTTGTTGTTGTAGCATTTAGCAGATATGGAGTCTTACCGCAAGGCTGCCGAATGCGCTAGAAAATCAAGAAATTGAAAATAAGGAGAAAATGAAGATAAATATAATTAAATAATCCATTGAAAAAATACTGATGTGAATGATAAAAGAATATTTTGCATCGGTATTTTTTCTTGTTATGATTCTGATAATACTATTACCTACTATTGTTCAATTTCTATAGTATTTCAAAAATAACACTTTTAAAATTGGTTTTAATCACAAGTTTATTTTGGGTAGATAGCAGTTTATTTTAAATATGGTATGAAAAACGGTCTAATATTATAATAAACATGTAATAAAAATTAAAGGTAGTGTCAAATGATTTATGAAAACCTTTAACGAGCCGAAATTTTCCCGGCATGTTGTTCCTAGTTGTCGTAACCGCAGCTTACCCGGTAAGAAGCCTTAAAGGTGCGGTTGAGCCGTTCCACCATCTGTTTGAATTTGTAATGGTCCACAAAGGGCTTGATAACAATCGCAGCGGTTCTTGCATAATTAGCGACCAGCTGGTGTGAGATTTTAATACCATAGAGGTCAGCGAGAGCCTGAGCAGTTTTACGCAGGGAAAGTCCTAAGTTGACATGCATGGTCAGACACAGAGACATGATGTGTGCATTATGTTTGGAGAATTTTAAGGAAGAGGCATTCTTAGAAAGAGAATCTAAATCCATGCGAAAGAAATCCACCGTAAATTCCCGGAAGAGATAGTGAAGTTTGTAGCCACAAAGTGGGCGACGGTATCAGGAGGGATGTTGGAAGTAGTGTGTCGCTGGATGGGTTTTATGGGTTTATTATATATCCAGAGATAGTATTCAAGAAGGAACTGCCAGTCCTGTTTGATGAAAGGTTTGATTACAGGCAGGCGGTCAGTAGTGAATTTCTTGTACTTTGGAGAATGTGAATCATCAAAAGCCCACTGTTTGAGGGGAACATATCTGCATAAAAGATTCAGGAGCCAGCAAATAGTTTTATATTGTTCTTGAATGATAGTGAGTAAATAGGTAATAATATCCATAAGCAATGAAATCCTTTCGTGTTTATTGGACGTAGATACTCACAGTATTCACAAAAAAAGGGAGGTCATTGCTTTTTTATTTAAAAAAGTAGTGTAACCCTTGAAAATATAAAGTTTTCTATAAAACATGGTGTGTCAAATTTGACACTACCAAATTAAAGGAGGAAAGGTATATATGAAAAAAGTAATAGCATTAATGTTATGCCTCGTTTTAGCTCTAGCTTCATTGACAGGCTGCGGAGGGAAAAAAAGTTCATCTACCACAGATCCAGAAAACAAAACTGCACCAACGCAGGCAGCAGACGATACTTCATCGAAAGACTCTGGTGATATTGTTGAGATTTTTTGGCAGTATCCGGCAATAAGTGAAGTAACAGAAGGGTTTTATAGAATGGAAGATGCATTGAATGAGATGATGGAAAAGGATATCGGTGTTCATGTAAAATTTGTACCTACTGATCTTATGACTTCTCGACAGGATGCAACCTTATTGATATCATCTGGAGAACAGTTGGATGTTTCACTAACAGCATTTACAAGTGTTGGAAATATGGTAGAGGATGGTTTGATTTTACCTCTCGATGAATATATGGACGATTATGGCAGCACTATTAATAAGGATTGGATTAGCGGTAACTATTATGATGGTAAGCTTTACTCACTTCCGACAGCCGTAAACAAGCACTACAATACGTATGGATTCAATATGAAAAAAAAGTATTGTGATAAATATGGCTTTGCGCAGGATGATAATAAAATTTATACCTTGAAGGAATTGGAAGATATGTTTGCCATAGTCAGAGCAGGCGAAGGCGATAACTTCTATATGACCACACCATGGAATAACACTTTTGAACCACTTAACTATAGCTATCAGGAATATGATATGTTATCAGGAAGCTTTTCTGCTGGTGTATTAATGCTGAATAGAAGTTTTGACGACTTGACGGTTTATAATTATTTTGAAACAGAAGAATATAAAGCGTTTTGTGAGATGATGTATGATTGGGCTCAGAAGGGCTATATTGCACCTGACGCATCCGTAGATACTGATTATTCCAATAGAGCGATGGAAGATAATTATTTAGGAACCTTTGGTTATTGTGAGCCTGAAAGCAGTATGCTATCAACGACCTCCGCTTGGGGTCAAGATGTTGTACAGTTCCGTACAGTAGACGGATACGTTAAGCTCAATGGTGGTTCCGCTGTAAACTGGAACGTTCCTGTTACCTCTGCTAATCCAGGAAAAGCAGTAGAAGCAATTGCTTATGTATTGAATAACAAAGCTGCTGCAACTCTGATTCAATATGGTTTTGAGGGAGAAGAGTATGAAGTAGTGGAAGATAATGGTGAAAGTCAGGTAATCAAGTTCTTGGCAGATGATATTACTAAATTACCATATAGTAATGTATATGGACTTTGGGGTAATCGTCTGACAATGCCAGCAGTTTATCCTGCAAGTATTGATAATAGTAAAAAATGGATTGCATTTGAGAATGCTCTTCCAAGAGATAGATACTCACCAGCATTGGGATATAGTTTTAAATCAGAAAGTGTAAGTACAGAAATTGCAGCAGTTGAGGCAGTAATGGCACAATATTGCTATAGCTTTAATGCTGGTGCGATTGATCCAGATAAAGCTCTTCCTGAATTTATTGCTGCATTAAAATCAGCAGGTATTGAAAAAATTATTGCAGAAAACCAAAAACAACTTGATGCATGGGCAGCAAGTAAATAATACAGGATGACATTAGGTAAAGGCTGCTGCAACTAATGAAAGTGAGCGGCAGCCTCTTTTTTATAGGAGAAAAACATGATAGGGAAAAGAAAGTCGCCGGTACCAAAGAAAAAAAAAGGTATTAGTAAAATATTGCCGTACTATCTTATGGTACTGCCCGGATTAATATATTTATTTATTAATAATTATTTGCCGATGTTTGGCATTATCATTGCATTTAAGAAAATTAATTATACCAAAGGTATCTTCGGAAGTGATTGGAGTGGTTTCGACAATTTTCGTTTTTTGTTTGGTTCAAAGGATGCTTGGTCCATCACCCGAAATACTATTGGTTACAATATAGTATTTTTTATCATGGTAACTGTATGTGCGATATTGCTCGCAATCTGTATCAATGAGATACAGTCTAAGCTTACTTCCCAAGTATATCAGATTATAATTTTACTTCCGTTTTTAATGAGCTGGGTTGTGATTAGTTACTTGGCATATGCTTTTTTGTCAAGTGAAAGCGGATTTTTAAACAAAACACTATTTCCCATGATTGGATTAAAGCCGATTAATTGGTACCAGGATAAGACATACTGGCCTATTATACTTATATTTGTACACACATGGAGAAATGTGGGATATAGTATGATTATCTATTTTTCTAGTATTGTAGGAATCAGTCAGGATTATTTTGAGGCAGCGCGGATAGACGGAGCTTCAAAATTGAAGCAAATAAGGTATATCACCATTCCATTATTAAAACCTACAGTTATTACTCTGTTTATTCTAAGCGTAGGTCAGGTATTTCGTTCTGATTTTGGATTATTTTATCAAGTCACAAGAAATAGCGGACCTTTGTACGAATACACAAGAACTATAGATGTGTATGTTTATCAGGCATTAATGAAAAATGCAGATTATGGAATGTCTGGGGCAGCAAGTGTATATCAGTCTATATGTGGCTTTATCATTATTCTAATAGCAAATAAGGCAGTGAAAAAATATCAATCAAGTAGTGCATTGTTCTAAAGGAGGAACCTATGAAAACGAGAGAGCACCTGGGCACACAATTTATCACCAATGTAATATGTGCAATAGCAACGATCGTTGCACTTTTACCGTTTATTCTTTTGGTTCTTGCTTCATTTACAGATAATAATTGGGCATCGGTCAATGGTTTTTCCTTTTTCCCAAAGGAATGGAGCTTGTCGGCATATAAATACATAGCCATGAAATGGGGAACCATCGGACATGCTTATCTGATGACCATAATAGTTACTGTTATAGGAACTGTTACAAGTCTTTTTATTAGTGTGTTATTCGCATATGGCATCAGTAAGCAGTGGGTACCAGGTATGAAGGTTGTCAGTTTTATATTAATTTTTACGATGCTTTTTAATGGGGGTCTGGTGTCTACCTACTACTGTTATATTAGAGTTTGGGATATTAAGGATACTATCTGGGCATTGATTGTGCCCAATATGCTAATGAATGCATTTAATATCATTTTAATCCGAAACTATTTTATAAACAGTATTCCAATTAGTCTGGAAGAGGCAGCAAGGATTGATGGAGCCGGAGTGGTTCGTATCCTAACGTCTATTATAATACCATTAAGTAAACCAATTATTGCGACTATCGGTTTAATGACGGCACTAAGCTATTGGAATGACTGGCAAAATGGATTGTACTATTTGTCTGCAAGAGGAGGATCGCAATATTTTACCATTCAGATTGTGTTGAATAATATAAGCGATGATATTCGTGCCATTGCAGCAGCAGCTACGAGTAGCTCTGCGATAGCCACTAATGTAAAAATGCCTTCTACAACCATCCGCATGGCAATTGCCGTGGTTGGAATTATACCCATAATAATTATTTATCCGTTTTTCCAGAGATATCTAGTAAAAGGAATTACGCTGGGTGGTGTTAAAGAATAAGTGTGCCCTAAATAGAAGGAAAGTTATTAAGACAATAAATGTTAAAATTATAAGGGTAAATTCAGAGACTATGTTGGGATGAGGCAGCTGGAATGTACCGGGAGGGTCCGGACTTTTTACAGTTTTCACAGCATGCGCCATTTTCAGGCTGTGAACCGGTGATCAGGGTGTCGTTCTCAACAGCTTATGAATTTTTCCGTGCGATGGAGATTGCCGGAATGTATCAGGAGACAGAAGAAAGTCTGATGCGTTGGGCAAACTTGATAGAGTTAGACTGTACTTGTTGTCTGGAGGAACCGGAGAATGGAAGAAGTGAATGTCACGCCTGGAGTGCATTAAGTAAGGTAAATCGAAGAGGAATTTCAGGAAGCGGAACCGGAAGATATTTTCATCATAAATAAGTATCTTTTGTACCTTATATTTCATTGCATTAAGTAACGTTTGCAACTAGTGAAGAATTTTAAATGATGGAGGATATTATGGAAAAGAAACAAGCATTTAATCCCTATCTACCGTCTTACGAGTATGTACCGGATGGTGAGCCGCATGTGTTTGGTGACCGTGTGTATATCTATGGAAGTCATGATCGATTTGGGAGTGCAGGCTTTTGTCTGAATGATTATGTATGTTACTCCGCAAGTGTCAAAAATCTAACAGAATGGAGTTATGAAGGAGTCATCTATAAAAAAGAACAGGATCCCAGAAATCAGAATATTCCTGAGGATGCACCTAAACAGATATTGCTCTTTGGAATAGAGCCTGAAAAAGAGGAAGATCTTAATCCACGTGGTATTCATGCTCAGTGGGCTCCGGATGTAGTACAGGGACCGGATGGAAGGTTTTATCTTTATTATTGCCTTGATTTCCTGCCGGAAATTGGTGTCGCAGTTAGTGATATACCTGCTGGAAAATATAAGTTTTTAGGTTTTGTTAAGCACAAGAATGGGACAGTGCTAGGGACTGGTGAAAAGGATTTGGTACAGTTTGATCCAGGTGTGTTTATGGATAATGATAATATTTATTTATATTCTGGAAATGCGCCGATGAAACCGGAGCATGAGGATGGGAAACATGCCTCTCAAGTAATGGAGTTGATGCATGATATGTTAACTCTGAAAGCTGAGCCGAAACGTCTTCTCCCAAGTATCACGTCAAGTATAGGAACTGGTTATGAAGAACACGAATTCTTTGAAGCAAGCTCTATACGAAAGATAAATAATAAGTATTATCTAATTTATTCATCGGTTAAGAGTTCAGAGTTATGCTATGCAGTAAGTGATCGTCCGGATTCAGGATACCAATATGGAGGTACTCTGATTGATATTGGGGATATCGCGCTGAATGGACGAACAGTTGATAATGCCCTAAATGCATTGGGCAATACTCATGGTGGGATTGAGATGATTGATGGGCAGTGGTATATATTTTATCATCGTCAGACCGACCGGACAAATTACAGTAGACAGGGTTGTGCAGAAAAGATTACCATTGATCATAATGGACGGATTGCACAGGTGGAAGTGACCTCCTGCGGACTCAATCAAGGACCGTTGCTTGATGATGGAGTATATCCGGCACGAATATGTTGTCATTTGACCGGAAAGAAAGGAGTAACGCAATCTCATCCGCAAGCTATGAAAATGGACTATCCGTTTTTAACACAGGATGTACATGATATAGAACCTGATTCAGAAGAAGCAAAGAAAGAGAGTCAGCTTCCTATTCAATATATAAAGAATATTCAGAATGGAACAATCATTGGATATAAGTATTTTAGGTTCAAAGGAGCAAATAAGATTAAATTGCAGATAAGAGGATATGCAGAAGGATTTGTTTGGATTCAAAATAGCTTAGAAGCAAAAGAATCATCCTGCGGAAATATCACATTGAAGGTTGCATCTAGAGATTGGACAGAACTGGAGGGAATAGTGGATTTTGAGCTGGGAGTTCACTCATTATATCTGAAGTTCGAAGGAGTTGGCAGTTTTGATTTCCTGACATTCACTTTGGAAAAAGTTGACTGAAGGTGTATGATAACTACTAAGATTTAAATACAAAACGCCAGAATAGTAGATCATTGGCTATAAAAAGTAAATTAATAAAAAAATAGCATTACATAACGTAAGGAGAATTATGATGATAAAGATATTATTTAACGAAAATTGGAAAGTACAAAAAATGGAAGGCGGTATCCTGGGTCCGCAGATTATGGGATACGGCGAAGGAAAGCCAGTGACTTTGCCCCATGATGCCATGATAGAGGAGAGGCAAAAGGCCGACTGTCCTAATGGAGTCAGCACAGGATATTATCCCGGTGGAGTCTATCGCTATACCAAACGTTTTTTTGCTCTGGAACCCCTCTGGATATTGCTGGATATAATTACCTGACAGTGCGTCATGAGATGGATAGGGCTGCTAAGCCGAATCGAATCATATTGGGGGCAGAGACTTTCCCTTTGGAGATTGCAAAGCTGTGGAAAATCGTAAAGCAGAATAAATTTGTAATCGGTGACATGACATGGACTGGATATGATTACCTAGGAGAGGCAGCACTTGGTTTGATTCGTTATGAGGAGGACGGACAAAAGGAAGGAGTTCTGTACCGCAGTGCATATGCAGGAGATATTGATCTGATCGGACATCGTCGACCAATCAGTTATTATAGGGAGATTGTATTTGGACTAAGAAAGGATCCTTTTATCGCTGTCGAAAGACCGGAACATTTCGGTAAGAAAGCGAAGAAATCTCAGTGGGCTTTTGAGGACAGCCTCGCAAGTTGGACTTGGGATGGATTTGAAGGAAAACCGGTTGTGGTTGACGTATATGGAGATGGAGATGAGGTAGAGCTATTCATCAACGAAAAGTCACAAGGCCGCAGATGCATTAAGGAGGATGACACATACACAGTCAAATATCAAGTGACTTATGAACCAGGTGAGATAAAGGCAGTCCTATATCGAGACGGAATAGTCAGCGGTAGCTATACACTGAAGTCTGCTGAAGGAAAGGTGGAGCTTTTTGCAGAGGTGGACAGAGAAGTCCTTAAGGCAGATATTCAGGATATTTCCTTCATTACAGTAGGGATGAAAGATAAGAACGCTATAATCAACCTACAGCAGAAAAAAGAAATCTATGTAATGGTAGAAGGGGCAGGCATTCTGCTGGGATATGGAAGTGCAGATCCTGCGGATTCTGAGAGCTTCCAAAGTCTTGTGTGCAGTACTTTTGACGGATATGTACAGGCAGCTATCCGTTCTACTAGGGAAACGGGAGAAATCAGGGTAACTTTTAATACAGAAGGTTGTGAACCATTACAGGTTATATTGAGAGCGGAAAATTGATTGAGCATTATGAAAAATATCCAAATACTTCCGGCTTTTGTACCTGCGGCCCAAAGTTTGCAGGTTATGAGAAAGGTATGGTTATTAAGATGAAGAAAGAAGAATTCAAAAAACCAGTGTTACGATACCGAATGAGAACAATTATACATAATTGGCCGGAGGATATAGGTTTATTGGCAGAAGCAGTGAAAGCTTATGGATATGGTGGAACTGCAACGAATCCTCCAACTGAGAATGGTTATACCGGTAACAAGGAAAATATAGTAAACTTTGCAAAAATATTGGATCAATTGAAGAAGAAAAATCTGGATTACTGGATTTATGACGAAAAAGGTTATCCTTCCGGATATGCAGGAGGTTTGACACTTAAGGATCATCCTGAGTTGGAGGCCAAAGGTTTTTATATGCATCGTCGAATTGCCTATGAACCGAGGCATACACAATTTGTTCTCGATGATGAGTCGGATAAAATTATCTGGGCCGCCAAATACCCTATTGATTGTGCGCAGATAAATTCAAGCATTATACAATACGATCGGATGGAACCGGTACCCTTTACTAAAACACATTGTTCCTGCGACCTGGCAACCAATGAAGTATTTGTTGTATTCTGTGTAAAATCAGCTTACGAAGGATCGCATCTGACACACAATGTCTGTTCCTACAATCGATACATTAATATATTAGATCACAAGGCGGTCGAACGCTTCCTGGAAGTATGCTATGAACCGATTGTAAAGGATATTCCAGATGCATATCGGAATGCAGAAGCTGTATTTACCGATGAGCCAAGTCTTCAGGTAGGATACCTACATGGAGATGAAACCTGGCCTTATGCACTAGCACCATGGGTGGATGGGTTATTTGAGACCTTTGAGGATAAATATGGTTATTCACTTCTTCCTTATCTTCCAATGATTTTTGAAGGAAGAAGCAATGCCTATCAGGTGCGTATTGACTTTTATGAATTAATTGGTGAGCTGGTTGCTGATGCTTATGTCAGACAAATCTCTGAGTGGTGCAAAGCACATGGTGGCAGATTTTCAGGTCATTATCTTGCAGAAGAATCCATGCAGGCACATGTGATTTACTACGGTAATTATCTAAAAGTGCTTCAAGCAACTGATTATCCTGGAGTGGATGTGTTGGCTTCCTATCCTGAGATTTATAATTATAATACAGTGAAATTCGCTCAGATGGCAGCAAGAAAAAATGATACCAATGGTTTGATGACGGAATTATGTCCTTTCATTGACAGGAAGCATTTTAATGAGAAACCCCTTGCTTATGCACGAGGAATTATTAATTTACTGTACATGGGAGGATGTCGCTGTATCAATTCTTATTTTGCACCGGATTTTTCAGCCTTCGCACCGGATAAATTACATGCTTACCATGGATATCTGAAGCAGGAAGAAGCAAATCAACTGAATGAATATGTTGGGCGGCTTGGATATCTACTAGACCAAACGAAGGAGATCAGCCACACCTTTGTATATTATGCAATAGAGGATGTACAGGCAAAGACCTTACCAAGTCATAGTGCTATCTTGGCTGAATCATCGGCTACAGACCGATCCCTTACGGAAATAACAAGACTGATCTATGAAAATGGGTTTGATTATCTGTTTGCAGATGCAATCGATCTGGTGCAAGCTGCAAATAGTCTTAAAAGCGGAAAGCCTGTTATCTCTGGTATTGTGGTAAAGTCCGTAATTCTTCCAACTATGGATATTATTCGCAGTGAAGTAATGGATAGTCTGCAAAAGCTCCAACGTGCAGGTGTTCAGGTTCTATTTGTGGATCAAATTCCAAAATATTTGACGGGAACAACGATACCTTTTGCCTACTACGATTTCCGTGAGGAATCACTCTTGGATACCAGATGCAAAGAGAATGAATATTTTAAGTCCTGCAAGGCAGAAGACGTGTTGAAGCAACTGGAAGAACAGGAAGAAGAACTCGAGCTTTCCGTGATAGGAAAAGATACAGCATTATTGAAGTCCAGATTAGAAAAAGACGATCAAATTATATATTTCTTGGTAAATAATACCCCGGATGAGGTAGAGGTCAAATGGTATACTGAGCAACAACAGTCTGTTACTTTGTGGAATCCAGAAGACGGAACAAGCAGAAAGCTTCAGGAGGGTGAACTTATATTGATTCAGGCATATAGGGGAGTATTTCTGATGTGGACTAAGTAGATGAAGTAATCTTATATAAAACTTAATGTGGTTTCATTTTGACAAATGCTAATTTACTTTGGAAATGGTAAGTGAACTATTAAAGTATTACGATTAAATTATATGCCACAATAAAGAATCAATAAAGTGGAGTAGTTTTAACAATATATTGTATTAGAACCAAAGATTTTGAAATATATCAGGTTCTAATTGAGCATGATGAAATAGAATTAGTTGGATTATAAATTTCGATTGGAGGATACATATCACATTATGAATCAGTATGAAGTATTTGAAGTTACAATATCAGGAATGGAACCCGGAGATGATTGGGTAAATGTTGATGTCAATGCAGTATTTGAAATCAACGGAAAAGAATATGTAAGAAAAGGCTATTATGCAGGAAACGGATCATATAAAGCCAATTTTTTACCAAAAGAGACAGGGATCCTGCGCTATCAAGTAAGCGGACTTGTAGCTGCAGTAGGAGAGGAAAAGGTAGAACCCGCAGCCGAAGGGAGACATGGTCTGGTAAGAGCAGTAGGAACTAAATTCGAATATGAAGATGGAACAAAATACTTACCATTTGGAACCACTGTGTATGCATTGCTTCATCAGGAGCAGGAATTAGTGAATCAGACCATGCAGACCATGCAGGAAGCTCCATTTAACAAAATTCGTTTCTGTGTGTTTCCAAAGTTCTTTGATTTCAACCGTAATGAACCGAAAGTCTTTGCATTTGAAAAGAATGAAGATGGAAACTGGAATGTAAACCGGCCATGTATGGCGTTCTGGGATGAACTGGAGTATCGAATATCCCAATTTGATAAGATGAATATTCAGGTAGATTTAATTCTGTTCCACCCATATGATCACTGGGGATTTATGCATCTTACCAGAGAGGAGTGTTTTATCTACTTAGAGTATATGACCCGCAGACTTTCGGCTTATCCAAATCTCTGGTGGTCCTTGGCTAATGAATATGATCAGATGGCTGATTTTGACCTGGAGCGTTGGGAGGATATTGCCACTTTTCTACGTAATCAGGATGGTTATGGACATCTTCTGAGCAACCATAATTTTGTAATTCCATGGGATTTTTCTAATCCTGATATTACCCATGTCTGCCTACAGACTTCGGATGCACAGGAGATACCGCTTCTGATAAAGAAATATGGAAAACCGGTTATGTATGATGAGATGGGTTATGAAGGCAATATACCATATGGCTGGGGAAATCTGTCTGCTTTTGAGATGGTAAACCGTTTTTGGAAAACTATGTGTTATGGCGGTTATGCAACCCATGGTGAAACCTATATGGAGAAGATGAATGATGACCAGGTTCTTTGGTGGAGTAAGGGTGGAGTTCTGAGAGGAGAAAGCCCTGCAAGGATCCGCTTCTTACGTGAGTTGATGGAATCCTTCCCCGGAACACCGCAAGTTTATCAGCCTGAAAATGGATTGAAAATTGAGAGCCAGGAACAATTGAAGGAACAATTAGCTAAGAATATTCCGGGCTTCTCTGATAACCTTGTGTTTATCTGCATGATAAAATTGAATGAAGAACAATTTAAGCATATGTTGAAATTTTTTACACAGCCAATCCTTCACGTGGGGGATGAAGTATATCTTCAATATTTCGGAGATATGTGCACGATCTACGGAAGCATCGAGCTTCCTAATAATTATAAATATAAGGTTGAAATTATTGATGTTTGGGAGATGACTAGAACAATTGCTGCGGAACATGTGAACGGTAAGGTAGAAATAGTTCTCCCTGGAAAGCCAGGAATCGCTATGTTAGCTACGATGGAATAAATTTTTATCAAATATATGAAAAATTACATTAATTATATAGTTTAATAATTATTTAAATAGAGTTTTCGTCAAAAGTCACACAAATAACATTTGATTAACAAATAAAATTTTAAAATGACTTTTGATGCTTTAATCATAAAGGATAATACAGAATAAGGAGAGAGATAAAATATGGTTTATAATAATTATTCATTCACAATACCACAAGAGAAGCAAGTTAGAGTAATTATCGATACCGATGCTAAAAACGAGGCGGATGACCAGTATGCCATCGTTCAGGCATTGCTCAGCCCGAAGTTCGATAATATCGGCTTTGTCGCTGCCCGTTATGGTAGAGAAAGCGGCAGTGTGGATCGAAGCTATGCTGATTTGGAGAAAATCTTTGATTTGATGCAGTTTAATACAGAAGGGATGTTATATCATGGAGCAGAGTCCCCACTTAAGAATGAATTTACTCCGTAGGATTCGGAAGGAGCCAGATTCATTATAAGGGAAGCCTTAAAAGAGGATGAGCCGAATGTATCGCCAGTTCAGGCGATAACCATGGAAAAGTAGTAACGAAGGGGTATCATTTTAGTTATGCGGACGGATCAAAATATATTCCATTTGGTACAACCTGCTATGCTTGGGTAAACCAACCTGAAGAGCTGCAGGAACAGACATTGGAAACCATAAAGATGTCATGTTTTAATAAGCTTCGTATGTGTATTTTTCCAAAATCAATGCCGTATAACAACAACTATTAAAAGCAAGTATAGCACTAACTTCTATACAGATGGAATTTACTTATTGAAAATCGAATTTACTTCTTTATTTTACTTTTGAAAGATTTATTAATAAGGATTCGAACATAAGATCTGATTATGTTAACGGAAAAATAGAAGGCCTAACGGATGAAATTATTTTATCAGGAGCATATGTAAAATATGAACCCTTTTGGTTTCGAACTTTCCGATATTTGAGGATACAAATTGAAGCAGATGAGGAAGAAGTCACCCTTTATGAGCCAATCTTCAGAAGAACCGGTTATCCGTTGGAGGTAGGATCCTATGTTAAATCCTCTGAAGAGTGGGTTTCCGGTATATGGAATATGTGCGTCAATACTTTGAAGAATTGTATGACAGAAACCTATATGGATTGTCCGTTTTATGAGCAGATGCAGTTTTCCATGGATACAAGATTGCAGGCATTATTTACATATGCAGTTAGCAATGATACGACACTTGCGAAAAAAGCACTTAAGGACTTTCATAATTCTATGATGCCAGATGGATTAATACAGGGGAAATACCCAAGTGCTTTTCCGCAGATCATCTCTACATTTTCCTTGCATTATATCTATATGATTTTTGAATATTATCAACAAACTGGTGATTTATCTATAGTAATAGCTCAAATCCAGAATAAATGCTGGGACGAAAACAAGGGTCTTTTTAAAGAGGGACCAGATTTTACACAATATACGCAGCATGCTCAGGCCTGGGCTGTTTTAAACGAAATGGTTCCATTAGACAAAGGAAGAGAAATATTAGAGAAAACATTTTATGATGATTCTATTCTTAAATGCTCGTTTTCCACCAGCTATGAGCTTTTCCGTGCTATGGAGAAGACAAATTTATATGGAGAAACCAAGCATCTACTGAATCGTTGGATACATCTGCTTGACTTAGATTGTACGACTTGTCCCTTCTGCAAGCCTGATCAAGGCTGCATCGTACACCTTTGACGCTACATGCCATACTGCATTCAGCCCTATCGGGTCGTGGGGCTTGTTAGTACCGAGGAATAGATGCTGGCCTTCACTTTCGGGTCTTTCCGACGTGATGTAATCATAGATGGCGTTTCCGATTACTGCAATCAGGGGCAAAACTAACGGAACATCGGTCTTATTTTGAACAATACGGATTTCCTCGTTTTCCCAGTCTATCCCATCCAGCGTAAGGCCTGAGATGTCACATGGCCTCATCCCTGTGAAGAACAGGAGTGTTCCAATCGCCTTGTTGCGTAAGGAAAGACCAGCTGCGCAGTCACCGGAAAAAACCACGTGCAGTTTTTGATTCTCCTCCGGCTGTAAATACGGTATGTTCTTCCGCTTTGGCCTTATGCATGGAAGATATGCAAGGATCCTTCTTGCATTAGTCGTATATTTACCGAGGTCAGCCTTGAAGACCGCCGCTACCTGCTTTTTGTAGCCGCAACCGGATTACCTTTATAAATCGTATCTGTAAAAGCATCAACAACAAAACATTTAATTTTTAACACTTAATTTTTCTTTTTTGTAACGACCTGGAGATACTTCGACTGAATTAGTAAATTGTTTTGTAAAGGAATAAGTATCACTATACCCGGTTAATATTGCTGTTTCTTTAATGGAATTTCCGGATAATAGCATAAGTTTAGCATGTTTCATGCGTTGAGCTATACGATACTGGGCTGGAGAAGTACCAATATATTTTCGAAATTGCTTTCTAAAATTCTCGTAACTCATATTAATTTTAGTAGCTACCTCCTTTAATGAGATTACTGAGCTTATTTCTGAAGAGAGTAAACGACAGGCTTCATCCATAGCAACTTTAATTGGATCTTCACCATGGGTTTTGCTATCTGAAATAAGTATATTTAAAAGTAATTCCTGTGCCTGAAGTGATAAATAAGGTAGATCATTAACGTTAGAAATTTTAATCAAATTTAATAATCCTAATAATCTTTGGTGTATAGTTTCGTTATAATTTCCTTTCCCTACTGGAGTGTCCTTTGGTATTAAATTTAGACTATTAAGATAATCATACGTAGTACGACCAAAACTAATAAAAAATTCTAACCAGTTACCATCAGGGACAACTTCAGTGGTATGAATAACTCCTGGAATACGTTGGACAAAATCGCCCGCGTGGATTTGGCGTTTGTTATTGTCACTTTCATAATAATAACCGTTTCCTGATAATAGTATAAAGCAACTATAATAATCGATTAAAAAATTATATTGAGATTGTTCTTTGGTAGGTTTTGTCATAAAACCACAAGCTAGAATCCCATTAGTAAAATCTGAACCAATGCATCGATATATAACATCTTTTTTCATTTCAAGCTTCATTTGACTCTTCCCTTCTAATATAATTACCATAAAGGATAAAAAATTAACCAAACAAAACATTTTGCATAACCAATATATATAGTAATATAGTAAATAAAATTGTACAAGTAGAAATAAGATAAATACCAGATAAGTATGAAATAAGATAAATACCAGATAAGACAAAAAGGAGATATTATGATTAGAGAATGGGAAAATCAGTATGTAACACAAAGGAATCGTTATCCGATGCATTCTCCGTATGGAGTATATGAAACGGTAAAACAAGCATTAGAGTATGATCGTACTGCTTCAAAGTATGTTCAAAGCTTGAATGGAATGTGGAAATTCAAGCTTTCAGAAAGTCCGTTTCAAGTTCAGCAAGAATTTGGAAATGTTAATTTCGATGATAGCTGTTGGGATGTAATACCCGTACCATCTAATTGGGAACTTCATGGTTATGGAAAACCTGTTTATGTGAATATTGCGTACCCTTTTGAAAGAGGAGGAATTGATTCCCATCATGAAATTGAGATTGCCAAAGGCCAGGTAGAACTGAACGCTCCTTATGTGCCCGAGAAAAATCTTACAGGATGTTATCGAACTACATTTGAAATTCCTGATTACTATAATGGCAAAGATATCATGATTGAATTTGGAGGAGTTGAGTCCTGTTTCTATTTCTATGTAAATGGAATTGAAATTGGATATTCACAGGACAGTAAGCTGGATGCAACTTTTGATATAACTCATGCCGTTAATGTCGGGACTAATGTATTGGCTGTTAAAGTACTCCAATTTTGCGATGGTACCTATTTGGAGGATCAAGATTATTGGCATTTGTCAGGAATTTATCGAGAGGTAAAGATTTATGCAAAGGCAAAACAACGTCTTATAGATTATAAAGTTGAAACTTTATTCAAAGGTGATAACTACGCTGAGTCAGAATTACGAATTATACTTCATCCAAATAATGTTGTAAAAGGCTATGGAGAATGTTTTGTAAAATTAAGTTTATATGATGCAAAAAAGGAATTAGTTGCAACTACTAAAAGCGCCCCCTACTCAAAATGCGGTTTTTATTTGATGCCTAAATATGTCGCAGTCACTTCAATAGCAGTAAAAGAACCGTATTTATGGTCGGCTGAGGATCCATATCTATATACCTTAGTAATGGAGACCATTGATGGAACGGGGGATGTCACAGATATAGAAAGTACAAAAGTAGGTTTTCGCAAGGTCGAAATTGGTACGGATGGAGTACTTTATATAAATGGAAAACGGCTAATTGTACGAGGTGTAAATTTACACGAGTTTTGTCCAGAGACCGGTAGAGTTATTACGAATGATTATATGAGGCAACAGATTATTTGTATGAAGCAGTTAAATTTTAACGCTGTACGAACCAGTCATTATCCTCATGTAAATGAGTGGTACGATCTCTGTGATGAGATGGGAATTTATTTAATAGATGAAACAAACCTTGAAACGCATGGTTATGGAGGTCAGTTAAGTTCATCACCGGAATGGACTTCTGCTTATGTGGAACGTGCTTCGCGTATGGTCCTTAGGGATAAAAATCATCCATCTGTGATTCTATGGTCCCTAGGCAATGAATCAGGGGCAGGCATAAATCATGCAGCCATGTATGGATGGATCAAAGAATATGATAAGACTAGGTATGTACAATATGAGTCCTGTAATCCTGCAGCAAATATTACGGATATTCTTGCACCAATGTATCCATCAAAAGACTGGATTGAAGAAAAAATGGCTGATATGAAGGATCTCAGGCCTTTCATTATGTGTGAATATGCTTATGCTAAAAGTAATAGTAATGGTAACTTTATGGAGTTTTGGGAGCTTGTAGATAAATATCCCCGTTTTCAAGGGGGGTTTATCTGGGACTTCCAGGATAAAGCTTTAACAATGAAAAGAAAAGACGGAACCTTTAAGTACGTATATGCGGGAGCATTTGAGGAGGCTGTTATTGATCCTGTAGAAGATATGTGTTTGAATGGAGTCGTATTTCCGGATCTCAATTGGAAACCTTCTGCATATGAGATAAAAAATTGCCAGGCTCCAGTAAAGATAGTTTACGACGTACCTCCATTTTTAGGCCCCAAGGGATATAAAATAATTAATAACTATCAGTTTAAAAATCTTAGTCATCTTAGAATAACATGGGAATTGGAATGTGACGGTATTGTTAAAGATAATGGTGAATTAAAGCAATATTTCACCCCTGCAGGCGAAGCAGAACATTTGGATCTACCTTTATGTCATAATCAAGCAAGTGGTGAAGCTTATATTAATCTCAAGGTTTCTTTAAGGGATAATACAAATTATGTTCAGGCAGGCTATTTTATCTACACTAAGCAAATTCCTCTGGAACAATCTGTTTTAAGTAAGAAAGTTACATGTATCGCTGGTGAAATGCTTACTATGAATGAAATGGAGCATCATATTACCATCACAGGGCAGTATACGAATATCTGTTTCGATAAAAAGACCTGTTCCTTTTCTAAAATTGTTTTAAAAGGGGAAAGTAGGATGACAGGTGGTCATGATAATTTTTACAGACCTGTAACTGGTATTGATGAAGGCATAAAAGATTCGGGTAGAAATTATGCATGGGATTGGCGTGAAGAAGGCCTTCATAAGCTAATAATAAATGTATTGAATATAAACACGGCAGTAGCAGATAATCAGATATTTATTTTTACAGAAGTGTCTTATCAAGATGTAAAATTAAAGGTATCTACGCAATTTCGAATCGGAAGTGAAGGGATTGAGAT
This sequence comes from Lacrimispora sp. 38-1, assembly GCF_049890855.1. Classification (NCBI taxonomy): domain Bacteria; kingdom Bacillati; phylum Bacillota; class Clostridia; order Lachnospirales; family Lachnospiraceae; genus Lacrimispora; species Lacrimispora sp. 38-1. The sequence continues at coordinate 32,041 of NZ_JBANEW010000068.1, read as the reverse complement.
TAATAAGACGGTGATTAATAATTGTTCTAGTCATACAATTCCAAGAATCGGTTTAACCTTTGTTTTACCTGAAGAAAACAACCAAATTACATGGTATGGGCGCGGTCCATGGGAAAATTACTGTGATAGAAAAACATCAGCCCAAATTAGTTGCTATAACAGTACTGTTTCTGAACAATATACCCCGTATATCAAACCGGTAGAATGCGGAGGAAAAGAAGATATAAGGTATTTGAAAGTAATAAACTCATTAGGTAAAGGAATATGTGTTTCAAGTGCTGAACCTTTTCATTTTGACATTCATGATTATTCAATCGAAGCTTGTGATCAGGCTGCATATGAAGATGAAATAATAAGAGATAACAATATATATTTGAATATAGATTATAAGCATGCTGGGGTCGGCGGAGATACAGGCTGGATGAGGAACATTCATTCAGAATATTGTATTGGAAAAGGATTTTATCATTATCAGTTTACAATTGAAATTGTTTAGAGAAGTGTATGGATATACTTAAAACAGCCTTCATTATCGGCAATATTTAATAGTAGTTATTAACTATTTTAGTTACATTGATAAAGATAAGTAATGATTTGGAATCACTCTTCTGAAATTGTTATTGATGATACTTAGTGTCTGCTGATTAAATGGCTTCCGCCTGAAAATCGGCAGCTCTGTTCCATAAAATTTGTATCAGCAAAATCAACGTAGAAAGTACTCGCGTCTGAATCTTGAAAAGATTCGTCACGAATACAGATAATGCTATCGAGGTGAGTGAGGTCTCTTCCAGCTTAGTCCGGATTAGACCCAATCCATAACACGTTTACTCAAGCTGAACGTTCTTTCCACTTCGATTCTATCTACATTATCTTGATATTCTATCTTTTTATCTACTTTTGCTGTTTCGCTTGGTCGTCCAAGCTTTGGTCCTGATAACCGGATACCATGCAGCTTACAATTGTTCAGCCTCCACGGCTGTTGTTCACTGTTTTGGCCTGAAGCGGTGGGTATCCAAAGTGTTTCTTGAACTGCTTGGAGAAGGAGAACATATCCGAATAACCTAAACGTTCGGCTACTTCGGTTACCGGGAGATTCTCCTGTCCTAGGAGAATGAGTGCAAGGTCCATTTGCTGTTTCAAGTGATACTCCTTCGGACTGAGACTGTAATTTTCCTTGAATTTTTTTTGGAGATAGCGGGTAGATATTCCGATTTCATTTGCAACCATCGGAATACTGATTTTCTCAAATGGATGGTCTTCGATGATGTGCCGCACCTTTTCTATCCGGCTGTCTGTACTTTTCTTATCGGAATACCTATCCAATATTTCATAGAAATCATATAGGAGCTGATATAAATATGAAGAACTAATCTTCTCCGTTACAGCACCTTCTTCTTTATTGTAAAGTTGGTGCAGCTTCCGAAAAAGCTCGTCGTAGTACATGAGATTTTTCGGATACATGTAGTAGTAAAAGGAGTCGGTCAGCTCTTTGGTCACATTAAGCCCATTGCAATCATAAATTCCAAATCGCAATCCTACTATTTGTAGCGGATTCTGTATATTGACACTGGCATGATGTTCTACCCCATGACTGATAAAAACTAAAGTGCCCCGGGTTAGTTGGATATCCGTACCGTCATGCATGTGGTAGCAACCTTCACCACCTCTTACATACAAGATATGCAGGTCGTTATAGTTTTGAAGAGTAGATTTCCAGCCGGGATAGACGGAATAGCGAAAACTCCCGTGCATTTTAAACTCAAATTCTTTGGAAGCATTTTTTATTAATCGCCAAAAGCCTTCTTTTACTAGTTCGCAAAATGACATATAATTCTCCTTTTAAGATATTCTTATTAGAACTGAAAAGTTATAATATTAGTATATCATAAAATTAATTAAGTCGCAAAAAGATAAAGGAGAGTGGTAAAAGTGCGAGCGATAATGGTAATGTTTGATTCTCTTAACCGTCATATGCTTCCTCCCTATGGATGTGACTGGGTAAAGGCTCCTAATTTTCAAAGACTGTCTGAAAAGACGGTGGTTTTTGATAACAGCTATGTGGGTAGTATGCCTTGTATGCCTGCGCGCCGGGAATTACATACAGGAAGATATAATTTTCTTCACCGCAGTTGGGGACCACTGGAGCCTTTTGATGATTCCATGCCGGAGGTATTAGGGAAGAATGGTGTCTATACACATCTGGTCAGTGATCACCAACACTACTGGGAGGATGGAGGCTGTACCTACCATCAACGGTACAATACATGGGAAATTGTCCGGGGGCAGGAGGGTGACAAATGGAAAGGGGAAGTGAAGGATCCAGATGGTCCTGTGCATATGGGGCGAAGCAGTCGTCAGGATGTAGTCAACCGAAAATACATGCAGAAGGAAGAGGATCAGCCTCAGGCGGTTACCTTCAAACTTGGATTTGAGTTTTTGGAGAAAAATAAGGATGACGACAACTGGTTTCTTCAGATAGAAACCTTTGATCCTCATGAGCCCTATTTTACACAGCAGCATTATAAGGACCTTTATCCTCATGAGTATGACGGCCCCCAATTTGACTGGCCTCCGTACCAACCGGTAAGTGGGGAGGAACGCCCATATGTCCAGCATGTCCAATATGAGAACGCGGCATTAATCAGTATGTGCGATCATTATATGGGTAAAGTTCTTGATTTCATGGATGAACATGATATGTGGAAGGATACCATGCTCATTGTCAATACAGATCATGGTTTTCTTTTGGGCGAGCATGACTGGTGGGCTAAAAACTCCATGCCTTTTTATGAGGAGATTGCGCATACACCTTTGTTTATCTGGGATCCCAAGGTAGCCATTAAAGGAGTCCGTAGGTCTGCACTGGTACAGACCATAGATCTGGCACCAACAATTCTGGATTATTTCAATATTGCTGCTCCTTCTGATATGCAGGGAAAAGCTTTAAAGGATACGATTCAGAATAATACAAAAGTACATGATGGTATTCTTTTCGGAATCAACGGGGGACATGTCAATTGTACCAACGGAAGGTATGTCTATATGCGCGCACCTGAATCTGAAATGAATGCTCCGCTATATGAATACACCTTGATGCCCACACATATGTGGTGTATGTTTCCACCTGAAGAGCTACAGAATATCCAATTGGCAGCCCCCTTCTCCTTTACGAAGGGATGTAGAACTATGAAAATTGAATCCCGACAGTACTTCGGATCTCACTCCTTCGGAACCCTTCTTTTTGATTTGCAAAAAGATCCAAATCAGAATACTCCGCTCAAGGACGCAAAGGTGGAAAAAAATATGATTGATATTATGGTGAGCCTAATGAGGGAAAATGACTGCCCGGAGGAACAATTTAAAAGGCTAGGGCTGACAGACAAATAGGGTCAAAATAGAAAGTATATCATGTTGATATAAAATTGATACACAATTATCCGGTAATTTAGTCCAGAATCAAAATTGAATGGAATGCCAAGAACAGCAATATATACGGAAGATACTGCATTTACAAGCGTGAGTTAGTGGAAACTGCTACATTGATCTAATAATAAGGTTATTATCTTTTTATTTATTTTTTGCTTATGTAGGGCATTAGGAGGAAGACATAAATGCAGATTTTTTACTTTCTTGTAAGCTTTTTGGCTTCAATCATTGGGGCAATATGCGGCATCGGCGGAGGCGTGATTATTAAGCCGACTCTGGATTTGCTTCATTTGGCGAGTGTTTCTTCAATCAATTTTTTGTCAGGTTGTAAAGTACTTGCTAGAGGGACAATTCAGATGTCATAAAGCGGAACTGAAGGCTGTAATGATGATTTGACGTGTTACTATATTAATAGTATAGTGGTTAATGAAGATATAATAGAAATCGAGATATAAATATGAATAAAAAACAGGCAATGAATCCATATCTAGACAGGTGCAGATCATGGGAAATGCAATACCATCTTTGATTCTGACATTTTGCCGTCAGGGACCGATTTTTGTGCCATTGATCTTTCTTTTAGATGGGTTGTTTCATCTGGATGGTATATTCATTTATAAATTATAAGTAGAATTATATCAAAAGGCAGTTTGTTTCACTGTCAAAAAATTAAATAATCAAAGGAGGGACACAGCATGAAGCAACGTCCAAATTTTATTGTGATTCATACCGATCAACATCGTTTTGACTGCGTCGGAATTAACAATCGTCGAAAGGGAATCTATACACCATATCTTGATACAATCGGTAATATGGGAGCGAATTTTACTGCATGTTATAGCAATTGCCCACTGTGTATTCCACAGCGTATGTCATTTCTCACTGGGCTGACTCCGGAGCACCACGGATTATTATCAAATATTGGAATACCATATTTCCCAATGGAAACCAGCCTGCCGACAGAAATGCGTCGTGGGAGCTATCAAACAGCTATGGTGGGGCGTACAATGCATACATATCCAGCAAATGAGTCTTATGGATTCGAATATTATCTGCCTGGAGATCCAAGCAGTGAAAACAAAGATACAACAGATGCTTTCTTTAAGTATCTTCGTGATAATAATAGTGATGAAACTGGTGGATACTATGGTAATGGAATTAACAATAATTCCCGTGCGGCAGCACCTTTCCATTTGTCTGATGAATTCCATCAAAGCAAATGGACAGTAAATCGTGCAATGGATTTCTTAGATAATCATGATCCATCTCGCCCATTTATGTTATTCGTTGGCTTTTATGCACCACATTCACCACATAATCCGCCGGTAGAATACTTTAACCGTTATTATAATCGTGAAGATCTGGATAATCCTGCAATTGGTGATTGGGAAATACCGCCAGTTAATAGTGGAAACTTTATGTCAAGCTACATCAATTTGAAAGATGAAGAACTTAGAGCAGCAAGAGCTGGTTATTACGGTAATATTTCATTCCTGGATGCTCAGGTCGGACGTTTGCTTACTAATCCTATGATTGCATTTGGATGCAATACTTATGTGATTTTTACTTCAGATCATGGCGAGATGCTTGGAGATCATTATATGTATCATAAGAGCCGTCCTTACGAAGGATCTTCACATTTGCCACTTTGTATTATGGGGCCTGGAATTAGTGACAATCAGACAATTGATGCACCTGTAGGTTGGCATGATCTTATGCCAACAATCTTGGATCTGGCAGGCCTTGAGATACCTTCAAGTGTGGATGGACGTAGTATTGCACCTTTGCTTCGCGGTGAAGGGACATCTACTCCTTGGCGTAAATATATGCACGGCGAAACAGTACATAACTTCTTTGGTGAGGTAAAAACTCGCCCAGTTGATCCTAGACATAACTTCTACTATGAGAAGGGAACACAGTATCTTACAGACGGAAAAATCAAATATATTTGGCATATTACTAGTGGTTTGGAACAGCTTTTTGATCTTTCTAGTGATCCAAATGAGTTGCATGATCTATCACAAGAGCAGGAGTGGCAGTCAGTTTTGGAAAAGTGGAGAGCTGATTTAGTAAAGGAATTAGAGAACCGTCCTGAAGGGTTCAGTGATGGCAAAGATTTAATTCCAGGCAGGGAAGTAATGAAAGTAAGTCCGGAAATTGACAAGTTGATCGATCAACGACAAGCAGAAGGTTTCCGTCTTGCATACACGTTCGGTGGAAAGAATCCAATTGCTAAGATGGAATATGAAAATAACTTAATGAACTAATTTTATAAAATGATATGAAAATGCTGTATTTAAACCTGTTGAGGTTTTGAATACAGCATTTGTAAGCGATGAATAAGATACCGTATGGCATAATTCACCCTTGGTGTACCAAAACGTTAAAACGGTAATGGTATATGATTTTCTGGTGTTATATTTTCAACATCGATCAGGCCTGTGCAGTGTTCCTTTATAAAATCGCTCCATGGTAATAACTTTTCTATGCCTGCGGGCTCATTTTTGTAGTCCGGCATATACAGCAGCACCATGTAAAGATACTGGTACACATTTAAGTGATTGGCCTTAGCTGTTTCTATCATGCTATACATGACTGCACTGGCACCTGCACCTGCTACAGAAGTGTGGAACATGAAAGCTTTTCTACCCAGAGCATAACTTTTCACACGACGTTCAGCGGCATTGTTGGATATCTCACATCTGCCATCCAGCAGATAGTTACATAGAGTCTCTTTATAATTCAGGGCATAGTTCACTGCTTTTTCAAGTTTGCTTCCTCCAAGTGGATTTATTGTTTCTATCCATTTAAAGAAGCTGTTCCAAACAGTTACTTCTTTTTCCTGACGTTTGATCATTCTATCATCAGGGGGTAAGATCCTTAAGCTACGCATAGATGGAAGCAGCGAAACAAGGACAATGTTTAAGATAGTATTGCCTTTGATGAAAACATCAATTTCAACATGTCTGGTATTTGATTTCTGTTTTGTATGGGGAGAACTGATGTGGGCACAGATTGTAACATCTTTTGCGGATAAGGGAATTCCGCTTACGATTGGACTTCTGAATTTCCAGGGGCAGTATACAAAAGACTGGGGAACTCTCACAGCCGCTATGTGTCTGGTTATGATACCGATGTACGCGTTATTCATGTTAACACGGAAATATTTTGTGACAGGGTTGACATCTGGAAGTGTAAAGGGATGATGACTTATACTAGGATAGAAAATGAAAAGGGGCAGTAAAATGAAATATGAATCTTTTTGTCCGGGCCAGGTATGGTTGGACACAGAAGGAAAACGGATTCAGTCGCACGGTGGTTCTGTGATGTATCTGAATGGAGTATATTATTGGTACGGAGAAAATAAAGAAAAAACGACGGGTCTTGATGAAGTCTGGCATTGGGGTGTGAGGTGCTACACTTCTACAGATTTATATAACTGGGAAGATAAAGGACTGATTATTCCGCCTGAAACAGAAGATCCCCGGTCATCTCTGCATCCCTCTTCCATGATGGACCGACCGCATATTATATATAACAAAAGTACAAAGAAGTTTATATGCTGGATGAAAATCATGGACAGGGCTGGTTCGCAGACAGAGACTGTAATGACAGCTGATGATATCCTTGGACCATACACGAAAGTGAGAGAGGGATTAAAGCCTCTGAATATGAGCGCAGGAGATTTTGACCTGGCGGTTGCACCTGACGGAAAAGCATATTACTATTTTGAGCGTGTCCACAGTGAAACAATCTGTGCAGACCTGACATCGGACTATACAGATGTGACGGGATATTACAGTACACATTTTCCCCATTCGCACCCACCTTATGTGAGAGAGGCAACTGTGCATTTCAGCAGGGATTTCAGACATTATTTGATTACGTCTGGAACCACCGGCTATCTCCCCAATCCTTCTGAGGTTGCGATCGCGGATACATGGCATGGACCATATAAGGTATTGAGTGATCCCCATCCAGGGGATGAAAGCCGAACCTCTTATCATTCACAGATATCTTCTATTTTCAAGGTTGAGGGAAAGAAAGACCTTTATGTTGCAATGGCGGACAGATGGGTGCCGGATCAGATGGACTTAAAGTATGACGAATACAGTAAAATGTATGAGAAAATGTTTCATCCGGAATTTAAAGGTAAGATTGATTTTGGAAAAAAAATTGGGGAAGATTCCAAAAGGAACACATCCATTGCGGACTATGTCTGGCTTCCGCTGCGGTTTGAGGGAGAGATGGTATATGTGGATTGGAAAGAAGAGTGGAAAATAGAAGATTACGAGTAAATAAAATATATTTTTGAGGAAATCAGCGGACGGGTGAAAAAATGGAAAAATATTTAAATGTAAATCTTTCCCCAGAGGAGAGAACGCAGGATTTGTTGTCAAAAATGAGCCTGGGCGAGAAGATGGGACAGGTGAACTGCCTGTTCCCACTTGGAAATACCTGGGACAGCCTGAAAGAAGAAGCAAAGTATGGAATCGGCCAGGTTAGTACATTAGATATGAGAGAAATTGAAAGTTTGGAAAACGCTGCCGCCTGGCAGCAGAAAATACAGAAAATGGTCATGGAGAATAGTGAACACCATATCCCTGCAATCTTTCATATGGAAGGACTGTGCGGTCCGTTCATTCAGGATGGAATAAGTTTTCCTTCAGGGATTGGCAGGGGGGCTTCCTGGAATCCCCAGCTGGAAGAAAAGGTGGGTCAGATTGTCAGCAGGCAGGAGCTGGCATGTGGGATTACTCAGGTGCTGGCTCCGATCCTTGATATTTCCAGAGACTCCAGAATGGGGCGTCAGGGTGAGACTTATGGGGAGGATCCGGCACTTGCAGCAGCTATGGGGACCGCCTATACAAAGGGAGTACAGTCAGGAAAGACTGCAGGACGAAGAGCGGAGTCCATGGCGAAGCATTTTCTGGGATTTCACAATTCACAAGGAGGAATTCACGGCTCAAACTGTGATATTCCTGACAGGCTGCTGGATGAAGTATATGGAAAGCCATTTCAGGCGGCAATCAGAGAAGCGGATCTTAAGGGAATTATGCCGTGTTACTGCTCTATCAATGGAGAACCTTTGTCCGCATCAAAAAAGATGCTGACTGGGCTTCTCAGGGATGAGATGGGATTTAATGGAATCTGCGGATCTGATTATACCGCAGTTGCTAATGTACATGATGTGCAGAAAATTGGAGAGAGCATAACAGAAGCCGGGCTGCTCTGTATGGAAGCGGGAATGGATGTGGAAATGCAGAACTGTGTGGGATATAATGAAGAACTAAAAGAATGGTTTCGCACAGGAAGAGCAGATATGAAAATACTGGACAAAGCAGTTATGAGGGTGTTGGAAGCAAAGTTCCGCATGGGTATTTTTGAGCATCCGTTTGCTTTGGAAGGTGAGGAATTAAGAAACGCATTTTTTGATGAACAGGACAGAAAAATATCCCTGCAGTCCGCGATGGAATCCATGGTGCTTTTAAAAAATAACGGCGCATTGCCACTTGAAAGGGATTTGAAAAAGATAGCTGTTATCGGCTGCCATGCGAAAAATGCCAGAAGTTTTTTTGGTGGATATACACATCTGAGCATGGTGGAAGCAGTATATGCCGTGGCAAACTCAATTGCGGGTATGGAGTCAGGAGACGTAACCAGGAAAAATATGCTAACGGTCCCGGGGACCCAGATTCAAATTGATGAGACAGAAGAATTTGATGCCATCTTGAAACAACAGAAACCGGGATGTCGTTGTCTCCTGGAAGAACTCCGTGAAAAACTGCCTGATGTTGCGATTACTTATGAATATGGGTATCCAATTGCTGGGAATGACTTATCCCATATTGATAAGGCTCTTGAAGCAGTGAAAGATGCTGATTTGGTTATTATGACATTGGGTGGAAAACATGGTTCCTGTTCGGTTGCATCCATGGGTGAGGGTGTAGACAGTACGGACATTAATCTTCCGGTATGTCAGGACACATTCATAAGAAAGGCGGCAGAATATGGCAAACCAATGATAGGAATTCATTTCGATGGGCGTCCGATATCCAGTGATGCAGCTGATACATATCTGGATGCCATCCTTGAGGGCTGGAATCCATCAGAGTGTGGTGCGGAGGCAATCGTTAAGGTGTTGCTGGGAGAATATAACCCGGGTGGAAAGATGCCGGTATCCACGGCATACAATGCCGGGCAGATCCCTATTTATTATAACCATCCCAATGGTTCGGCTTATCATCAGGGAGAAAGTATCGGATTTAAGAATTATGTGAATATGCCGCATACACCCCGGTATTTTTTTGGGTACGGCTTGTCTTATACGGAGTTTGATTATTCGGATTTAAAGTTGGATAAGAAAGAGGTTCGTCCGGGTGAACAGATCAAAATTGAAGTTACAGTAGAGAATAAAGGCAGCAGGGATGGAGATGAGGTTGTACAGCTCTATATCCGTGATAGTTTTGCAAGCATGACGCGCCCTGTAAAAGAACTGGCGGGATTCAAACGGCTGACTTTAAAAGTCGGGGAGAGGAAAAACGTTGTCTTTACAATGAAGGCAAGCCAATGTGCTTTCCTTGACAGAGAAATGAAGTGGAAAATAGAAAAAGGAGAGATAGAGGTCCAGATAGGAAGCTCATCAGAAGATATCCGTTTAAAGGATACATTTATCATAACACAGGATACATGGATACAGGGAAGAGAGAGGGACTTTTATGCGGATTGTAAAGTAAAGTGACGCTTTACAGTTTAGAGGCGAACAGAAAGGAAATATAATATGGAGTTTTTGGCAAAATGGATACAGCCGTCTGAAGAAATGGGGAGTATTTGTCCCGTATTCAGAAAACAGTGGCAGCTTAAAGAACAGCCGGTCAGAGCAATTCTTTATCTGACTGCGCTGGGAGTATATGAAGCAGAATTAAATGGTCAGAGAATCAGTGAATACGTATTGGCTCCCGGTTGGACGGCTTATGAGAAAAGACTGCAATATCAGCAATATGATATTACAGAGCTGTTAAGCGGAATGAATAAACTGTTGGTTACGGTCGGAAAAGGCTGGTTTCGTTCTCCTATGCCAGGTTGGGAGGAAACGGAAGATAAACATAGAAGGAGCAGCCAGCCTTGCGGCATCTGGGGAGAAATTCATCTGATTTATGGAGAGAAAGAAACAGAGATTCTTACAACAGATACTTCATGGGAATACGGTGAAAGTGGGGTAAGATTCAGTGAAATATATGACGGGGAAAATTATGATGCCGGTTATCGTACAGAAGCATGGAAGGCTGTTGCTCCGTTGGACTGGCCGCTTGACATTCTGATTCCCCAGGAAGGAGAAGAAATCCGCGAAATGGAGCGGGTATATGCAAAATCAGTGTTTCAGACCCCGGCGGGTGAAACGGTGGTGGATTTTGGCCAGGAAATAACCGGTTATGCAGAATTTACTGTTGATGCAAAAGCAGGAGATACTGTAAAAATCCTGCACGGAGAAGTATTGGATGCAAACGGAAACTTTTATAATGATAATTATCGCAGTGCCAGGGCAGAAATAAACTATATCTGTGAAGAAGGTACGCAGAAATGGCATCCAGGATTGACCTTTTTCGGATTTCGCTACCTGAAGCTGGAGCAGTTCCCGGGGGAAGCAAAGACAGAAAATTTTACAGCAATTGTAGTTTATTCGGAAATGAAGCGAACAGGAAGAATACAGTGCTCTGATTCAAAGATCAATCAATTATTTTCCAATATTGTCTGGGGACAAAAAGGAAATTTTCTTGATGTGCCGACTGACTGTCCTCAGAGGGATGAGCGGCTGGGGTGGACAGGTGATGCCCAGGTGTTTGTAAAAGCAGCCAGTTATAATTTTGATGTTGAACGCTTTTTTAGAAAATGGCTGCGGGATCTGGCAGCAGATCAGCGTCCAAACGGAGCTGTTGGCCAGGTTATTCCAGATTATATGCCGGAAGGTGCGCCCAGTGCGGCATGGGGAGATGCCGCGGTAATTTGCCCTTGGCAGATTTATCTCACATATGGAAATACAGAGGTACTGCGCGAACAATTTCCAAGTATGAAAAAATGGGTTGATTATATTACCGGTACTACAGAAACGGAATATTTATGGACCAACGGGGAACATTTCGGTGACTGGCTGGGACTCGATGCACCGACAGGCAGCTATAAAGGATCCAGCAGGGAAGATTTTATTGCTTCTGCTTTTTATGCATATTCCACAGGCATTCTGGTGAAGGCGGGAAAAGTCTTGGGAGAAGATGTATCGGAATACGAAAGTTTATACGGGGAAATTATCAGGGCTTTTAGGATAAAATATCCCAGCTGTCTGACTCAGACAGAATATACTCTGTTGGTATGGTTTGAATTATCAGAAAATCCGCAGAAATCGGCAGACGAGTTGGCGGACATGATAAGAAAAGATGGCTGCCAAATGAAAACCGGATTTGTTGGAACACCATATATACTACATGTAATTAGCAAATACGGGCATAGTGAGCTGGCCTACAGCCTGTTGCTGCGTGAAGAGTATCCATCGTGGCTCTATTCTGTGAACAAAGGGGCAACAACGATATGGGAACACTGGGACGGAATCATGGAAAATGGAGAGTTTTGGAGTGTAAATATGAACTCTTTTAATCATTATGCATATGGAGCCGTTGCGGACTGGTTGTATGAAGAAGCAGGCGGTATCCAGCTCATTGAAGAAGCGCCCGGCTTTGCGGCAGTCCGCATTGCCCCCAAACCTGATAAGAGACTGGAATGGTTAGAGGCAGATCTGCAGACCAGAGCCGGCCAGATAACCTCACGATGGACGTGGGTAGAAGACCGGATAAGACTTGAGATAAAAACGGAAAGCCCAGCCTACGTGGTATTAGGAGAGCAGGAAAAGAAAGTAGAACCCGGATCGTACGTCTTTTTTCTATAAAAAGAGGTTTTTAAAGTAGTAAGTTAAAACAGACTTTATATTAGGAGGGTACCATGAAAAGAATACAGCAATATGATATATTTGAGGTAAGTATAAAAGATATTGCAAATGCCGGACTGGTAGAATATTGCGGAATATTTACAAAAGGAAATATTAAAAAAGTTATTCCGGCTTTTAAGTACAGAGAAAAGGAATATATGGTTCGTTTTATGCCAGACCAGACAGGAATATGGAGCTATCGGATTACGCTTGGCGGACAGGAGTTCAGCGGGGAATTCGAATGTATTGCATGTGGCGGCGGTAATCATGGGCCAGTGCGGACGGAAGGCGTTCATTTCCGGTATACTGATGGATCAAGGTATATTCCTTTTGGAACCACCTGTTATGCATGGACCAATCAGCCGGAAGAACTTCAGGTGCAGACATTGGATACCTTAAAGGCTTCCTGCTTTAATAAAATCCGTATGTGTATATTTCCCAAATCCATGCCATATAACAACAACGAACCAGAATATTTCCCGTTTGCAGGATCTGGAAATGAAAAATGGAATATAAAGCAGCCGGTCTTTGCTTTCTGGGATAATCTGGACAAGCGAATAAAAGATTTATGTGAGCTTGGAATAGAAGCTGATATCATTCTGTTTCATCCGTATGACCGGTGGGGATTTGCGAAGATCAGCCAGCAGGAGTCGCTTGAATATCTGGAATATTGTATTGCAAGATTGGCAGCGTACAGAAATGTCTGGTGGAGTTTGGCTAATGAATATGAGATGGTTTATAAAAAGATTATGGAAGATTGGAATGAGTATGGTGAATTGCTGAAGAAAAAGGATCCGTATGGCCATCTTATTTCGATACACCAGATTCTTACCATGTATCCTAAAAAAAATTGGATGACGCATTGCTCCGTACAATCGATGGGGATTCATTATATACCGGTATGGAAACAGGAATATGAAATGCCGGTTATTGTTGATGAGTGCGGATACGAGGGAGATATCGAATATGCGTGGGGAAACATTTCTGCATTTGAAATGGCCCATCGTTTCTGGGTGTCAGTTTGTCGGGGCGGATATTGTACACATGGAGAAACTTTTCATCGCGAGGATGAGGTACTTTGGTGGGCGAAAGGCGGGATTTTATACGGCCAAAGCGAAAGCCGAATTTCCTTTTTGAGAGATTTGCTCTATAGTTTACCCGAAGAGGGGGAATATTTACATCAGATCACTGATGAAAATCCAAATCAGGACAAAGATGCTGTACAGCAGGATAAGTATTTTAAAACTCTTTTGGAAAAAGCAGCACCAGACAGAACGTATGATGTAATTTCACATAGGCCAATGGTACTGTTTGCGGATGATTACCGGCTAGAGTATTTGGGAAGAAGCTGCCCCGTCTTTGCAAGGGTGAATTTGCCAAAAGACGGACAATATCGGGTGGAAGTAATAGATATATGGGCAATGACACGCACTATGATTGCAGAAGGAATCAGCGGCCAGGTAAAAATAGGTCTACCGGGAAAAGAAGGAATAGCAATACTTATTACTCGAATGTCTGGACAATCATTAAAATTGAATTAAATAGTTTTAACTTTATAATGCTGGAAAATAGTGATTTATATGCTATTTTCCAGCATTTTTATTAAACATGATATATTTGTCAAGGTAGATTATCGTTGCTGGAATTCAAAAGTCTAGGGTCTAAACTTAGAATTATTAATTTGCTGATCTCCTATCAGTAAATTTGTCTCTGGCGCCCTGGTGATTTCTGATTTATAGAATAAATTAATTCATATAAAAAACCCCACAAATAACTGGTGGATTAGCAATTTTGTTTATTGGTATGTTCGGATAAAATAGAAAATGCAACAATTGTAATAAAATATTACAAATACGACTGTGATGGACATATCAATATTGTTGACAATGCCTATAAAGTATAAAGTTAAGTAAATAATTTGTAATATAAGTTAAAATAGCGTAATACGATAAAAAGTTGTTAGGGTAAAATGATTATATTAAAAACCATAAATAAATGATAAGGAGATTTTTGTATGGGGCAGAATGCAAAAAATACGGAACGGCTTGGGCTAAAGAAACTGCTGATGTGGCATAGTAGGTCGATATCTTTAGCGTGTAATGCAATTGTTTTGGGCTATTTATCTATTTACTGTACAGACACTTTGTTAATGCCTCCGGCTTTGGTGGGGACTCTTCTGGTGATTAGCAAAGTGATGGATGCTATTACCGATATGATAGCGGGGTATATTGTTGACCGTACGAATACCAGGATTGGACGCGGACGTCCATATGAGTTTGCTGTTATTGGAATGTGGTTGTGCACGTGGCTATTATACAGTTGCCCGTCTGAGGCTGAAATCACACTTAAAACTGTATGGGTTCTAATAATGTTTGTTTTTGTTAATTCTATATTTGTAACTTTATTACATGCTAATGGTATAGTTTATATGGTACGTGCTTTTAAAGGTGATCAAAAATACATAGAATTAAATTCTTACGGTGGTATTATTACAACTATTGGTGTGATTTTCTTGAACATCAGTTTTCCTTCTTTAATGGCAAAACTTGCGGTTTCACCAAAAGGTTGGAGTACGTTGATTGCGATCTATGCAGTACCGCTTTTGTTAATTGGAATGCTTCGCTTTATATTTATTAAAGAAGAAAACCATACGGAGATTTCTGCTATAGGAGAAAAAATCATATTTAAGGATGTTCTGGCTTTATTAAAAGGAAATCCGTATATATATGTAGTTGCGCTTTTAAGTTTTACCAGTAGCTTAGTTGCAAATATGGGAGTGTCTATTTATTACTACACATATATAGTGAAAAATGTAGCAATAATGGGTATAATCGCGGCGACAACAATACTTTCTCTGCCGGTAATGATGTTAGTACCCGTTCTAATGAAAAAATTTACTGCATCCAAAATTGTGATGGGGGGATGTATGATTAGTTCCATTGGATATTTTTCTTTATTTTTTGCAGGGGATAATATTCCACTATTGGCGATTGGAACTGTTAT
Source organism: Lacrimispora sp. 38-1 (assembly GCF_049890855.1). Lineage (NCBI taxonomy): Bacteria > Bacillati > Bacillota > Clostridia > Lachnospirales > Lachnospiraceae > Lacrimispora > Lacrimispora sp. 38-1. The sequence goes on along the minus strand of NZ_JBANEW010000068.1, from coordinate 16,635 downwards.
ATGCGGAATGGGGAATCTCCCAATAGCCTATTTAACACCTTTGCTTATTATTGATTGTGCTTCTTATAATGAATGGAGAAAACAACCTAGAATGGAGGGAATGTTAGGAAGCATAGTTGGATTTGCAACAAAAGTTGGTTCTGCTATTGGCGCTGGAATGCTTGGATTTCTTTTGGGAAGTGTTGGTTATGATGCTTCTCTTACCATAATGCCCGATAAGGTTATTGCAATGATTCACATTTTATTCAGCATAATTCCTATGTTATTTTATCTGTTAATGACTTTATCTTTGATTTTTTATAAACTTGATAAGATAATGCCGAAAATTAAAGTGGAAAATGAGGAATCACGTAAATCTTCATGGCAAAGCAGAGAAAAACTTCTGGAAAGTTAAAGATTCTATACTGGATTGGGAATCTTATTTATCAAAAATAACTGGGCAAGAATATCTTATATATTTGGCTAAAAAATATGAATATATTTGGGGGAAGAGTAATGTATAAGAGGGGAATTATTTTAACAACCTTTTTGCTTCTATTTTGCCTTTTGAATGCTTTTTTATATGAGGAAGTATTGGCAGGAGAATGTTGTACTCTCGAAAATAATAAGTTTATCTGTTCTGACTCGAGCAGCCATGAGGTGATAAATGCTTGGAAAAAATACGATGACAAATGGTATTACCTATCATCAAATGGTACAATTTTAAAGAACTGCATCTTTGGTTGGGGAACAGCTAGTTATTATGTAGATGCCAGTGGGAAAATGGTTCAAAACAGCTGGGTATATATTGATGAAGCCCAGAACTCGGCTGGTGATTTTGATGAAGGCTGGTATTATTTTGGCCATGATGGAAGATCATATTGTCGTAAAAATAATAGTTTTAAAAAAGTGATTGATGGTAAAACATATATTTTTAATGAAGCGGGACTAATGCTGACGGGTTGGTTTGATAAAGAAGGATATTCCATTAATGAATTAGAAAATCCTTTTATTGATGGAATTTATTTTTCCAAAGAAGACGGTGCATTGCTTACAGAGCAGTGGCTTGACTATGAGACCATAAGTATCAAGTATAAAGGAGCCGATTTATATAGAGAAAATACAGAATGGTACGAAAATAAGTGGATCTTTTTTGATGAAAATTCGAAAAAAATATATAATAGATCTAAGAATATTGAAGGTATATTATATAAATTTGATGAAAATGGAATTGTCAATATGCGATCGACCCTGTGGAAACTTTTGCCGAAGGATTCCATTCATAAGATAGGTGAAAAATATTATGCCTTTGATGGATCAGGTGAAAAAAAGACTGGTTTTGTTCTGTTCGATGGAAAATCTAAATTTATATCTCAACATGATATTGATAGCTTTAGCTCAGATGATTTAAAAAAGGGCTCTATAGATGATATTGAAAATTTCGATCTGTATCTGTTTTCTCAATCTGAAGCAGAAGGGGGTTCAATGCAAACTGGGAAAGAAATAATAGTGGATTTGAGTGATGGGGTATTTTATTTTGGCTTTTCAGACAATGGAAAGGCATATGGGAACAGAAATAAGTTACAAAGAAAAGATGACAAGTATTATATTAACGGTCTTAGACTAGATGCGGATAAAGAATATGGATATGGCATTGTAGAGATAAATAAAAATACCGAAGTTTACTATAAGGTGGTAGATACAAATGGAAAAATGGTAAAAGGTGATAAAAAAGCAGTGAAGGATAAGGAAGGAGGATACCTCATCATAATTAACGGTAGGTTCATAATAAGGGTAGATGACGAAGAAAAGCCAAAATGGAAAACAGGAGAGGAAGGAACTGGTTTTTATAATTTAATGAAAGAAAGTTTTATTGCAGGTTATGATACTGTACCTACTGTAGATAATTTACCTGTAGAGGAGCGATTAAATTATTAGATAATCAATTTATTATTTTATATGACAAATGATTTTTTTCTGTATTTTATGGCATTCCCGGAAACTTATATAATCAATGTATCCAGTATGGGGGATCCGTACCGAGGGAAAGATTTATAGCGATTATAAAAAAATATCTAATGGATATTCTCACGATATTGGGTGGGAGTAGTGCCGGTTAATTTTTTAAAGACGCTTTGATAATAGTTCTGTGAAGAATAACCTAGAGTGACAGCAATCTGTGCCAGTGATAAGTCACTGGTTTCAAGTAGTAATTTACTTTCCGTAATTTTAGTCAGGTTTATATATTCAGTGAGCGTCATACCGGTTTGCTGCTTAAAGTGTCGGCATAGGAATGCTTCACTCATATTTAATTCATTGGCAATATGACAAGTCGATATTTTTTCATAAAGGTGACTCTGCACAAAACGGGACACCTTTTTTATTGTCGGAGAAGAAGCCGGAAGCTCCTGAACTTTTCTAGCCTGTTCGGCAAAATCTAAAAACATATTATTTAGCAAGTTGATAATTGCCGATGAACTATTCAGGTTACGAAATTTACTTATATATTTATTCAGTAAGTCAACACCCATGCTAAAATCTAAACCACCACGAATCGCTGACCTGGAAGCGAGAACAGCGGAACAGATAAAAATATCCTGATATGTTTGGTTACAAGTGACCGATGGAGTAAAATAAAGATCGTTATTGCTGAAATAGGTATTCCAAAGCTTTTTAATTTCTTTGGTTTTACCGTATCTGATATAAGCAAGAATTTCAATCTCCATCTGGGGGGAGAGAGCTTGCGGAATATCGGGTTCTTTACCAAGTGTTGTGCTCTTGTAAGGCGAATCGCTACAAGGAAAATAAGGAATTGGTTCATTTTTATCGTTAAGTAAAACTTGCAGGAACTCTAAAACAGCGATAAACTGTTTTCCTGTCATTAAAGGAACGCTTTGGAACCAATTCAGTAGTTCAGTTGATCTTGGAGTATCTAAATTAAGTGATAAAAGAGTTTCTTTAAAATGTCCTGCTGATACTGCAAATTCTGCAATGGGGCCGATCGTAATATACTGCTGAGTATCATTTAGATGGATCAGGCCACAATATAGATAGTGAGAGCTTAGCGTGTAGAATGCATCGGGTGAAGTATTAGGAGTAGCAGCGGTGCTAAGCAGTATATGAGCAATGTCCAGCTGTGATGCATTTGGATCAAAGAAATATATTGGATTATTACAATCATAAAGGGTAATGGGGATATGAGTGGATTTAAAATATTTAGTTAATAAAGTAATGATGTCCATTATTTAACCTCCTAATAAATCATGTAAATATATTATAACATAGTTTGAAATTTTAGTATAGAAATGAAGAGGATTGTGATAAATTACTATTAAATATATCGAGTACCGACTGTTTTTTTACATTTTTAATAAAGCCAAGGAGATAAAAGATGGATAATACAAAAAAGATCTATTTTGCTAAAGAGGATCCGCAATTTCAGGAGCCTTATATAGATACGGAAGAAATACGAGAGCGGAACTTACCTGGTGATAATGTAATACCGTATCTGTATATACATGGTGGTTTTCATGGAACCAATGTAAAGTTTATTTTTTGTTTTCCGCAAAAAGAGCAGTATCAGGGTCGTTTCTTTCAGTTTCTCTCACCTTTTCCGGGACCAGATGAAGAGATTGCTTCGTTGGAAAAAGTTGCAGAAGATGATAAAATAGCTTTTGCAATAACTCATGGAGCGTATTTTGTTGAAACAAATATGGGGTCAGGAGCTGCTTTTGAAACAATCCCAGATTCGACAATTGTTTATCGTGCCAGTGCAGCAGCAGCAGAGTATTCCAGGGTGAAAGCAAAAGAGTTGTATGGAGAGCATCGGGTATATGGATACATATATGGAGGTAGCGGTGGCGGTTATAAAACCATAAGTTGTATAGAAAATACGAAGGCATGGGATGGCGGTGTTCCTTATATCATTGGTTCACCAGTGGCCATACCAAATTGTCATACAACTAAGGTGCATGGACTGCGGGTGCTTCGGCATGTACTCCCGAGAATTGTTGATGCATTGGAACCCGGGGGAAGTGGAGATATGTATGAAGGATTAAATAAAGAGGAGGCAGCAGTGCTGAAAGAAGTAACCGCTATGGGAATGCCGCCCAGGAGCTGGTTTTGGCATAAGAATATGGATGATGGGGCCCTTCCAGTGCTTGCACCTAGCGTAGTTATGAATGATCCGGGGTATTTTGTAGACTTTTGGAAAGAAAAAGGGTATATGGGAACGGAAGAAAACGGTAGTGCGGTAAATGATCGTATTCAATTTCGCTCCAGAGTAAAAAGGGTTTATATCCCTGAAGAAAAAAAGGAATCTACTGTAAGTGCAGGTAATGGAGCTGATGATGCATTTAAAAAAATGCTGAATGACGGGGGTAAGTGTTATCTTGAATTAGATAAGATTCCGACGGGGAAAGATCTGTATCTTTGTGGTGTCAACATTATATTTGAAGACGGAGAGGCGAAAGATCAGAGATTACTTCTGGGATCAATAGTGGATAATAAAGTAACTATTGGCATGTGCTTTGGAGTTGAGAGTATACCGGAAGTTTTAGGTAAAGTGAAAGCAGGAGATCAGGTGATGTTGGATAATTCTGATTATATTGCTATCCAGACGTATCACCGTCACCAGGTTCCGGATAGAGAGTATACAGTATGGGATCAGTACCGCGATAAGAGCGGGAATCCAGTACTGCCACAGCGCCAAAATATATTAAGTCAGTCGATTGCATTATCCGGTGCAGGTTCTATCCAGGATGGTGATATACAAGGTAAAGCGATTGTGGTAGCATCAGTTATGGATGAAAGTGCATTCCCATGGCAGCCGGACTGGTATAGGAGAAAAGTAACTGAGGAAAAGAGGGAAAATGTTGATGACCAATTTCGCCTCTGGTATGTGGACAATAGTCTCCATGATGATCAGGAAAAGACAGTAGATGAGCTGCATGTTACTTCCTACATGGGATTGCTTCGTCAGGCATTGTTGGATTTGAGTGATTGGGTGGAAAAAGGAATTGAGCCGAGTGATAATACTGCATATACGGTTGAAGATGGACAGGTGATTCTGCCATTGACAGCCAGAGAAAGAAGAGGAATTCAGCAAGTAGTAACTTTGACTGCCAATAGTGGTGTGTGTGCCAGAGTTAAAACCGGAGAAGAAGTGTACTTTGAGGCAAAAGTACAATTTCCGCCAAAGAGTGGTAAGGTTACTGCGGTAGAATGGAGCTTTGAGGGTGAGCAGGACTTTCCGGTAAAAAGTATATTTGAAGAAAAAGAGGATTACACAGTTGCAGAGCAAAAACATATTTATCAGAAGCCGGGAACTTATTTTGCAGTTGTCCGGGTAAAAGCGAATCGTCATGGTGATAGTAGTGATATATTTACGCAAGTGAAAAACATTTGCCGTGCCAGAGTAATAGTAGAGTAGTGGGGAGGATAAATGACTTTCAAAAGAAATTTATTTTAATCTAATTTATTGTTTTTGTTTGGTTCGTCTAAACTATGTATAAGAGCTTTTTCTTTTGTATTATGTTGGTGTGGTAATTTCATTATACAAAAGAAAAAACTCTTTTTTTATTGAAATGGTCTACAAATTAAGGAAGAGGTATATGTGACTAATATACTTGTGGTTGAAAATGAGATTTAATGCTACATAACAAAATATAAACTATAAAATAAGTGTATTATTAAGTGGCATTATGTATGAGGGAAAATTACCCCAATAATGGTATATGATGAGATATGTAAGATCGATATCTACATCTGCTAGAGTTTTCTTTTGTATTGTTTTAGAAGTATAAGTTCATTTGTTACTTTGTTTAATTTTTAATCTTTAAATTCTTTATAAATTCCTTTGGTGTTATCCCTATTGTTTTTTTGAAAATCTTAGAAAAATAATTACTGTCATTATAACCTACCTGGAAAGCAATTTCCGTTACGTTATCTGAACCTGACTCAAAGTAGAATTTTGACAGTTCGATTCTTTGATGGTTAATATAATTGCTTATTGACATCCCGGTATTTTCTTTAAATGTCCGGGATAAGTAACTGGGATTGACGCCAAGCTGAGATCCTAATTCTACAATACATATTTTCCTTGCAATATTAGAGGTAATATAGCAGATTGCTTCTTTTACAATGTTACTATAGTTCAGGGTTGAGAACGTGGCAACAGCATTAGCGTAATCCGTCTCCATTTTCTTGCTAAGAGTGAACAAAAAATCAAAGGATATTGAATTTTCAATAGAAATAGCAAACTTCTCTGAAATAGTATGGAGATATAATACTGGTAGGCCACCCTTCATGGCAGCAGTTCTAAGTAGCGTATTTTTGACAAACATCATATTTTTCAATTGTCTTATTGGATCCTGAGGGATTCGTTTTAAGAGATGATTCAAATGATCTTGAGAATAATGATTGTGTGAGTTTTCATAAAGGTCGGCAAGCTTATTGACATTACCAGATTGTACAGCAAGCATCATTTCCTTTTCAGTTACATAAGCATTTTCAATGGTAGCTATATTCAATGTTGACAACTGTATATCAGCCAAATTAAAAGTGTTATGTTTATCATGTATGCCTTTCATGAAGGACCTCCAACTGAAACTTAAACAGCTCTGGTTGATAGTATATATGTATAAATATTATAACTGAACCATATGAAAAATGCAATAAATTACTGGAATAAGTAAAAATAATACAGGTGAAATTTGTGAGAAAGTAATAAGATATGAAGGAAAGTAAATGGATTTTGCGCAGCTTCTATAAAAACAATTGAGTGTCTGTAACGGATTACAACTGTTACCCTCAATTTTACTTTAAAAGTGGAGAAGGAGATTTTAGTAATGGAAATAAAAAGTTACATACTGTAAAAGATATTTAATTTAGCTGATCGAAAAACGAATGGTTTTATGTAGATTACATTTATTTTGATATCTTATCAAATTTATCAAACAATTGACATATTGGAGGAATTATATTGTGGCTGAAGAAAGAACGATTCAATACAAACTAGCGGAACCATGGAGAAATACACTATGGCCTTTGACAACAGGTGTAAACAATATGTTCATGATTCTGATGATGTTTATTAGTTATGTAGCTGCTGGTGGTTATGGAATTGCAGTATCAGTTGCAGGAATTATAGTAACCGGAACACGTATATTTGATGCAGTACTAGACCCTATTGTAGCACTAATGAGTGATAAACTGACAACGAGGTTTGGAAGAGTACGAATTTTGCTGGGACTGGGCTATGGTATTATGGTGCTTGCAGTGATCATTATTTTTTATTGGGGAATTGGAACAAATACGATAGTGTTTATTTTGGCTTACATATTATATATGGTCGGTTATACGTTTTTTGGAATTGCACAGAACATGGGAGGACCAATCATAACGAATGAACCTAAGCAGCGAATGATTCAAGCACGTTGGCGTACCATTTTTACACAGGTATTTGCAGCACTTGTCAGTGTTTATATGTCAATGTTCCTGGCTAAAAAGTATGGGGGATTGCAGTTAGGTGCCTTTCAGGAGTTGAGTGTGGTCTGCATTGTTGCAGGAGTTGTAATGGTTGCAATATCCATGATTGCCATTTCCCCATATGATAAAATGGACAATTTCATAAGCGGAAAAAAGGAAGCAGTTAAATTAAAAGATTGCTGGGAACTGGTAAAGGGAAATCGGCCAATGTGGGCTTTTATTGTAGCGGCCAGCACAGAGAAATTAGCTCTTCAGGCGGCTAGTCAATCTGCAATAACTACCATGGTTTTTGGTATTATAATCGGTAATTATGCATTCAATGGTTCACTGAATTTAATTACATTAATCCCATGTATTGCCATGATATTTTATGGAACAAAGCTACGAGGAAAAGGAGATGTAAAATCTATTTTGATTAAATGGTCTTGGATTGCTATCGGATTTGCGGTGCTGCTAATTGCATTTTTGGCCATTGATGATCCTACTAAAATTAGTGTTTCGCCTATATACACTGCACTATTCCTAATTCTATTTTGTTTATTTACAGGAGCAAAAGTTATCACAAGTGTCTGCACCAGCGCAATGATTCCTGACCTGGTTGACTATGAGATGTATCGTTCAGGGAATTATCTGCCTGCGACGGTAGGCGCAATTTATAGTTTTATAGATAAATTGATATCATCTTTAGCAACAACGATAGTTGCATTTTGTATAGCCACTATAGGCTATGCCTCACAGATGCCGCAGCCAACAGATCCAAGAACGCCTGCAATCTTTTGGATGTCTATGGCTTTATGGCTTGGATTGCCGATTTTGGGCTGGTTGTTTACTGTCGTAGCAATGAGATTCTATAAGCTGGATGGTGAAATGATGAAGAAAGTACAGATTGCCAATCAGATAAAGCGTCAAGAGATGTTAACTAAATAGCTACGGGTACATACTGATAGAAAAATAATCTGAAAGCTGCAGATAGTTTTTGTACTGCAGCTTTTTGATTAAAATTGAAAATTATTAGCAGTTCGGTGAAGATTTGTAAATAAAATAAATTATAAATCAAAAAACATTTAGGAGGAATTCATGAAAAGAAAAGAAATACTGCAAAAATTAGGCTATATAGTTCCGGAGATAAAGCAAAAAAGAGTTATTGTTCATGCAGATATAGCAGCCGAGGCAGATGACCAGTATGCAATCGTTCACCATTTGTTGACACCGTCAGAGCAGGTAGTTGGAATAATTGCTGCAAATTTTGAGTGGCGTTATCGAACAATTCCTAAACTTGGGGCACAACGTTTTACAAGTATGGAAAAAAGCTTTGAAGAAGGAGAGAAAATTTTAAAGCTTATGGAAATGGAGGATGTACCTTTGGTCAAAGGAGCAGTACATGAGATAATAGATTTAGAGAATTTACCGTCATCTCCAGGAGCTGATTTTATTATTAATGAAGCAATGAAGGATGATGATACACCTTTATTTGTAGCCTTACAAGGAGGCCTTACTGATTTGGCAATTGCATATCTTAAGAATCCAAAGATTGCAGAAAGACTTACTGCGGTATGGATAGGCGGAGGCAAATATCCAAATGGAGGACGTGAATCTAATATGCAGCAGGATGTACTTGCGGCTCAGATCGTTTTTTTTAGTGAAATTCCTTTATGGCAAATTCCAATAAATGTTTATAGTGGCGTTCACATTACGTTTGCAGAGCTTATGCTTAAGGTAAAGCCCCATGGAGAACTTGGAAAATATTTAGTTGATGAAATGTTTTCTGTAAATGACTGGTATGGCAAGATTCCTAGGAGATTACCGTTTCCACATGGTGAAATATGGGGGATCGGGGATCAACCTACGGTAAGTGTATTATTGCAAAATTCAGGATATGAGTGCTGGCATATAGAAAAGGTAACATTGAATGATGATATGACATATACCCCCAATCCTGAAGGCAAAGAGATCAGGGTCTACGACTGTATTGACAGACGTATGACTCTGGAGGATTTTTTTGCTAAGTTACAGCTGTGTTATGGTAAATAATATAATGATTGTAATTCTTTAGGGTCACGATTGATCTGTGATAGTTATAAAAAAATAAGTAAATAGAATAAGTAGAGAAAGGACTATTTCATGAGACAAATAATCAATATAAACAACCAATGGAAATTTACAAAATGCAACGAAGAACAGGCTACTCAAAACTCATTAATTGATAAAAGTTGGGAAGATATAAATATACCGCATACCTGGAATGCAATTGATGGTGCAAACGGAGTGGACTTTTACAAGGGCGCCTGTTGGTATAGAAAGGAATTTAAAGTTAATTCCTTAACACTTGGAAGTAAAGTATTTATAGAATTTAATGGATCTAATAGTATTACAGATGTATATGTAAATGGCAATTATATAGGACAGCATCGTGGAGGCTATTCTACATTTCGATTTGATATTACGAATGTAATAGAATATGGATCGAATAATATATTATCTGTTAAAGTGGATAATACAGTCGTAGATGACGTATATCCTCAAAAAGCTGATTTCACTTTTTACGGCGGGATTTATCGGGATGTTAACATTATAATAACTGATAACTTACATTTTGATCTAATGGATTATGGCTCCCAAGGGGTTTATATTGGCCAGGAAAAAGTGGATCATGATAGTGCTGTTCTAAAAATTAAAACTAGATTAAAAAATGAATATGAGGAAGATCAAAAAGTCCGACTCTGGGTGAAGATAATTGATTCGGAAGGAAATGATGTTACATATTCTGCCCAGGAAGTATTATTAAAAGCTTTGGACACTTCAGAAGTGGAGCTCTCTGCAAAAATTTTAAAACCTATCTTGTGGAATGGTAGAAAAAAACCTAACTTATATAAAGCCATCGTATCGTTAATAAAACATAACGATACTACGGATGAATTGGTAATTCCTATTGGGATAAGATTTTTTCACGTGGACTCTGAAAAGGGCTTCTTCCTAAATGGAGATCATTTCGCTTTAAATGGTGTTTCAAGACACCAGGATCGGAAGAATATGGGGTGGGCCATTACAAAGAAAGAGCAGATTGAGGATATGGAACTAATAAAAGAGATCGGGGCAACTTCAATTAGACTGGCACATTATCAGCATAGTCCATATTTCTACGATTTGTGTGATCAGGAGGGGATGATAGTATGGGCTGAAATACCATTTATTTCAGTTATGTCCAAAGAGGATTTAACCGGCTCCAATGCTAAACTGCAGATGCTTGAATTGATTAAACAGAATTATAATCATCCTTCAGTGATTTTTTGGGGATTACAAAATGAAATTCAAATTGGAGGAGATCGTCAGGAAATAAAGACGGTCGTAAAAGAATTAAATGAATTAACTAAAAAAGAGGATCCATATAGATTAACAACTATGGCAAATGTTACCTTTGTAAAGAATACAGATGAATATAATTATATCACAGATGTCTTGGGATTTAACAAATATTTTGGCTGGTACAGCGGTAAGACGGAAGATATGGCTCAATGGCTGGATGATTTTCATGAAATCAATCCACAGGTTAAATTAAGCATTTCGGAATATGGAGCAGAGGGAATTGTGGAGTATCATAGTGATGCGCCGGTAGTCCGTGATTATTCGGAAGAATATCATGCACTATACCATGAAACAACTTGGAAAATATTTATGGAACGGCCGTTCCTTTGGGGAACTTATGTATGGAACATGTTTGACTTCGGCGCAAACATCAGGGATGAGGGCGGTGTCAAGGGTAGAAACAATAAAGGTCTGGTAACTTATGACAGAAAGATAAAAAAAGATGCTTTTTATTTATATAAAGCTTTCTGGAGTGATGAAAAGTTTATTTATATCACCGGTAAACGCTATGTAGACAGATGTGCAGATGAAATACAGATAAAGCTATATTCAAATTGTGAAAAGGTAAGTCTGCTGGTAAATGGAAAGGAACTTGAGACACAAGAAAAGAATGATCGTATATTTATATTTGCGAATGTTCCATTGGAAAAAGAATGGAATGAAATAAGAGCAATGAGCAAAAATGACGATGGCTGTTGGGAAGATATTGCACATTTCCATAAAACTGCTGAGCAAAATGAATATTATAAAGCTCCAGGTACCGGTGTGGGTGAAAATGTAGAAAACTGGTTTGTACTGCCAGATTTAGGTGAGGTCATAATCGAAGACTTGGAAATTACAGCTGATGTTTATTCTACACAATGCACTTACAGAGAAATTATTGAGAATGAAGAAACTAAGGCTATTTATCGTAAATATTTTGGAAACAGAGATGAGCATCCGATGTTTTCCATGGTACTTGACATGAAGATTGATACAACAGCAGCACAGGATAATAGTGAAGAAAATAAAAAGCGGATGTATATGTTGAATAGAGAATTGACTAAGATAAAAAAATCAAAATAATCGGTACGGTGAAGAAGTCAGTTAAATGTAAGAATAATTGAAAACGGTTAATATTTATAACGTTGGAGGAAACAATTTGAAAAGAGAAGAAGTATTAAGCAGATTAGGGTATACAGATGGTTCATTTTTCATTTCCGCTTTGACCAAGCTAGAGGCTTATGGATATAAGACCAGACTAGTTCAATAATCCAAAAGTAAATAAAAGCTATGATTATGATTGAAGACAAGGAAAGATAATGCTAACAATAGCGTAATCTTTCCTTTAGGTCCAAATCAGGACTCATTTCTTGTTACATGTTTGAAAATAGCAGGGGTAGAAATGATTATTGTTTTCAAGCATAGTTTGTTAAGGTATGTTATATTTACCTGCTATAGCTTTATTCTCCTCCTAAACGATTTATACACGCAATACACGATGGGATCTTTGCGTACCTTTGAAAATATGAAAAGTGTTATACGTAAAGAAAGCATCATTTTAAAACGCAACTTTAAAAATGTTTGCGGGGATTAACAATTCATTAACAGAAGAATGGTAAGTTATAATGAAAATAAACGAGGAGGGATATTATGATAAATATATTAATAGTAGAGGATGATAAAGACTTAAATCATACGGTATGTAAGCACTTAAGTTTTCACCAATATCAGGTAACGGGTTGTTTGAATCCGACAGAGGCCTATGAGTGCATGTATAGCGGTCATTATGACATTATCATTTCAGATATTATGATGCCTGGCATTGATGGGTTCGAATTTGCTGAGGCAGTGCGAAAGCTAAACTCCAATATCCCAATCCTGTTTATGACAGCCAGAGAGGATTTTTCAGCAAAAGAACGGGGATTTCGGCTGGGAATTGATGATTATATGGTAAAGCCCATTAATTTGGATGAATTGTTGTTGCATATTACAGCACTGCTTCGCAGGGCCAATATTGCCGCCGAAAAGAAGCTGGTCATTGGCGACCTGATTCTGGACGAGAATGAAATAAGTGCAGCTATAAATGGAGAACAGGTTCCTTTAACTTTACGGGAATTTCAGATACTTTTTAGATTACTATCTTATCCCAACCGTACCTTTACCCGGAGTCAGCTAATAAACGAATTTAGTGGAGTTGAAAGTGAAAGTGGACTTCGCACCGTGGATGTATTCATCACAAATCTACGATCAAAATTTTCGGACAGCAGTGCATTCAAAATTATAACTGTACGAGGACTTGGCTATAAGGCGGTGATTTCATGAATTCCAATAAGGATCCACGCATAAATGCTAAAAGTTCATACAGTATGGGCTATATAGGAGTAGTGTATCGGTTTATTTATATCTAGTAGTTGTATATATCACGGATATAGTAATGCGGCATAAAGTTTGCATAACCAGTTCTATACGCTAGCCCTGTATGCCTTTTCCGTTATAGTTTAATAAAACATTAACATAAATACAGAGATGTATTAACAATTATGCCGTATGATCATTGAATCAGCTGTAAGACCGAAAGTTCAGCAGACTGTTAATATTACTCTTAAATAATTAAAGAAAGGTTGTGTATAATATGGGAAATTCATTGGAAGGTAAAGTTGCGATTGTAACAGGTTCAGGGCAGGGAGTCGGGCGAGGTATTGCTATTTTCCTTGCAAGAGAAGGGGCAAAGGTTGTTACGAATAACCGTAAACCAAAAACTAATGATACGATTACAGTAAATGAATCCTTTAAATCCATTGGCTTAAAGGGCAATGCAGAATTTGATTTGGAGGAAGAGAAAAAAATAATGAAGATGCGGGGGGATGCAGAAAGCACTGCTTCCGAAATCAGGTTAGAGGGTGGTAAAGCGACCGCATTTTACGGCGATGTATCAGACTATGAAGTAGCTGGAAAATTAGTGCAGACAGCTATTGATACATATGGTCGTCTTGATATTGTAATAAATAATGCTGCGGGTTTAGGATTTGGTCCTTTTGTACAAACCACAGAGTCAGACTGGGACTATCAAACGCAGACTAAGCTGAAAGGCGCCTATAATCTTATGTCACATGCTGTTCCGGTCATGATAAAGCAAGGCTATGGCAGAATATTAAACAGTGCTTCCGATGCATGGACTGGAATTGCAAATTTAAGTGCCTATAGTGCAGCAAATGCCGGAATCGTTGGATTAACGAAAGCTACAGCCAAAGAACTTGATCGTTTTGGCATTACTGTAAATGCCTATTGCCCTCAGGCAGCCTCTCCGGGACACATGAGCTTTAATGCAACGTTAAAGACTATGATGGAGGAAAATGGAATTAAAGCCGATCCGAATGATAAGCGTGTGGAGACATCTGAAAAAGAACATGGCCCGGCTGAAAATCTTGCCCCATTTTTAGCATATCTCTGTACTGTAAATGCAAAATATGTCAATGGAGCTGTTTTTACAGTAACAGGTGGAGGAAGGATATCCCTGTACGCCGAACCGATAATAACGAATGAAATCAGAAAAGATATGGAACCTTGGAGTGTAGAAGAGCTTATTGACCAAGTTCCAAGGACTTTATTAAAAGATTATACATCTATTGCATCACAAAGAGAATTTTAACTAATTTAAAAAATTATTATGAAATAAAATTTTGGGAGGAAAACATGGACAGACAAAAAGTATGAGTCATAACCGGCGCCAGCGGTATGGGACTTGCAACTGCAAAGATAATGGGAAAATCACACTATGTTATTATTTCTGGCCGGACAATTTCAAAATTACAAAATGCAGTAAATGAATTACAGGAAGCAGGAATAAAAGTTGAAGCGATAGCGTGTGATATCAGTGACAGAGCATCTGTGGAAAAATTGGCAGCAAGGGCAAATGAAGTTGGAAAAGTTACAGCTGTAATTCATGCTGCAGGCATGAGCCCGCATATGGGAACAGGAGAAATGCCTCTTAGAGTAAATGCTTTGGGGGCCATTTATGTTAATGAAGTATTTTCAAAGGTTATGGGTGATAAATCCTGTATTCTGGATGTTTCCTCTATCTCAGCATATTTGCTCCTGCTGATGCTATCCCGAAAAAAATTTATCCGGAAAGTTATAAAAATGTAGAGCAGTTTCTAGATAAAATGATAGAAATTAATAATAAAGTTCCTGAAAACATGCAGACTGCTATGGCTTATGGAATATCGAAGAATTTTGTAAATTGGAGGGCAAAGCACGATGCAGGCAGATTGGGGGATAAAGGCATTCGCGTGGTTTCAGTTTCTCATGGAAAATTTGAAACGCCAATGGGAGCGTTAGAATCTGAGGATGGTAAAAAATATATTCAGGCATGTGCTATTAAACGTTTTGGTTATCCGGAAGAAATTGCTTATTTATTTTCAACTATTGTTGATGAAAGAAACGGTTATCTGACTGCTACAGATATTATTTGTGACGGAGGTATGATCGGATTTGGTTTAGAAAAGATCAAAAAGTAGCATAGTGCAGTTATTCAGCGTGACGGAGACTTGGTATTCTTTCCAAATGCTCCGGTTCGCATTTGGTTCTATATACCGTGAGAAAAACATGGTGACCTAATGGGAGAGGAGGGGTGGACCACTTAGTCCGTTGCTTAGCAATGTCATGCTGAATGAGTTGGACAAGGAACTGGAATGCAGGGAGGTTTTAGTGTTCTAATTATTATCCGCGAGGAGCAGGAAACTGGCGTTTCTGGATTTAAAGTCAGTGCAGCAGACAGAGATAAGCTCCAACTTGTTAAAGAGCATGCTGAAAAAGGTAAATTTGATATTCTACTGGTGTTTATGTTTGATAGACTTGGTAGAAAATCCGATGAAACTCCTTTTGTTGTAGAATGGTTTGTAAAGAAAGGTATTAAAGTATGGAGCGTCAATGAAGGAGAACAGCGATTTGACTCGCATACTGACCGCTTAACTATTACATCCGTTTCTGGCAGGCTGACGGTGAAAGCCAAAAAACCTCCATAAGAACTAAAACCGCCCTTAGCCAGATGGTTCAGGAAGGTCGCTTCCGCGGGGGCGTGGCACCATACGGATATCGGCTCGAAAAAAGCGGATTAATGAATAAGCGTAAGCATGAGGTCAATAAACTGGTGATTGATGATGAAGCTGAAGTAATACACATGATGTATAACCTATGCGTATCTTCTGGATATGGGCGCTGGCGTATCGCTATGTTTTTAAATGACAAAGGTATCAAAACTCGGAATGGTGCAAACTGGCATGAATCATCGGTAGGAGCAATTTTGAAGAATGTTACCTATAAAGGGATATTACGAAGTGGAACCACATTTTCGGATCCTTTTAAGGAACTTCAAATTATTGATCGATATACATTTGATCTTGCTCAGGAGCTAATAGAAGAACGCATCAATCAGAAGAAGGAAGAGAGAACTGCTCCGTTAAATACTTCAGGACAGTCACTTCTATCAGGGAATGTGTTTTGTGGTCACTGTGGAGGCCGTCTGGTCTTAACAACTAACGGCAAAGTAGTTAGACTAGCGAATGGTGAAACAAAAGGCGTTAAGCGAATAAGATATATTTGCTATAATAAAACAAGACGCCGTCTTGAGTGCGATGGTCAGACAGGATATACAATGCACTTACTTGACGATGCAATTACTCAAGTGCTGCATCAAATTTTTGAACGTATGTCAATAGTCCCCGACAACATGGTTGTCAGCAACGCACAAGATTGTCACATGACAGAACTCCGGACAGAAATTAAAAGGATGAAAACTGAGAATACCAAGGCAAATACAGAATA
>NZ_JBANEW010000067.1:0-31766 GCF_049890855.1 Lacrimispora sp. 38-1 | reverse complement strand
TACATACTCTTTTTGGTCCGTTTAATAACTTTAAGTCTTGTAAACTCCTCCCGATCCTTTTCTTCCAGAGAATTGGTAATATTTCTGGTAAGAGTCTCGTAACGGGGGATAGTAATATTCTTTAATGCATTAGCCCGTTTTTGGGTCCTTTTAATACTGTTAGCCAGACGGTAAGCGGAGTTTTCTACCATGGAAAGCTTTATGGAAAGCTTTTTAACCCTTTCAAAATGGTAACGGGCTTCATCAAGGGATTCTCTGGTGCTGTAATAAGCATAAGTTAAATTCAGAGGCATTTCCTCATGCTCCACCAGAGGAATCTCAGTTCCCATAATGCTTCGGGTCTTAATGCGTACCCTGTCATCAATGGGCACAGCCATAGCGATATCCTGGACATAGTTTATTCCCAGTTCAATATTTGCCTTCTGAAGTGCTTTATACGCAGCGGTAAATGTGACGTCAATCTCCGACTGAATTCCCTTTGCCTCATCGATTAAGCTCATCAGTTCTTTGATCAGGATGTTCCTCTTTTTATCCATCAGCTCATAACCCTGTCTGGCTAATGTCAGGGAGTTCTTCGCAAGGATTAAATTCCCCTTGGTTGGAAATGTATTCGGATTCATTCTGACCCCTCCTATTCGCCTGCAGCTTCAGCGGTGGTTTCCTTGTAATACTGGTCTAATACCTTGGTGTCGATACGGTCCAGTTCGGCTCTTGGAAGAAGACCGAGCAGCTCCCAGCCGACGGTTAAGGTTTCAAGAATGTTTCTGTTGGAGTGATTTCCCTGTCCGACAAATCGGCCTTCAAATGCTTTGCCGAACACCAGATATTTTTTATCAATGGGGGAAAGCTCATCTTCACCTATTACGGAAGCCAGTGCTCTTGCGTCCCCCACCTTGGCATAGCAGGAAAACAGCTGGTTTGCCACACCCTGGTGGTCAGCGCGGGTAAAGCCTTCACCGATTCCATCCTTCATCAGACGGCTTAAGGACGGGAGCACGTTAATGGGCGGATAAACTGACTGCCCGTATAAGTTCCGGTCCAGAACGATCTGTCCCTCTGTGATATAACCGGTAAGGTCGGGGATCGGGTGGGTAATGTCATCGTTTGGCATGGTTAAAATGGGGATCTGGGTAACTGATCCATGTCTTCCCTTAACAATACCGGCACGTTCGTAGATGGAAGCCAGCTCGCTGTAAAGGTAGCCGGGATAGCCTTTTCTGGATGGGATTTCTCCTTTGGAGGATGAGACCTCACGAAGTGCCTCGGCATAGGCGGTCATATCCGTTAAAATAACCAGGATATGCATACCTTTTTCAAATGCCAGATATTCTGCCAGGGTAAGAGCCACTTTTGGTGTGATAAGACGCTCTACTACCGGGTCATTGGCCAGATTAATAAACATTGCCACGTGGTCGGATACGCCGCTTTCCTCAAAGGTACGGCGGAAAAAATCTGCCACATCGTATTTAACGCCCATGGCTGCGAATACTACGGCAAATTTTTCTCCCGATTTCGAATCATCACCTAAAGATGCCTGCTGTACGATTTGCGCTGCCAGCTCATCATGGGGAAGTCCGTTACCGGAAAATATGGGGAGCTTCTGGCCGCGGATTAAGGTCATCAGACCGTCAATGGCTGAAATTCCGGTGCGGATATAATCTCTTGGATATTCTCTGGTTACAGGATTTAACGGTTTACCGTTAATATCAAGATAAATCTCTGAATTGATATCACCAAGTCCGTCAATGGGTTCACCAATGCCGTTAAAGGTTCTTCCCAGCATGTCTTCTGAAACGGCAAGCTCCATGGGATGTCCGGTCAGCCTGGTGTGGACATTTCTAAGTGCCAGTCCGTCAGTTCCGCCAAACACCTGAATAATTGCTTTATCTTCATAAACTTCAATAATACGTCCCAGTTTCTGGGTTTTTCCAGCTACTGTCATTTCCACGATTTCGTCAAAGGCAGCATTCTGAACACCCTCTAAAACAACCAGGGGTCCGTTAATTGCGCTTAAGCCTAAATATTCAATTGCCATCGTCTGCCTCCTTCCTAAGCGTTTCGTTCTATGACAGAATCATAAAATTTATCAATCTGTTTTTTATAATCATCAAACATATCCAGCCTGTCGTTGGGCACATCATATTTCAGAGATATGATCTTATCAAAGACAGGATCTTCCTTTAAAACGGACATGGGCATTCCCATTGAAACCAGTGAGCGGGACTTTTTATACAGGTAGAGGA
The DNA here is from genome assembly GCF_049890855.1 of Lacrimispora sp. 38-1. Lineage (NCBI taxonomy): Bacteria > Bacillati > Bacillota > Clostridia > Lachnospirales > Lachnospiraceae > Lacrimispora > Lacrimispora sp. 38-1. The sequence goes on along the minus strand of NZ_JBANEW010000067.1, from coordinate 29,523 downwards.
TTAAGTCCATCATTTTAAACTGCTTTTCCATAGGAACGCAGGTGTCTTCTTTATGAAAGGCATTCTGCTGCAAGAATCCGATTCGGATGACCTTTGCGATCTCTAAAATCAGCTTCTGGTCATCAGGAAGCATATCTCCGCCAATCAGCTTGACTATCTCCATCAGACTGCTCTCCTGGGTCAGGATAAACACCATGCGGTTTCTGTAATCCACAAACTTTTTATCTACCTTTTCCAGATACCAGGGAGCCAGATCCGTTAAATATTCGGAGTAGCTGCTGAGCCAGTGAATAGCAGGGAAATGCCGCTCATTGGCAAGGTTTCTGTCAAGACCCCAGAAGCAGCGGACAAAACGCTTGGTGTTCTGTGTTACCGGCTCGGAGAAGTCACCTCCCTGAGGAGATACCGCACCAATGATGGTAACGGAGCCTTCTGTTCCGTTAATATTCTGCATCATGCCTGCACGCTCATAGAAAGCGGATAAACGTGACGCTAAGTAGGCAGGAAATCCCTCTTCTGCAGGCATTTCTTCCAGGCGGCCGGATAATTCTCTCAGGGCCTCTGCCCAGCGTGAGGTGGAATCTGCCATGATGGCAACGTGATATCCCATATCCCGGTAGTATTCTGCCAGAGTAAGACCGGAATAAAGACTGGCCTCACGGGCGGCCACGGGCATATTGGAAGTGTTGGCAATCAGGGTGGTCCGGTCCATTAACGGATTGCCGGAACGGGGGTCAATTAACTGTGAAAACTCTTCCAGTACCTGAGTCATCTCATTACCGCGCTCGCCGCAGCCGATGTAGATAATGATATCGGCATCGGACCATTTGGCAATCTGATGCTGGGTCATGGTTTTTCCAGTACCGAAACCTCCCGGAATACAGGCAGTTCCGCCCTTGGCAAGAGGGAATAGTGTATCAATAATTCTCTGCCCTGTGATAAGCGGCTTGGTTGCAGGATACCGCTTTAATGTGGGTCTCGGAACCCGGATCGGCCACTTCTGTGTCATGGTCAGCTGCTTTTGTGTTCCATCTGTCAGCTTCAGCGTAATAATCGGATCAGATATGGTATAAGAACCGTCTTCCACTACGTCAAGAACGGTTCCTTCCACATCAGGAGGGATCATAACCTTGTGAACGATGGCTGGGGTCTCCGGCACTTCTGCGATAATCGCACCGGGAAGCAGCCGGTCTCCTTTTTTCACTGTGATATGAGTCTGCCAGAGCTTTTTTGTATCAAGAGAATCGACGTGTATTCCCCTGTCAATATAAGCTCCCCCTGTTTTTGCGATCTCGCTTAAGGGGCGTTCAATACCGTCAAATATATTGTTAAGAATGCCGGGAGCCAGAGTAACGGAAACAGGAAAACCTGTAGAGGTAACTGTTTCCCCTGGTTTTATGCCGCTGGTTTCCTCATATACCTGAACAATGGTGCGGCGGTCTGTGAGTCCGATGACCTCGCCGACTAAATGATCTTCTCCCACATGGACCATTTCATTCATTCTGAATCCGGGATCGCCCTTTAAATAGATGACAGGGCCGTTGATGCCGGAAATGGTGCCTGTATTAGTCATTTGCCGTACCTCCCATCAAATCTTTAATATTGAACCGGAAATCCCGTTTTGCTTCCGCCAGCTTAGTCTGGAAGGAATTATCGATTAAAATGTGTCTGGAGGGAATGACAGCTCTGGTGCCCCCCATAAATGAATACTCACTGACCCGGATATCGGCACTTTCCGGTAATGATAAGCTCCGGATCTTTTCCTCGTCGGCAGGGTCAATATAGATGGTGATAAATTCTTTCCCGGCCAGTTCTTTTGCTTCTTTGATTTCCTTTTGAAGAAGTTCCGTATACTGGGGAGTATCCATGAAATTTTTCACCATTTCTTTTAATTCGAGAAACAGTTTCTCTTTTAACTCATCCTGCTTTTTTCCAAATTCACGTTTTGTGCCGATCTGTTCTAAGGAGAGCCGTTTGTTAATCTCTCTTTCGATCTGCTCGCTTTCTGATGCCACCTGCTGTTTTGCTCTGCGTTTTGCATCCTCCTGATGTTCAGAAAAGGTCTGCTCTAAGGCAGCAGTATATTCATCAAGCATCTTTGCACTGCGGGATCTGGCATCTTCCATACAAAACTCAAGGAAGTGCTGCAATTTTTCCTCAGTTGTCAAGATGACCACCTCTTTCTTATAGTTTTAATCCGATTGCTTCGTTGACATAGTCCGTGATAAAGTTGGGCTTGCGGCCGGTACCGTGGCGGTCAGGAATTTCAATGATTAACGGCAGCTTGCGGTTTAATTTCACATCATTGATGATATCCGGAAATTCTTTCCCGAATTTTTCCGTCAAGAGAACGATCCCGATCTCTTTGTCGGCCAGAACCTTATCAAGCTGGCTCTTCAATTCTGCTTTTTCATGAACGACAGCGCCTTCCACACCAGCCAGTCGCATTCCTGTCCAGGTATCTACGTTGTCGCTGATCAGATACATTTTCATAAATTATAATTTACCCAGGATCATAAAGGATATGATCAGGCCATAGAGACAGACACCTTCGGCAAGACCTACGAAGATTAATGATTTACCAAGTATGGAGCTATCTTCGCTGATAGCACCCAGAGCTGCGCTTGCTGCTGCGGAAACGGCGATTCCGCCGCCAATACAGGCAAGACCGGTAGAAAGAGCGGCTGCCAGATACCCCATGCCGGCTACGCCTGTGGCGGTATTTGAAGCGGCTTCTGCAGCTTCTGCCTGTCCGTTAAAGAGGAAAATACCGGAAACGGCTATTGTACCAAGGAAAAGGAGCAGGTTTATTCCAAGCGCTTTCTTGTAACGCCCTTTTGATTTCTCACCCATGGCAAACGCTCCGAACGGGACTGCGATGCTTAATAGTAATGCAGCTGCTAATGTAATTTTTACTAATGTTGACATATTGGTTTCCTCCTGAAATGATTAATTTTTCTTTCCGTAAGGTTTAAATGCACGGCCGGTTCCACGGTAGAAACGGCTGAATAATTCATAATATTCCAGACGAAGGACCTGAATTCCCACGATCAGTCCCTCCATACCGCAGACAAATAAGTTGCCTAAGATCACACCAATCCAGTTGGGGTTACCAGCTTCTGCGCCGGAAAGCATTAATACCACACCCATCATGGCTGCATGGCTGATTGCAAAAGCGCCCACTCTGACAAAGGACAGGGTATTGGAAAAATAGCTTAGGAGAACTTCAAAGAGTTCGAAAAATCCCTGTATTACAAACATGCCTTTTCCTTCCGGCATTCCCGTCGCTTTCTTTTCCAGCAGGGCAGTAAGCGGTTCCTTAAAGAATATTACGAGAAGCGGAAGACCGAACATCAAAAATAAAATTGCGGATGCCGGAATGGGGTTTCCTGTCATATAAAGAACAATGGTAAGGACAAGGCTTGCATAAAAGACAAGTCCGGCTGCACCGTTGGTATCAAAAAACGTTCGTTCCGGATCGTGTGACCTGACACTGTTAATAATATTCAGGATCATGGTAAGAAGTATGATTCCCATACCAATGCAGATCGCCGCAATAAATACGGTATTCAGCTTGCCTATAAACGGCAGGTTCGTCATATGCTCCATCGGCCGTAGCCATACGGGGTGTATCACATCCTCAAATCCGAAGACGCTTCCAAAGAGGAATCCGAATATGGTGGAAAAGAATCCGCAGCAGGAAATGATGGCTGCCAGGCTGGCTTTTTTCAGACGGAAAAGAAGAAATCCGCCAAAGAGGAGGCAAAGTCCCTGCCCAACATCCCCGAACATGAACCCAAACAGGAATGAATAAGTAATTCCGATGAGAATAGTGGGGTCAATCTCGTTATAGGCCGGCAGACCGTACATCTTTATAAACAGTTCAAATGGCTGAAACAGCCTTGGATTCAGCAGTTTGGTAGGAGGCTTGCTCATAATGTTACTGTGGTCATCTTCCACAATGCAGAAAGTCTTTTTATCATCGGAGATCTCTTTCTGAAACGCTTTGGCATCCCGGCAGCTCATCCAGCCGCAGAGAATATAAAAGGTATTGATATTCTGTTTGGTACACGCGGCAAGCTTTCTCACATTAAAATTGGTGGAGAAGGTTTCCAGCCTGTGAAAGGCAGATAAAAGATCACTCCGCCGCGTTTCCAGTATCTGCGATAATTTCTTTTTGATGGCAGTCTCTTCCGTTTCAAGGACCTTTATTTTATCCTGCAGGGAATGAATGGCATCGGAAGGTGTACCCTTATATTCATCAGGTACAAAAAAACGTTCAAAATGCATGGACGAGTAAATGGCATCAATCTGGTTTGATACCGTATCCGGAACAAAGTAAACCAGCCAGACGTATTCCGAATCCTCCCGGCATTTATAAAGGACCGTGTCTATGGTGTCATAAACGTAGCTTTCAAATTTGTTATAGTATTCATGTAAAATGCGCCCGAAGCGGAATTTAATGTACTTAAAATGCAATATGGAGCTCAAATCGTAATTCAGTCCCGTAAACGGAATGATTTTTCCCAGAGATTGATTTAAGGCATTAATTTTTTCCGCAATAGCTGCCTGGGAGGCAGTAATATCTGCAACCTGGGATCCGATTTCCTCAATGATTTTTGCTGCTTCTTCAACCGCTATATCTTTTACGTTAAAATCACTGCTGTTATCCGGAAGAAGTCTGCTCAGCTCCTGGGCACGCTGAAACGTATCCTTATACGGATTGGACTCGATATAAGGTCTTAAGTCCTTAACCGTTTTTAATTCGGACAACGCATTTTCCAAATGAATTTCATATTTGGACAAGTAGGTATCAATGACCCGGTCTATATCCTCTTTCGGTCCGGTGATACTTAAAAATTTCATTTTTTCAATCACAGGAAAAGCAACCCCCTTTACTGTTTTACTACATAGGAGATAATTTCATCCGGTTTCAGCTGATACCGGATACTCTCTATGAGTGTAATTATTTTTTGAATTTCCTCCTCCTTTAAATAAAGATAGGAATTTAATGTTGCGATGGAATAAGGATTCTGCCTGCTTGTGGAACGGTATATTTTATCGAGAACTTCACTGGTAAGCTGTTCTAAGTCCGGCTTCTCCCTTATATCCATATCTGCCTTCTGACCATAATAGGTGGTTTTTAAAACGGAAAAAAATTCATCCACAGTCCCGGATTCAGCCATCTTCGCAGTCTGATCCTTTTTTAAATGATAATGGAAAGGAATAAGCAGTGCATAAATATCAGCAGATTTCAAATGGTAATATTTAAGGGAACGGTAAATCCACTGAATATTGAGTAAGTCCAGTTTGCTGCCAAAACACTGGATCAAAAGATCCTGTGATTTCCTGTTTAAATATTTACTCATTACTTTCCAGATTGTTTTAAAATAGAGAAGATCTAAATGTACTTCATAATCAAACAGAGTCGTTTCAGACCTTTCTTCTAAATGCGCCAGCAGATTATAATAGATGGAGCCTTCCAGATTTACTATAAATTCATGTAAATCGGAGGAAGAGGATAGCTTTATTAAATCCAGTGAGGAGTGCCTGGAAAAAAAGTCCCTGAATACAGAAAGATCGATATCCAGCCGGTTCTGTCCCATCGCATTACGGAAACATTTTTTCAGGATATCGATTTCAAAGTGCATAAAATACAAGTCAAGGAATTTACGCTGTGTTAAGTTGGAAAAACGGTAAAGCTTTGCAAAATCCTGATACAGGGACAGGATAAGCCGCTGTTCAATGGCGCCCCGGTGAAGTTTTTCGTCGTCCAGATCAGAAAACAGGCCCTCATAGGCTTTTAAATGCCTTAAATATTCCACTGCATCGGATACTGTTTCAAGAGCTGCCATATCGCGGAACTGGCTGTCTGTGATCAGGTGGCTTTCCATCGCCCGTACCTTGGTTGTTAAACCGCTGTAGGATAACAGATTTCCCATTTAATCACCCCTTTATCATGTTGTTGAATAGTTCCTTTGCATATAGGGTATGATGGGCTTCAAAGTTTTTCTCCATCGCCACTAAAATTTTCTGCAATTCATCCTGCTGCTTCTTTAAGCGCTGGTTCATTTTAATTTCCATACCTGCTTTCAGCTTTTCTATTTCTTTTTCTGTTTCATTTTCCAACTGGGCATCAAATGCAGCAGTGCGTTCTTCCATTTCTTTTGCAAACGCCTTTTTCTGTTCATTGGCATGTTCCATGATGGAAGTGGCAGCTGATTCGATCTCAGATATTTTATCAATCACACCATCCATTTTTTGCCCTCCTTTTGTGAATAGTGAACTAAATAAAAAGGTTCTAATTAATAATAATACTACAATTTAAAAAAATTTCCATAGTATTTTAGAAATAATCCAATTGTTGACTTAATTTCAACATAAATATAAGGTATACCGATGGCACTTTGCTTATGCATTGTTAACAAAAAAAGCGAAGACCAAAAGTGTCTCACTTCTGATTCTTCGCTTAATAATATTATTGACCAGCTGCTTTTGTGCTTTCTGAAGCTGATTCTGACTGTGATTCGTCTGTTCCTTCTGTTATGGTTAAAAATTCAGTTGCCACATAGGCCTGTTTGCCTTCAAACATGATAACCGTCCATTTATCATCATAGGTTTCCACATACTCCACAACAGTACCGGAAGCCAGACTTCCAAGTTTTGTGCTGTCGGAGGCGGGCTTGGACCGTACATTAAGTTTGCTTTTAGTTGTGTAAACTTTAGGTGGTTCTGTTTCTGTTTCCGTAGGCTCTGTGACAGCTTCTGCAGTGGTAGAGGCTGCCTCTGAAGTGATCTCAGTTGAAATCTCTGTAGGCAGGGTTTCATTCTTTTTATCTTTTCCTGGTATCAGCTTTACAATAATCAGCACGATAACAAAAAGAAGCAGAAATATAAGAAGCGGCTTTAATAACCCGGATAAATCAGAATTCTTTTTTTTGTTGCGGCGTCGGCTTCTGTTTTGGGGAGCCGGACGCCTGTCGTTCCTTGGGCCTGAGCTCTGGGCAGGTCTTTGGGCAGACCTTGAACCGGAACCCTGAGCGGTTCTGTGGGAAGATCCTGAAGCGGCTCTTTGAGGTGTTCCTGTCCGTCTTGGCTCGTCTGCTGTTGCAGCGGCTCTATGGGATGCTGCTCTGGATGCTATGGGAGCAGCCTGTACTCCTGCTGTGCGCGGTCTCTGTGCCTGTCCGTCCTGACGGCTCCTGTGAAATGCGTTTGTAAAGGCAGTGACTTCAGCAGCAAGCAGTTTGCAGGCTTCAGAAGCATCATAGGGGCTGTCATTGCCTTCATGTACTGCTTTATTGCCAAGAACCCGAATCCGATGGTAGTGGTCTTTGACAGCCTGGGAAATAAATCGTCCTTCATATAACTGATCAATGCTGTCAGCCAGATCGGTTTCCACAATCAAAGCCTTTTCGGCAAGAAAATGAATCATATATTCCAGAGTCTGGCGGGCTTTGATCATGACCATATTGTACTGCTTCTGGTTCATGAGCGCCTCGGTTTCCCTCAAACCCTGCTGGATTTTGATCCAGAGACTGTTATCTGTAGTTCCCATGTATTTCCTCCTTTGCAAAACGGTTATATCCTAATATACAGACATTATACTAGATTATAATAAATTGCGCACCTGTTATTTTATTGATTTTCAATTTGTAAGAGAAAATTAAATAATATACGGGGGGCGCATATAAATACAGGGATTTCCTTACATGAACTTGCGCATTTTATATCCTGTATGATACAATCTATCTGCCATACGCTCATAAAGGCTGTGAATTGGAAAGATGATTAATTGGAGGAATAAAGATATGAGGCTACGTCACATCCCCGGATCGGAAGAGGAAATCGCCACGAGTCCTTATGTAATTCAGAATCCAACCGGGAAAAAAGGATGCTGGAAGGAAGTATTTGGAAATGAAAACCCAATAGAAATAGAAATTGGCATGGGAAAGGGCCGTTTCATCATGGAACTGGCCGCGCTTCATCCGGAAATTAATTATGTCGGCATCGAGCGGTATCCCAGTGTCTTGCTGCGGGGATTGCAGAAACGGGCTGAACTGGAGCTGGACAATATTTACTTCATGTGTGTAGATGCCAAAAATCTGGCTGAAATTTATGCTCCGGGAGAGGTTGAAAAGATTTATCTTAATTTTTCGGATCCCTGGCCTAAGGACCGGCATGAAAAACGCAGGCTTACGTCTGAAGATTTTATGGCGGTATATAATCAGATTTTAAGACCGGACGGGGTTGTAGAATTTAAGACAGATAACAGGGGATTGTTTGATTATTCTCTGGAAGCCATTCCAAGGGCGGGCTGGAAAATTGTGGACTTCACATATGATTTACATCACAGTGAAATGGGAGCCGGAAATGTAATGACAGAGTATGAAGAGAAATTTTCCTCCAAGGGAAATCCTATTTATAAACTGGTTGCCTCCCGTTAATATGTAAAAAATAATTACCGGTCTCTTTTTTTATAACCTGGAGGCCGGTTTTGCATATAATAAACCAAAAGGTGAGGCAGGTGATGGTGCCGTGGGAATGAAAGATAAGGTAACAAATAAGCTTCTGCAGGCGACCAGCGATAAAACAGAGCTAAATAAAAAAATGCTTGCATGGAATAAATCTTTTGTGGAAGTGAACAAAACACTGGGTGGAAATATAAAAAAAAATACGAATAATAAATAAATTCGAAAAAGTTGTAAATATTTTGTAAAAAAGGTGTTGACTTTTGTTGGATACGGTTATATAATTACACACGTGCTCGAGACGAGAGCACACCGAAAAACGAAAGACAAGCGCCTTTAGCTCAGTTGGTAGAGCAGTAGACTCTTAATCTATTTGTCCAGGGTTCGAGTCCCTGAAGGCGCACTAAAAAAGTACTGGTTTTGCAGACGGAGAGCTGCGGGGTCGGTGCTTTTCCTTTGTGAAAAAATAATGGTCGGAATCTATTTGTCCTTTGGGAAGGACTTAGGGGTAAAAAAAGTACTGTCTTTGACGGGTGGGATCGTCGGGGACAGTACTTCTTTTTGTTTCTGGAAATATTGTTTACAGATTCACTTCATCATAAATATAATGTGAAATATAAAACAACAATACGGTCTACATAATAGGCTTTAGCAAAAATGATGTGTTAATATGTCTAATAATTTTAATTTATCTGTATCCGAAACATTTCCTTCATCCAAAACATGCACAATAGAAAATCTGATTTTTTCTTTAACTAGTTTGTTATTTGCAATAGCTTTCAGTGTGTGAGGATAAAGATTCAGAAGCCACGACACATCAAATTTTGCGAAATCAAATTTTTCATATTGGTAAAAGAAGTCAAAAATATCGCTAACACCTACAAAATCTTTAAAATCATCTTTACGAAGATCTTTTATCAAACACCAATATCCAACCTGTTTCAATTCCTCATAGGGATTCCTTTTGTTGTATGTAATAACACCTGTTTTTTCAGATGCTATAGAATTTCTCTGAATTAGTTCCTGTAAGAATCCTATAAGGGATTCAATAAGTTTTTTGTCAATTTTTGCGTTGCATTCAATTAACAATGTGAATATGTCAAAGCTGAAAGCATAAGTGAGCTTCTCCTTTGCCCAATTAGTAACTCTATATCGTGAATATTGTGAGATATGGCTCCAATAATGATTTACAATATGTGGAACCATCTCAGTGAGATCATTTTTAATAATATACGAAACTCGGATGGCAATCCTTCGTGAATAATATTGCTCTTTTTTAGGAGCAATGTAGTGGATCAATTCGCAATAGGTAATCCCACTAATTGTCGAGGGTACATCAAAATTTTTTGAGGACTCAATTGCCCTTATTTGAGAATCTATATAAAAAATCAGCTTGTCCTCAATTATTTTTGAAGTTACATCGCTATACATTTCTCTGCGTTGCAATTGATAATAGAGAAACAAAATTTTATCATTGATAAATATTTCGCGGAAATCGTATTTAAAAAGATACCGGCATAATGTATCAACCAATGGCTGCGAAATATTAACATATCGTAGCAAGGCTAAACTTGTCTTTATTTGCTTTTGCAAGTTTAAAATCTCTGTAAAATTTGCGTTCTTTTTTATTAACTGTTCATAATACTTCAGAATATTAGTTATTGCATTTTCAACCATATCCATATTTTTAAACGTGATTGTTTCCACATGATACTTACTAAATAGCCGTATTAATTCTTTGTCATTAAAACATTCAACAAAACAATAGAAATCTATCTCATCGAAAAATACCTCTTCTCGCATAAAGTCGGGGAATAGTTCATCATGCAGAATTTTTTTCCCTTGCACAGAATACTTATAGACAAGCAGGGACATCAAATTCTTAACAGTATTTTTAAATTCAACAAAAAGATCAACAACAATACCATTACCCAGCAAGAAATGTAAATAGTCATTAATTCTACACATTACTTTTACACTGCTTGTAATACCTAACTCCATTGAATTTGATTCTATTGCATTCTGAAGCTTTTGACCATCAACAAATGCCTCATAAGAATATTGGTATAATAGATTTGTTGAATGAATATCTTTAAAGCTGGCATATTGGTTCTGAAACTCAATTGGCAGTTTTTCAAACAAATGCTCGATTTCATCTGCCGTTGGAGCTGTCGCATTAATTTTTTCAATGTTATAACAGTTGTAATAATTATTTTCATTTCGTAGAATTGTACGAAGATTAATACAGTTGATCTCTGCAAGATAATACATTAGGTAATCTTTAGATTTAAATGCTTGATTAGCAATTTGAGCAAACAGATAGAATGCTTTGTCATATTGTTTTAAGCGTGCAAGATAAAACCCTTTTTTGTAATTATTACGAATCGTAGAATACTTTTTTGACGCAAAAGCAAACATATTTCCATAATTAAAACCTATACAATTTGGATCAGCAAATTGAACTTCTTTGTCGTCAAAGTAGTATCTATTATTTTCTGCATCAATTTGATTAATTCGTGCTTTTCTAAACACTCTTAAAATCACTTGATATTTATCTTGTATAGTTTTAGGGAGTGACTCATACTCTTCTACGGAAATCTTATTTATTTTAAAAAAGTATTGAATCAAAATACATTTGCTAGGGGAAGTCAAAATTGTCCCGTCAACATTTATTTTTATATAAGACTTTAATTTGGAATAAACATCTCTGACTCGTAAAGTGTTTAATCTATCGAGGGGTTCCAACAGTTCATATAGGATGCCAAAGGCCTCTTGTTCTGTTTTTCCATCGAGAGATAAATCCGATGATTTTTTTATTGCCATTAGAACAGACATATATCTAGTAAAATAATCAGTGGGCTGCTTAACAAATTTTTCACATTCAACTACGCATAATCCCTTTGATTTTTGATATAAGAGTTCTTCAGCAATTAATGGAGTTTCACCAGTATAAATAAAGATAGGCTTATTAAAATGATCTTTTAATAGCGTTTTTGCCCAATTGAGAATCAACTTTATGTTGTAATCATTTAAACCATATCCAATAAAAACAACTGTATTTGTTGAAAAAATGGACTTGAGCAGGGTCTCTGTTAATTTGAAGTTCTCACTATAATTTAGGTAGTCTTCTTCCTTAAATACAATATTTCTATGCTTTAAGTCACCATGAAGTTTCAATATATACCTGTCACCGTTAATGCTTGAGACTTCATCATCACATGCTACTACCTTAAAGCTTTGACAATATTGGATAGCAGCTTCCTCAATAAGGCTATCAAAGTTTGTCGTTATAAAAGAGCTTGGATTGAAATTCAATAATTCTTTGTGAACTTCGTTTGGCAGGAGGTTACTAGAGGTAAGAAGTTCTTCGATAAAGCTATAATACGTATCATCATCTTTATCAATAGAGTAGTAGTACATCTGTGGGATTTGCAAATTTTCATCTGATGTATACTCCTCTTTTATAGGACGTTTTAGCCTTTGGCAAATTTCCTGAATTAACTTTTTCCAGGAGGGAGCTCCGGATAGAGCTGAAACACCTGCGCCGACAAAAAAAGTTAAGGAATGGTTTCTTGAGGCGTCTACAATTCTTTGAAATTCTTGTTCGTACATATATTCCCCCCCAGCGCATCTGTTGATGCTATAATAATCCTATGTTAATTATATTATAAATGGTAAAATTTACAAGTAAAAAGTGTATCTCAATCAAGTTCCCGGCCAGAGAAGCTCCGGCCGATCGGAAACGTTGATTGAGATACCTTTATTTTATTTGACGGAAAAAAATAGCATCTAATTTATACACATCTGCATCCATCATGCGATACTGGTTCGCCATTTTTACATAATCCCTTGTAGTAGTGTAATCACTATGACCGAGCATATCACGAAGAAATTCCAGGTTTCCACCGCCGACCAGATAGGAGACAGCAAACGTATGTCTTAATAAATGCGGATGCAGCCTTTCAACTCCTGTCCATTTCCTTATCCTAAAAAAGAGCTGCTTCAATACATTATAGTTAATAGCTTCCGAGCCATTTGTTTTAAGAATCAGTGCGTCCATAGGCTTAAAATTACGATAATCTAAATAACTGCGTAAGTATATTCGTAAATTCCAAGCCAGGGGAACAATACGGGACTTATGATTCTTTGAATCTTCTATTAATATGTAATCTTTATCGAAGCAGATATCCTTTACCTTTAAACCAATGACTTCCTCACTTCTCAGACCCCCATCAAGCATAAGATGGATAATGCATAAATTTCTAAGCCCCATTTCAGTTGAGTTTAAGAATACCTGATCTAGTGCCTGAACCTCATGACTATATAAAGGAAGCTGTATCCGGGTATCATTGGTTGGAAGCCGGGGCCTTTTAAATGTAACTTCACAATCCAGATCATCACGAATATAGTTAAAGAACACCTTAACAGCCCTGGTATAAATTCTGATGGTAGAATTTTTCAGTTGTCCTTTCTTTTCGTCCCCGATTTTAAATGGATGATTTTCATATTTGGGCTTAAATCTAAGATGTTTTATATAGCTTTGTACAATATCAGGAGCCAGGCTATCCACCGGAATTTTGTCAATTGGTTTTTTAAACTCCGATTCCAAATAGTCAAAGAAAAAGCTTAAGTTCTGTTCATAATATTTACAAGTACTATTATCACAATAAGATTCTTTTAACCCCATAAACTTTTCAAATGCTTTTTTAACTGTTATCTTATTCATTCGTAAAATCTCCTTGAAATTCATTTTTGCTCATGCTATTATGACTATAGACTTCACCAGTCGTTTTATCTATGATCGTGAGTTCAGTCCTTGCAGTATATGTAAGGCTGCCCGGCAGTTCATCCGTGTTGAGCTGCTGGGCCTTTTTCGTTTTATACCGTAAAGCCTTTTCAACATCATTATCATTTAACGTACAAAGTGCATCTACAACATCCTGCATGATATCATCTTCATTCATACCCTTATTATAAAATCCTAACGTTACAATACTATTAATCGCCCGTCTTTTCACCAGGTCAGCATTCAGATGTCGGCTATATTCCCGTACCAGCTTAAGCTGCTTCGGGGGAATATGTACATCAACCAATTTACAACTGCGCAGAGACTTCCAGAAGCCGCACATTTCACGGCGGGATTTATTTACATCCCCTTCCGGTTCTACCAGACGGAATACATAGTTTGTCAGATAATCCATAATCAGTTTCCGGTTGTCCAAATAATCGTAAATTCTTTTAGCAGTCAGCTTTGATTTGTTATCACGAAGCGGAAGCAGTACATAGGATTTTGAATGACGGCGGCGTGTCTGATACTCCACATTCATGATCAGGTTTACCTTTGGTGTAAGAGTGTCAACAAATTTCTGTAGGGTATCTTCCTCCATGGTCTGCTCTCCGGTCAAGAGCCTGCGGCAGACTGATTTAGCACTTTCATCGGAACCATGTTCCAGGTAAAAGGAAGCACGGGCCATATTAAGGTACTGCCAACTCCTGCGCTTATAACATTCTTCATAGACATGCAGATCATAGCGGTTAATCAGGCCGTTGAACAGCCAGAAGTAAAAAAACCAGCCTTTATAACCCATTTCAACAACTTCTTTGCTTTTCATGTAGATTCTAACAAAGACTTTATCCGTCCGCTTTCCCAAAGCAACATAATCAATTTCATAATCCTGACTGCCTTTCTTCTCTGTATGGGTGACAGCATCATTAAAACGATCTACACGCATCTTGTAAAAGTTTTCAAGGGAAAAGAAGCGTTCTGGATTACTTAGGTAGTTGCTGTGCCAGCAATAATCAATTCGGTTTTCCTGGGCATAGGCGATCTGTAAGCCGAAGTGTTCGGCTAATGCCTGGACATATTCATAAGACCGTTCAAATGATTCATTGACCCCGTATATCCAAAGCATATAGCTTCTGATCTGTACCACCAATTCACAAGTGACGGATACCGCCGAATCGGAAGATTTAGGAACGACAGGAGCTAAGAAGATATCAAACCATTCAGGGTATTCCAGGCAGACATTATACATTTTTGCAAAACTGAACGGCCTAAGATTTAGGAAGAATCCGGACCCGAACTCAAGTCGCAGGAAGTCAACATTTACATTTTTGGAGAGCTTCCGGTTCACATCATCAAAGTATTTTCGAAACTCCATGACTTTGCTATCCAAAGAATCGGCGGTAAAGTCATTTACAAATTTCACGGAATAATAAAACGTATCAATGTTATGTAGGAATTTATGACGCTTAAAATCAAACCAATAATCTAAATCATTTTTATCTATTTCACTAAAAATTTTACATGAATTAAATTGCCTTTTATCAATCATTAGACACCTCACTTTAATGCATTAAAGTTTTTGCCCAAACCCTATAGTTGGGCAAATTTTAAAATCATGCTCTAGCCCTTGTATTTCCTAGAAAAAATACAAATATTCCATGTATTTCCAGACCACGTTTTACAGACACGTGGTAAGGGAGTTTTGGGTGTTGGCGAGGGCGCCCGGCGCGTTCAGGGGCCCCGGCTGCGCCACCCCTATCCGCCCTGGGTGCCCTCGTCAAATAACTTGTATGAATCGTACATATGATAGTACTTCTTGCGTCCATAAAAAAATGAAACGCCGCATTTTTCCTTGACCCCATACCAATATTCAACAGAAACAAAAAGGGGATGACCAAGAGAAAGGAGTCCCAGGAAAAATCCCACCGTACCAAAGTTGTTAATCTTACGGTGACGGTATTCGTATTCGATCAGGCTGCGGATTTGACGGTCAATCAGGCGGTCAAACTGGCTGATCAGTATAATATGGTATCCATATTTCCGGTGCTGGGTGAAAAAGTTGGCCCATTGCTGGCGGCTCCGGTCATTCCAGGAACGGCAGTTGAAAATAAGCTGGCATTCATCTATGACAAGCCAGGTCTGACCTTCAATGATCTTACCCCTTTTATCCCGGCGATGGCACAAACGGGAAAAGTCCAGTAGCCAGTCAACCTTTAAATCAAAATTATCCTTGTAAAAGAAATAGCCTTTTTTCTTCGCTTTTATCAGATCGTAATTGATATCAAAATTCGCTATCACATTCTTTCCGTGATTCAGCTGAAAGTAAATGTCCTTTGCAACATGATAGGACTTTCCAGAGCCGGGAGTACCAGAATAAAAATAAATCATAAACAAACCCTCCTTGTATCTCATTTTTGTTCCTGGCCGAGCCCGATCGGAGTCAGCCGGTTATTAATTTGAGATACATCATTCGATCATTTTTACCCAACGAAGAGCCAGCTGCACCAGGTAAAACAGACCAACCGCCGTAACCCAGAGCTGCGTAACTGCGATAATCTGCGCCACAGGGACAAAATAGTTTAAGTACCCTAAAAAGGGGATCTTATCAATCTGACTTAAAAATGATTGGAATGGACTGTTGGGAAGAAATACAACACAGGCATTGGCGAGCTTTATTAAGATGTACCGGATTTGTTCTAACATAAAATCACCCCTTTACTAGATTTCTGGTAATGACGATCAGACAGACACAATAACCAATCAGCGTTGTTATTCGAATCAGCATGACCATAGGTTTCCAATCATCCGTAGATAAGTCAATTACAATGGTTTCATGGATATTCAGGCTTTCTATTGTAAATGGCAGCTCCCACCGGGGATCGGTAGAAGTGCTCTCAAAGATACTGATACAGGCAAACAAATCAAAGGGAATACAAAAGGGAAACTTTTTGGTTATATCTGACTGTATCTGCCAGTTATTCGCCTTTGCATCCTCTTCCCCGGCAAGGGATTTCGCAATGGATTCAGTAATGGAAACAGGAAGGGCCTTAATACCAGCCAGAACATCCGAAATAGAACCCGGGATATCAATGATCCGGTCTTTAATATCCGTTAACCCTCTGGATATTGCTTTGACTACATCCGTTATTACGCCTAGCGGTTTCGTGATATCCGGTATCCAAGGGTAAGTATCTGTATTTTCTCCCTCATCTGCCTTTTCGCCGTATGTAACATTGATGGTTGGTGCCAGAACCTGCGCCCGGTCAGCAGCGGTTATTGATGATTGCACATCAGATACAAGCTGTTCTGCAACATAAGAATCTTTTGGAATTGTGACCTCAACATCGGAAGTAACATCACGCTGCTGCGTATCAACATCGGAATTGACATCCACCCAGGTATAAGCACCAGTATATTCATTGATGGTATCCCCCAGGGTTCCATAGGAAAGATAAGTCTTTAATTCATCAAGAGAGCCGTAAACAGGAAACGGAATATTTGACATCGTTTCAGCGGTGTAATCAGTTCCAGAAATCAGCATATAGGAGAAGTTCGTTTTTTCGTAAGGATAGTAAGTATTGGTACCGGAATTGTTTGAATAGGTGACTCTGGAAACGGGAGAAACCAATTTGCCATTGTCATTCATATAATAGATTTCAAGAGTTTTGGAGCCAGACAACACACCCCCGACACGTTTCTCCTTTTGCAGCAAAAAGATATCGGAATGGCGGACAAGAGTATCACTTGAATGGTCATAGGAAAAATAGAAATCATCTGCCGATAAAGCAGGATTAAACTTTGAAAGGTCAACTCCCATATTGTAGGAGTAGGAGCTCTCAAATGAATTGTCAAGTCCGATTTGAAGTTTACTGATCCCGGTATTGGTTCCGTAACCACTTTTGCTTTTAAAATAATCCTTAACCATATCAATGGTTTCCTGGCCCAACTTAACAACAGACCCGTAAGAGAATTCAGCCATAGCTTTATAAGCAGTAAGGTATTTGGTATCTACTTTGACAAAGTCACCAATATCAGAAATAACGGAACCTAGATTTTTCGTGGAAACATCAACACCAACAGCGGACATTAAGATCGTCCATACATAATCAACAGCAGTTAAAACACCTGAGCCATAGACATACCTGGCACCAAGATAATCACTGACAGGAGTAAAGATCAGCATAAAAACAGCAAGGCACAAACAGAATCCCCTTTTTATCATAGACATAAAAGCTCCTTTCTAAGTATCTCAAATTTTCCTTCAGGAGATCCGGAGCAGCTGCGATCGGAAAAGGAAGTGAGATACAATAAAAATTTGTACAAAAAAGGAAGGGCAGGGCGTGCCCTTCCTGATCTGGCGTGACATAGGTCTTTATTTTGCAATCTGACGGAAAAATTTAATTCCAAACCTGGTCGCCATTACCGCACCCACAACAACTAAAGCAATGGGGAGTGCAACTGCAATTGTAGCTAGCATGTCATTTTTCACACCAGTAAATGCAGTTGTCATGATTCCTGTGATATCAACATCGCCTTCCGCAGCATAAGCTGGAACGGCAGTAACCATTGATACCGCAACTGGGAGAGCAACAAGTCCAATCCTGTGCGCATTTTCCTTAATTTTGTTAGTCATAAAATAACCTCCTTTAAGATTTTATCATTAACCCCAGTAGGGAGCTAATTACATAGAAAATCAGTTCAATAATCAGTTTTAATATGATTCCGATACAAATACCACCGGAACATACCGCTATGTATGTTTCAATCATGCCAGGGCCTCCTGCTTATCAGACAAACACCAATCAGAACACCTAAGAACAATAAAAGAACAATTGCAAAATCTTGGTCAGGATAAGCGGCGGAAGAGGTTTCTTCCCCATCTTCAAGGGTATATGCTTCCGCTTGATCAACCTCCAAATCAAAATCGGCTTCCGACAATGTAGAAAGAATCATCAGCTCACCTTCTTATCAGGCTTTTGATCAGGTTCCTGCTTTGCATTGAACTGGCTGTCAGGAACCGGAGTAATCTGTACATCGGAAATATAGTCAAGGTCAATAATCTTAAGGACTGGCTTTCCATCACTTCCAATGGACATATTAAATTCTGCGTCATAGAGGGCAGGAGCTCTCTTGATTTTTCCCATTACCTGGAATTCACAGGAGGACTTCGCCGGGCGGGTTCCCTTGGTGCCGTTTACATTGTCTTCGGCGACTAAATCCGTGTTAAAGTAATAATTAACAGATGTACCCTGAACACGTTTTCCTGAATCGTCGGTCATATCATACTGACCAGCATAAAGTAAAATAATCTGCATTTTCATAAAAATATACCTTCCTTTCATCTAAGACAGCTCTAAAAAGCTATCTGCAATTAATATGACATATTTGATATACTGCAAAGTTCAAAATCCGGGAGAGTAACCGGGCCAAGGCCTGATTGATATTTAGGTATTGGCCGAGCAATTTGGGCCCCCCGGCGATGCCCCCAAATTGCCAAACTGCCGTACCGGATACCCAATACAGAGCCAGGCGGGGCGGTAATCAAGGAAAAAAGGGGAGATTGTGTCAACCTGGTGTAAGGTGAAGTGTTGGCTTGCGTAAGCTGTTGTAAGCTCCCAGCGCAATGGCTGCGCTTGCGCCGGGAGCCTGGCCTGGCGGCTAGGGGGAGGTGTGTCGCCCGGTCATTAGTTTGGGCCAGGTTTAAACCAAAACCCGGCCCGGGTTTCATTTTAATTCTAAATTGTATTGTTTAAGACCCTTAGAATACTTTCCTTTGCCCGTATGATACCATCCGTTCCATAAAAAGTATGGAAATGAATATCATCGACAATATTATCAATTACAAGATTATGGAGTACATAATGCTTAATAAATCCCTTTAATATCATTTCATCATTTAAATTTCCATGGGCTAAATCAAATAACCAAAGCTTCATTTCCTCCGAGTACCGTTCCATTGATGAATCCCCCCTTTTCTGTGTATCTCACTTACCGCAGCTGCAGCCTGGTTAATAAAGCGGTTTTGAGATACAGATTTAAATGATATGGTGACTTCGGATATACGTTATGTCAAAGGATAACGATTTTAATTCAGATGCTAATTCATCTAACCGTTTCGCAGTATCCTTAAGATACTTTTCCCGTTGGGAAATCTGCTTGTTAAGCCGATCAAGCGTTTCATTTCTTTCTGGTTCGGTATCTCTGGCATCCCGGATAATATTAACAAACTTCTGGTTGAAGCCTTCCCCGGAATAATTGTTAATGTAATCATAAATTTCTTCCGGAACCCTTACACTTTTTGGAACACTCATGCGGACACCTCCCGAAGCATTCCATGATCCATCAAGTACTGAATGCTGAAATGTTTAATCAGGTAATCCGTGCCTTCTGATT
The DNA here is from genome assembly GCF_049890855.1 of Lacrimispora sp. 38-1. Classification (NCBI taxonomy): domain Bacteria; kingdom Bacillati; phylum Bacillota; class Clostridia; order Lachnospirales; family Lachnospiraceae; genus Lacrimispora; species Lacrimispora sp. 38-1. The sequence goes on along the minus strand of NZ_JBANEW010000067.1, from coordinate 9,873 downwards.
CGTTTCGGAAACAGATGATCGTGTCACCCAAGACGGGTGTAACAGTAACATGGATATAGTCGCCAGTAATTGGATGCTGATATGACATCCAGTAGCGGAAACTATGGTGACTAAAGTCACATTTGTGTAACTGCGGAAGATTGGTGTTGACTGCACTCATAAGTGCGTACATCTTTGATTTGTTTAGATTGAGCTTATAACTCATTTGACCTCCTATCCGCGGCTGGTATAAGAGCCTACCGCAAACACATCATTAATAAGTTACTATGTTTACAGGAGCGGCCAAAAATGTTAGAATAAGACAGCGACGTTTTATTTTAAATTTTTGGTGCTCCTGCATTGGAGCTCCATATTAGACATCTGTGAAGATGATAATATGGCCATATCGGTGAGAGGTGAAAAGGTATCACGTCTTACATTTTTCATTATAGTAGATTATTATCTACTTGTCAATTGCAAAAGTAGCATTATGCCTAATTTTATCTGAAAGGATATACTATGGGAATAGTAGATAGAATACAAATTAAACTTAAACAAGATGGTTCAAGCATTAAGGCTTTAGAAAGAGAATTGGGCATAGGAAATGGAACAATTAGGAGATGGGATGAAAGATCTCCCCAGTGTGATAAAATTGTAAAAGTAGCCGAATATCTACATGTATCGTTAGATTGGCTGATTCTAGGGAAAGAAGTATCAGATGGATTCACAGTAGAAGAGCATAATATAATTCAAGCATACCGTAAAGCAGACTTTATTGACCAAGAATCAATTAAACGAACATTGAAGGTGAAACAATCAGAAACATCACTAGATTTGGGTAAAAATCAGGGGAAATCATCAGATTCAATGATTGGATAAAACATAAATGAATAAATTGTATCTCAACTCAATTCCTGATCGGAGCAGCTCCGGGCAACCAGGGAGGAAAATTGAGATACAGAAGAAGGGGAGCTCCTAAAAAACAGAGCCCCCCTCTCTTTTAATAAATTGTCAATAACCATAAACATCACTAGCAAATATAAAACCAGCACGAAAACCCATTTCATAGCTTAATTCTTGACTTTCTTCGCTGTTCATAATTACATCTACAAACATCTCTTCCGTTTTAATTTTACTTTCTTTTTTATCTTCTAAAACGGCTTCATTAGCATACAATATTTTTTTTCTAATAGATTCGAAACATTGATAAAGATTTTCTGAATTTTTTTTACTTCTTTCTTCTGGCGTTCCTTCTTCAAAATCTTTATTAGACATGCCATTCAAAAAAAAGCTACAAACTTGTTGAAGATTAAGTCGACTTTGATAATTTTCATCGTACATTTTTATTACCTCCTATAAATTAAATTATGTTTTTGAAATAAACTTAAATATTGTAAAAACAAACATATATATTTAAATATTACACATAAAAGGAGAAAAGTCAACACATAATGTTAAAATTAATGTTTAAATTTGCAATCATTTTGTTGTATTTATAAAAATTTGTATTTATAATTGTGATGGAGGTGATAAAAATGAGAATGTCAACTAAAATAAAAATGATTCTTGCTGCAAGAGATATGACGATTGGGGATCTGGCCGAAAAATTAGGAACAACACCACAAAATATAACAGCTAAAATAAATAGAGATAATTTATCAGAAAACGACTTACATCAAATTGCAGAAGCTTGTAATGCAACTTATGAGGGATTTTTTACTTTGAATGATAGTAATAAACAGATTTGATCGTAATAAAAGTCAGGGGAATTCATCAGAATCAAAGATTGGATAAAACATAAATAAAGAAATTGTATCTCAACTTAATTCCTGATCGGAGCAGCTCCGGGCAACCAGGCAAGGAAATTGAGATACAAAAGAAGGGAGCTTCCTAAAACGGAGTTCCCTTTTATGGAAAAATTTGTAGACGAAACATGAAAAAAGAAATATAATGTAAATGCTGTCGCTACTCTAAACCCGACAGGGGAAGGAGGTGCGAAATGGAAAGCATTTTAAACTTTTTTGTTTCGGTTATGGCAAAAGTAGCAGGATACTACATATGCAAATGGTTAGACCGAAACCGCAAAGACAGCTAGCCTAAAAAGAAACCCCAGAGACGGCCATCTCTGGGGTTTCGCTTTGTGCAAAATGGAACATTTTAAACTTTTTTGGATACCTTTATAATACACTAATATAGTGTATATGTCAACTGCTGGACAAAATATGCATCTCAAAATCTCTGCAGCTGCCAGGATCCAAAGTGTAAATTGAGATACAGTGAAAATAAGAAAGCCCAAGGTATTACCCTGGACTTCCCTAGCTGTTTTTCCCCATTCCTGTACAACAGAAAGGATATTAACATACTATACTTAAATAAATCACATGTCAATTGTATTGCACCTCAATTTCCACTCTGATCGCTGGCTGCAGCTCTCAAAACGAGATACAAAAGCCCTAAATTCCTCTTAATCTATTTGTCCAGGGTTCGAGTCCCTGAAGGCGCACTAAAAAAGTACTGGTTTTGCAGACGGAGAGCTGCGGGGTCGGTGCTTTTCCTTTGTGAAAAAATAATGGTCGGAATCTATTTGTCCTTTGGGAAGGACTTGGGGGTAAAAAAAGTACTGTCTTTGACGGCTGAGAGCGTCGGGGACAGTATTTCTTTTTTGTACTGGAAATTATAAAGTGTTAAATTTCAGCTTTATTGATTAAATTGCTGAATTAAAAAAACTACCAGCTTAATACTGATAGTTAGTAGTTTTTTTCATGTTCACTTTTAATAATCATACTTTTACCCATAATCGGCAAGTACCAAATGGAATTTATTACATCCATGACCTACCAGGCATTCTTATGTATTCTCTCGGTTACAGAGTATTCTTTTTGTTTTACGCATGAAGCATTTGCACTCTCTTTTCCCACAGCTATAAAACACGGCATAAGGTAATCCTCTGGAAAATTTAAGACTTTTCTTGCCCAGTCTCCTTCATCTCCTAAAGGAATGCGTAAAGCAGATGCATATCCCTCAGCAGTAATTGCCAGAAACATATTTTCAATACAACACCAAATAGACGCATAACCATTTAGGTGAGAAAGATTTTTAGGATGCAATATATCCGTCTTTTGTTTAAGCAATGGAACAATCAAACAAGCTGCCTCTGCTAACATTTGATACTGTTTTGGAATTGCATCTTTATAGGCATTTTGTTGGCAAGTATCATTTAAGTTCCAGTCTCGCAATATGGAATTGACTTCGTCATCAGATATTTGCTCTGGTATTTTATTAATTAATTTAACTACAGTATTCTTATCCTTAATAACAATGAAATGCCAATCTCTCATGTGGTCATTTGTAGGCGCTTTCATTCCCGCTGAAATAATTCTTTCTATGACCTCATCATCTATGGAGGCGTTTTCAAAATCTCTAATTGTCTGTCTTGATTTGATTACATCATAAAAGTCTCTCATAATGCCACCTCTCTAAATTATTGGTTTGAATTTGTATCAAGTATCGCCGTATCTTTACCTTTAGGTACAGAATACCACCAAACTTATTAACTATCAATATTAAGTTTCCAATGTCCGTTAATACGTTAAATTCTAATTTAATATACTAAAATTAACATCTCCTTAGAAAAAGTATCTCAACCAAGTTCCCGGCCAGAGAAGCTCCGGCCGATCGGGAAGGTTGATTGGGATACTTTTACTTTATCTGACGGAAGAAAATGTCATCCAGCTTATACACATCTGCATCCATCTTGCGGTATTGGTTTGCCATTTTTACATAATCCCTGGTAGTAGTGTAATCACTATGACCGAGCATATCACGAAGAAATTCCAGGTTACCGCCGCCGACCAGATAGGAGACAGCAAACGTATGTCTTAATAAATGCGGATGCAGCCTTTCAACACCTGTCCATTTCCTTATCCTGAAAAAAAGCTGTTTTAATACATTATAGTTGATAGCTTCCGAGCCTTTTGTTTTAAGAATCAGTGCATCCATAGGTTTAAAATCACGATAATCCAAATAACTGCGTAAATATATTCGTAAATTCCAAGCCAGGGGAACAATACGGGACTTGTGATTCTTTGAATCTTCTATTAATATGTAATCTTTGTCGAAGCAAATATCTTTTACCTTTAAACCAATGACTTCCTCGCTTCTTAGACCTCCATCAAGCATAAGATGAATAATACATAAATTTCTAACGGGGCCTTTTAAATGTAACTTCACGTCCAAATCATCACGAATATAGTTGAAAAATACCTTAACAGCTCTGGTATAGATTCTAATTGTGGAATTTTTCAGATTTCCTATGTTCCTGGACAGAGAAGCTAGCCTGGGGGACAATACGGGACTTGTGATTCTTTGAAATGAGATAACATCAAAACAGCCTCTGAACAGGGTTTTAGAATATCAAAGCCTGGGTGAAGAATACCGTGGAACTAAAAGCTGGGGATAGAGTATTAAACGCATTATATTTACAGGATAAAATAAGAAAGGAATCCAGGTCAGCAGTTCACGGGTTCCATTTATCGCATTAATTTGACATATATTTTATATAATATTAATACAATAGATTTGAGCATTAATATCTTTGAAGGGAGTTGGCTGGTTATTAATAATGAATATGCTGATTTAATAATAGAATATAGTGGAGACTATACTGTTTTTAACAGATTTCCAACTGCGAAATATACTATTATTAATTATCAATACGCAGTAGTACATGTCCCGTTAGAAGTATTAACGTTTGATCTGATTAAAGAATGGGGTTATTCTGTGCTTCCTAAAGCATTTGGACTTACTAGCGCTTTAAGTTTAGAAGCAGCCGGAATTACAAAGCTGAGAAGAATACCCAATTTTAACCTCAGGGGAAGAGGTGTTTTGATCGGATTTGTGGATACAGGTATTGATTATTTAAATCCCGTTTTTCAATATGCGAATAACACTACCAGAATCGTTTCTATATGGGACCAGACAATTACCTCAGAAAATACTTCTGAGAGTGTTATATATGGAACAGAATACACCCGGGAAGAGATTAATCTGGCAATTGCAAGCGAGAATCCAATGGATATCGTTCCGAGCAGGGATGAAAACGGTCATGGGACCATGATTGCCGGAATAGCCGCGGGAAATGAGGTACCGGAAAGTAATTTTTATGGAATAGCTACAGACTCAGAAATTGTTTTTGTTAAGTTAAGGCAGGCAAAACAGTTGATGAGAGACTTTTATTTAATACCGGATGGTGCAGTATGTTATTCTGAAGTTGATATTTTGTTTGGAATTTATTATCTGCTGGAAGTATCTAATACCTTAAGAAGGCCTCTGGTCATTTGCTTTGCCTTGGGTTCTTCGCAAGGTGGACATAGTGGAAGGGGACCATTAAGCAATACCTTATCAACCATTGGAAGGAGTCCTGGGGTTGCTGTTGTAGTAGCCGCGGGAAATGAAGGAAATGAAAGAAGGCATTATTATGGAATTGCTGACAGAATAACTGGTTATGATACCGTAGAGCTTAGAGTAGGAGAAGGGGAAAACGGTTTTACTATGGAATTCTGGGGTGAGTATCCGAATATCTATTCCCTTGATATAACTTCTCCAACAGGTGAATACATTCCCAGAATAGTGGCGCGTATTAATGAGAGCTATACTATACCATTTTTGTTTGAACGTACAACAATAAATATTTTATTTGAATTAGTTGAAACTCAGTTTGGTGCTCAGGTTATTCTGCTGCGGTTTACTTTTCCATCGCCTGGTATCTGGCGCTTTAACATATATGAAAGAGGAGATATTAACCTTGGTTTTCATATGTGGCTGCCTATGGAAAATTTTATATCCAATGAAACATTTTTTCTTGTATCTGATACATATACAACAATTCTGGAGCCGGGAAATGCTTCAGTACCTATAACTGTTACTGCGTATAATTATTTAGATAACAGCCTGTATCTGAATGCAAGCAGAGGATACACAAGAACAGGGCAATTGAAACCCAATATAGCCGCTCCCGGAATGAATGTGGTTGGACCTGTACCGCGAATTGGTTTTATGGAGTTCACCGGAACAGGTGTAGCAGCTGCATTTACGTCTGGCGTGGTTGCTATGATAATGGAATGGGGATATGTAAGAAATAATTTTCCCAATTTAAATACAGTTAGTATAAAAGTACTGATGCAAAGAGGAGCCAGAAGAGGTCAGGATATCTTATATCCAAACAGAGAGTGGGGGTATGGAATATTGGATGTATACCAGATGTTCCAAGCATTAAGATTAGAAGTGAGGTAATTGAATTTGAATACAAATAATCTATTATTGAATCAGGATCCATTTCTGCAAAGGCAAAGAGTCTTTCTGGTAACTTTGGATAAACTTGAGGAATTTTCTTATAGAATTAATGAAGGGGCATCGGACATGGCCCGACTGACTGGAATTACCTATATCTGGGATGCACCTGTAGAAAGAGTGGTTGAACAACAAATAAGTGTCATTAATAATGCAGTGGCCAATGGTGCCGATCTGATCATGATTCAGGCATTGGATCCGATAAGGGTTTCAGGTGCTGTGGAAGCAGCAAAAGCAAGAGGTGTAAGAATCATATATGTTGACTCACCTGCAGTTGAGAGTGCCATAGTTACACTGGCAACTGATAATTATAATGCCGGGCAGACTGCGGGACAGCTAATGATAAATGAACTTGAATTAGCAGGTATAATTACAGGGGATATAGGTATCGTAGAAGGAATACCGGAGATGGTTACAAGGTTGAACAGACAGATTGGTTTTCGTGATGTGATTAAGCGTGATGGCAGATATCAGTTACTTGATACACGTTATGCACAAGGAAATCCCGTTGCACTTCAAAATGAAATAGAAGCTGTAATTAATGAAAACCCCAGTTTGGTAGGTTTATTTACAACATATGAAGTATCTACCACCGCTTTGGGATATGCTTTAATGGGAATTACAAAGCCGATCATTGGAATTGGGTTTGATCTTACTGATATAATAAGAGATATGTTGAACAATGAAGTTTTAAGAGCCACTTTAGTCCAAAACCCATATACTATGGGGTATCTTGGCATGGCACAAGCTATAGCAGCATTAACAGGAAAAGATACAGGACCAAACTTCATTAATACAGGGGTTTCCATAGTAACAAGGTATATGAGGAGAATTGTAATATAAGGGTGATGTCTAAGGAGACAGACTATGACTGTAGAAGAACAATATGGAATAAGAAGCGAAGAATATGCTGACTTTATCATAGAATATGGTTATAACCCTCAAATACTGGAAGCTTTTGGAGATGCTGTCGTTCATATAATTAATGACGCCTTTGCTGTAATTCATATACCATTGGCATCAATTACAGAGGATTTATTAATTCAATTTAGCTATGCAATTATACCAAATATATGCGGCCTGACCAGTGATGTCAGTATTCGGGCATCTGGTGTGGATAACCTGAGACGTTTGCCGGCCTTTAATATGTTTGGAAGCGGAGTTTTAATAGGTATTGTAGATACAGGTATTGATTATCTGAATCCTGTATTTCGGAATGCTAACGGGACAACTAAGATAATATCCATATGGGACCAGACAATACCTAGCGCAACAGCGTATCCTTTTCAAACATATTATGGCACTGAGTATCTGGAAGAACAAATTAATCTGGCATTAATATCAGATAATCCACTTGATATTGTACCTAGCATGGATGAAAACGGACATGGTACCATGATGGCGGGAGTTGCAGCCGGGACAGCAAATAATGAGGCTCAGTTTCAGGGAGCTGCTCCGGAATCCAGACTCGTTATAGTAAAGCTTACTCAGGCTAAGCAGTATCTCCGGGATTTTTATTTTATACCAAGAGATGCAGTGGCTTATCAGGAAAACGATATTATGTGGGGGGTCCAATACTGCATATTGACGGCAAGAAGAGTTGGAATGCCTATAGCAATATGCCTGGGACTGGGAACCTCGCAATCATCCCATGCCGGAGATTCCAACTTAAGCAATTTTCTTTCTTTTGTAGGAAACTATACAAATGTAGGCATTGTGGTATCTGCAGGAAATGAAGGAAATTTTGGCAGACATTTTTTTAGGATCATTGACCCGGATCAGATTAGTTTTCCCGTGGAATTATATGTGGCCGATGGTGATCGTAATTTTAGTATGGAATTATGGGGGGAAGCACCGGCAAGATATTCCGTGGATATATTATCACCTGGAGGAGAATATATCCCCATTATTACTGCGGGTTTAAACATAAATCGGAGAATTTCATTTATTTTTGAAGAAACTGTTATTTATATAAACTTCCAATTAGTCGAAACGTTAACCGGAAACCAATTAATCTTATTTCGATTTTCAAATATATCTACCGGGGTTTGGAGATTCAATGTCTATTCACAGACCAATCTGTCTGCCGGTTTTCATATCTGGCTTCCTATGGGGGATTTTATATCTGAAAGAACATATTTTATCCAGAGCGATACATATACTACAGTTCTGGATCCGGGAAATTCCTTTGTACCCATCACTGTAACTGCTTATAACCCTTTTACTCAAAATATTTATGAAAATGCCAGCAGAGGTTATACCAGTGTCAATGTGGTAAAACCTGAACTTGCAGCTCCTGGTGTAAATTATGTTGCACCGGCTTTGAATAATGAATTCATAAGATATACCGGAACCGGTGTATCGGCAGCACACACTTGCGGATTAGTTGCTCTGTTTCTTGAGTGGGCAGTTATAAGAGGAAACGAGGAATTTGTTAATACCATGATTATTAAAAGCTATTTTATCAGAGGAGCCAGTAGAGATGTAACACAAGTGTATCCTAATAGAATCTTTGGATATGGGCTCATTGATATATTTAATGTGTTTAATATATTAAGAACATTATGATATTTAAAGTGAGGTATTTCAAATTGAATAAGGAAACAATAATATTAAGTACAGAAACATTTTTGCAGAGTCAAAAAATCTATTTAATTACGTTGGATAAGATAGAGGAGTTTTCTTATAGAATAAATGAAGGTGTAGGGGATATGGCCAGGCTGGCAGGTATTAACTACATATGGAATGCCCCTGAGGAAAGAGTAGTTGAAGAGCAAATAAATGTCATTAATAATGCAGTATTAAATGGTGCTGATCTGATTATGCTTGCAGCATTGGATCCCATAAGGGTATCAAGTGCCGTACGGGAAGCAAAAGCAAGTGGTGTTGGAATCATATATGTTGACGCGCCTGCTGATGAGGAAGCCATAGTTACACTTTCTACAGACAATTATAGTGCAGGAAGGTTGGCGGGGCAGCTAATGATAAATGAGCTTCAAGAAGAAGGGATTTTTGAAGGTTCAATAGGTGTTGTGGGGGTATCTCCAGAGATTGTTACAACAATGAACAGGCAGTATGGTTTTTATGACATAATCGTTCAGGACGGCAGATACCGGCTTCTTGAGACACAATATGCACAAGGGAATCCTATTATTGCACAAAGTATGGTAGAAACGTATATTAATGAAAATCCTGATTTAGTAGGAGTATTTGGAACAAACGAAGGAGCAACTATAGGTATGGGATATGCTTTAATGGCAAGTAATAGGCCAATCGTTGGGATTGGATTTGATGTTACAGATATCATCAGAGACATGTTAGATGCTAATGTTATAAAGGCTGTTTTAATGCAGAATCCATATACCATGGGTTATCTTGGCATGGCGTTAGCTATAGCCGCCTTAACTGGAAGAGAAACAGGACCAAGTTTTATCAATACCGGAGTTTCCGTAGTAACAAGGTATATGAGAAGAATAGTAGTATAAAAGGTACGGTTATCCAGTTAAGTTTTCATCGCAAATGTAACTTACCATTCTACCATAAAAA
>NZ_JBANEW010000066.1:0-108102 GCF_049890855.1 Lacrimispora sp. 38-1 | reverse complement strand
CTTTGGCCCCATGGTCAAGCGGTTAAGACATCGCCCTTTCACGGCGGTAACACGAGTTCGAATCTCGTTGGGGTCATTGAATGCCGATGTGGCTCAATTGGCAGAGCAGCTGATTTGTAATCAGCAGGTTATCGGTTCGAGTCCGATCATCGGCTTTCGTTTAACTAAATACATCTATCAGATTATTATGTTTAGGACCTTTAGCTCAGTTGGTTAGAGCAACCGGCTCATAACCGGTCGGTCCCGGGTTCGAGTCCCCGAAGGTCCACTAGCACTGAACTAAATAGTTGATAATCTGGCCCGGTGGCTCAGCTGGTTAGAGCGCCGCCCTGTCACGGCGGAGGTCGTGGGTTCGAATCCCATCCGGGTCGTTCTGTATTTTATAAATACAGGCTTTACAAACCAGCATGTAAGTTGTATAATGCTTACTGTATCGTTTATGGGATCTTAGCTCAGCTGGGAGAGCATCTGCCTTACAAGCAGAGGGTCATAGGTTCGAGCCCTATAGGTCCCATTTCCATGAGAAATCATGTGAATGCCGGCGTGGCGGAACTGGCAGACGCACAGGACTTAAAATCCTGCGGGACTTACCTCCCGTACCGGTTCGATTCCGGTCGCCGGCATTGCCTGAAAAGGCAGTCAATTGAATATGTGTGTGTAGCTCAGCTGGATAGAGCACTTGGCTACGGACCAAGGTGTCGGGAGTTCGAATCTTCTCACGCACGTAACGGACACAGTCCCAGGGAATTTCCCCGGGGCTGTTTTTGTATTTGCTGATTTACATCAACTAATCATTATCAAATTAACTCTGCCGGTTACTTGTCAAACCATTCAGTTATTTACAGAACGATGTACTGGTTTCAATTAGAATAGCTGACTGATTTCCGAATAAAATTGGTAAAGTAAACAAGTTCTTTTTTATAACATAAAATAGATAGAAGCATTAGGATTTATTGATGGTTTCATAACTATTTATGTATAGGAGGAATTATTATGAGCAATAGTTCTCTTCAAATAGACTTAAATTTGGCTACAACTGTAGCTGCCGGCACAAATGTACTTTTTGATACAATTGTCTATTCTTCTGGAAGTATAATCTATAATTCTGCTACAGGAGAGGTAACCTTTTCAGAAGAAGGCAGATACGTAATTAACTGGTGGGTGGCGACTCAGACTTCTCAATCCATAAATGGGACTCCTTTTGCACTGATTTCATCACAGGGAGATAATATTGGGGGTGATCTTCTTATTAAAAGTGGAGAGGTATTTGGAGTAGGTATCATTGATGTAACTACGGCCCCTACTACTTTAGCTCTTGTAAATGTCAGTACAACTACGATTTATTTCTCTTTGTATGCTCAACTGAAAGGGGTATTAGTTATTATAGAAGATGATATTTCTGAAGTAGGCCCCACAGGTCCTATTGGCCCTATTGGTCCCACAGGCCCTGCTGGACCTATTGGACTTACTGGGCCCACGGGGGATACAGGTCCTATTGGACTTACTGGCCCCACGGGGGATACGGGTCCGTCTGGAACGCCTGCGACCATTACGAATTTGGTTGATGGAAACCAGATTGGGGCAGTCAGAGGAGTGGGCACGAAATCTGACTATGGCATGGGTGAATATGCATTTGCCGAAGGCTGGCAAACAGCTGCGAGAGCGGGATTTTCTCATGCAGAGGGTTACTTGTCAGAAACTGACCAGTACTGTTCCCATGCAGAAGGACATGAAACAAAAGCAAGCGGACACGGTGCCCATGCAGAGGGAGTTAATACAGAAGCCAGTGGGGATGAATCCCATGCAGAAGGATTTTATACTTCTACAAACTTGAGAGAAGGTGCCCATATTATGGGCGCATTTGGGGAAGCTGACAATATATATTCCTGGTTTCTGGCCAACGGAATAAACCCGGATGCAAAAGGCCTTGCTGCAAAAATACTATACGATGGAAATGCTTATATCGATGTAGCATGGAACTCTGGAGGGGCAGATTACGGGGAATTATTTGAGACTTCTGACGGTAAGACTATTGAACCAGGTTATTTTGTCACGTTTGATGGTGCCGGTCAGAAAATCAGGAAAATCACTGAAGCGGACAGTTATGTTCTGGGAGTAGTTACCGGTACTTCGGGTATTGTGGGAGATTCGGGAGAACTGCGCTGGAAGGGGAAATATCTGACTGATGAGTGGGGAAGAATACAATATCATGAGGTAAATGTGCCTGGTATAAAGGATGATAAAGGGAATGTTCTGCTGCCGGAGCATATGGAAACACAACCAATCCTCAATCCTCAATGGGATAATACCAGAAAGTATGTTCCGCGTTTAAAACGGCCGGAATGGGTAATAGTGGGGCTTTTAGGAAAACTTCGGGTTCGTGATGATGGAACATGTATGCCCGGAGGATATTGCCGTCCTTCCCACAACGGTATTGCCTCTGCATCTGAGAGCGGATACCGGGTTTTGGAGCGTTTAAGTGAGAATCGGATTTTGATCCTGTACGCTAAGAGCAGTTAAAAAAAATAATTTAAAAAGTGGCATCCACCATTTTACAAATATAATAATGGCTCTTTGTCATAAGTCGGAGTGGGATTCGTATGAATCCTGCTCCATTCTTGTTATGGGATTCTGTCAGTAATCCAAGTTTTTGCGTATAAGGAAAGAATCACTTCCGTAACATTGTGTGATTTTTAGGCAGACTCCAATATTCATATAGATCCATGAATTTATCGCTTGATTTTTTTCCAGAATTTATTATACTAAATAGTAAATGATATAAGAAAATTTAATAAAAAAGTCTGAATCAGGTGCAACGAGGTAGCTGTCAACAATGGGTGCAGTGCCTCTTTTTTTATATCAGCTGATGAAATGACTGGTGGGAGTTTTGCTAAATGACACAAGATGAGATGCTCAGGAAATTAGAAAAGCTGCCTGGAAAAATCAGTTTTCTATATGAAAATCTGGAGACAGGAGAGCGTGTGGGATACAGGGAAGATCAGCCGCTCATGGCTGCCAGTGTGATAAAGCTGTTTGTTATGGCATCTGTATTTGAACAGTTTGAAACAGGGAAGCTGAAGCAGGATTTTTCCCTGTCCATATACAAAAAGGATTGCGTTCCGTCCTGTGGTGCCCTTACCTATCTTCACGAAGGAATCTGCGTTACTGCATTGGATCTTGTAACGCTTATGATTATATTCAGTGATAATACGGCAACCAATGTGCTGATTGATTTGCTGGGGATGGAGGAGATTAATCGGTATATCACATCTCTTGGATTTGAAAATACCCGTCTTAACAGAAAGATGTATGATGCAGAAAAATCAGCACAGGGGATTCAGAATTACATAACGGCATCTGAGACGGGAAGGCTGCTTACGATGATGTATCGGGGGAAATTGGTCAGCGAAGCGGCAAGCAGGCAGATGATCTCGATTTTAAAGAATCAACAGCTTTGCAGTAAGATTCCATTTTACCTTCAGGCTTTGGAAGAGGAACCTGAAATAGCCCATAAGACAGGTGAGGATCGTGGAATTACTCATGATGTGGGAATTGTATACGGAAAAGTTCCATTTCTCGTGTGCTTTTGCGGAAATGAAACAGATACTCCTGCATTTGAACGGATTATGGGGGAAATATCGCTTCAATTATACAAAGAAGTTAATGGAATTGGTCAGGAATAAAAACATAGTCACAGATCGGATTATAGGAAGGAAATTAGAATGAAGATTGCAAAAATTGAGACGGCAGAAGTACACATTCCTCTTGTAACTCCATTTAAAACAGCCCTCAGGACTGTGGAGACTGTAAATGATATCGTAGTCAGAATTACGGCAGATGACGGGCAGACCGGATACGGCGAAGCGCCGCCTACAGCTGTGATTACGGGAGAGACGAAAGGGTCAGTCCGCTGCGCCATTGAGGAATTTATTTCACCTGGATTAATTGGGATGGAGATTGAAAATCTGGATGGGATTATGCGAGTACTCCATAAATCCATGGTTAAGAATACTTCAGCTAAGGCGGCTGTGGATATGGCAGTATATGATTTGTTCGCAAAATCCTGCAGCAAGCCCCTCTATAAGGTTCTGGGAGGCTGCAAAGGGGAGATAGAGACGGATCTGACCATCAGCGTAAATGAGGCGGAGGAGATGGTAAGAGACAGTCTCCTTGCGGTCCAACAGGGATTTCGAATACTCAAGATTAAGGTTGGCAAAGAGGGACAAAAGGACGTGGAACGGATCAAAGCCATTCGCCAGGCTGTGGGGTCCGATATTAAGCTTAGGATTGATGCAAACCAGGGGTGGTCTGCAAAAGATGCAGTGAGGATTATACGAAAGCTGGAGGACATGGGGATCGATATGGATCTGGTGGAACAGCCGGTAAATGCTCACGATTTTGAAGGGATGAAGCTTGTTACCAGCCAGGTACAGACTCCAATACTGGCAGATGAGAGCGTGTTTTCAGCCATGGATGCCATACATATTATTAAAGAACATGCGGCAGATCTGATCAATATAAAGCTGATGAAAACCGGGGGGATTTACGAAGCTTTAAAAGTCTGTGCCATAGCAGAATGTTACGAAGTGGAGTGTATGATCGGATGTATGCTGGAAAGCAAGATTGCGGTCAGCGCAGCAGCCCATCTGGCGGCGGCAAAGGGTATTATTACCAGGGCGGATTTAGACGGACCTTCTTTATGCAGAGAAGATCCGTATGCCGGAGGCCCCTCATTTCTTGGAAACAGGATTTTAATGAATACGGAGCCTGGGCTGGGAATTTTTAAAGTACCTGTGTTTGGGGAGTAATAGGAACAGACCAATGAGGACACTAATCCCTGACGGGTTTAGAAATAAGAAAAAATGGAGGAAAATTATGAAGAAAAAAAGATTAGCAGCCGGGATTCTCTGCGCAGCTCTTGCGGCTGCAACTGTGCTCAGCGGCTGCGGCGGAAAAAAAGCATCTGAGAGCAGTGCAGGAACTGCTGAGGGCGGAGCAAAGACGGAAGGAAGCGGGGAGCCGGCAGTTTATAAGAAACTTTATGGAAGAGAGGCAACAACTCTTAATTATCTCACCTCTTCCTCAGAAGATGATTATAAAATCGGTGCAAATGTGATCGATACTCTGGTGGAATACGACAGCAAGGGACAAATTAAACCGGGGCTGGCAACAGAGTGGACTTATGATGATGCAACTCTTACCTGGACTTTTAAACTCAGAGATGCAAAATGGGTCGATAATACAGGCAAAGAGGTTGGAGCAGTTACTGCCCAGGATTTTGTGGATGCGATGAAGTATGAACTGACTCCGGAATATGAAAGTGCCAATGTACAGAATTTATTTGGTATCGTTGCCAATGCCGAAAATTATTATAACGGACTGGTTTACAACGGAGGTGCAGATAAGGATGGAAAGGTATGGCAGCCGGTTGAGTTCTCCCAGGTTGGTGTTAAGGCGGTAGATGAACATACCCTCACCTATACTCTTGAGAAAGAGGTTCCTTATTTCCTGTCTTCTCTGGCTTATATAGTTTATATGCCAGCCTATGGTCCTCAGTTAGAAGAACTTGGTAAGGATTTTGCTACAGGAGCAGATAAGATGTATTATAACGGTGCTTACTATCTGGAAGAATTTTCTCCTCAGGAAAAGCATGTTATGAAGAAAAATCCGTTAAATTTCGATGCAGCACAGGTTTATATTGATGAATTACAGGAAATTTACAATGCGGAATACAATACAATCGGACCTGAGATGGTGAAGCGGGGAGAGGTGGATTATGCGGAGCTCTCTTCTGATATCCTGGATGACTGGATGAGCAGTGAAGATACAAAGAATTTAATCAGCAGGGAGAGACCGAAAACAAGCTACTCCTATTTCTACTGCTTTAACTTTAATCCTCAGTTTGATGCCCAGTATGAGCCGGAAAACTGGAAAAAGGCAGTGAATAACGAAAACTTCCGTAAGGCGTTATCATCAGCGCTTAATAAGTCCAAGGAAGTGGCAGTTTTAGAATCAGCAACTCCGGATGATTTCGTTATTAACTCCATTACTCCGCCAAACTTTACCTTCAATGCCGAAGGTCAGGATTACACAAAGGTTGGAGATATGGCGAACTTAACCCAGACATTTGATGAAACAAAGGCAAAGGAATACAAGGATCTGGCAAAGAAGGAGCTGGAAGCTTCGGGAGTGACTTTTCCCGTGAAGGTGCTGATGCCGTACAATCCGTCTGAAGTGAACTGGGATAAAGAATGCCAGGTAGTGGAACAGCAGATGGAAAGCCTTCTTGGCAATGATTTTATTGATATCGTTGTTGAGGCAGGCCCTGCAGACGGATTTTTAACGGAAGTCCGCAGAAACGGTAAATTCGCATTTATGAAATGCAACTGGGGTGCAGATTATGCAGATCCGGAGACCTGGACAGATCCGTTCTATCAGAAAAAGGGTGAAAGCGGATATGAACTGGGCTATAAGTATGGAAATATTGCAAAGGCAATCGAAGAAGGAACACCTTCTGCTGATGCGGCTTTGGAATACTTTACTCTAGTCGATCAGGCAAAAGAATTGAAAGTGGATATAAATGCAAGATATGAGGCATTTGCAAAGGCAGAGGCCAGTCTGGTTGATCATGCATTTGTCATTCCTTTCAGTATCTCCGTCAGTAAGTATGTGGCAAACAAGCTGGATGTATTTGAAGGCCAGTATGCACCTTTTGGAGTATCAAATCTCCGGTATAAAGGACAGCATTTAAAGGATCATTTCATTTCCATGGATGAATATAAAGCTAACCGGGATGCAAGTGAAAAATAAACGGTAAGGGAAAACGCCGGATCACAGGCTGCGCTTTTGGTCCGGCGGAAAAATACCGTCTGAAGGGGAGGTGGGCCTGTATTACGTCGTCTTCAGAGAGTATTTTTACAAACTAAAAAAGGAGTCTGAAAAACTGATGTTACTATACTTAAGCAAAAGAATCGCACGTTCATTTCTTACACTGATCATCATTCTGACCGTTGTATTCTGTCTTCTCCGTCTCATGCCGATTGAAGGTTATTTCCAGAACTTTGATAAAATGACGCCTCAGCAGATCGAAGTGGGGTTAAAGGAGATGGGATTATCAGATCCGCTGCCGCTTCAGATCACCCATTTTTTTAAAAGCCTGCTTCGTGGGGATCTGGGGATGTCCAGGATTTACCGCTCCAATGTTCCTGTATCGGATATTCTGGCTGATAAGGTTCCTGTGTCCATTAAGCTGGGAATCTGGTCTATGATTGTGTCTCTTCTCGTGGGGCTTCCCATGGGGGCTTTGATGGCAAGGTATCAGTACCGTTGGTTTGACAGAATCGGAACATTTTTTATTGTTTGTATTCAGGCTGTACCGGCTGCAGTCTATTTCCTCTATATCCAGCTTTATGGAACTCAGCTTTTTCATGTAGGACTGCTGTTTGAGATTGATGATCCCAAATACTGGGTGCTGCCGGTTATTTCCATGTCTCTTGGAAATATTGCATTTTATGGGATGTGGCTGAGACGGTATATGATTGATGAAAGCAATAAGGATTATGTGAGGTTAGCCAAGGCAAAGGGGCTGTCGGAAGGTAAGGTTATGTTTAAGCATATTTTCCGCAATGCGTTTGTACCTCTGGCCCAGTATATCCCCACTGCATTTTTAAATACGGTGATCGGGTCAATCTATATAGAATCTCTGTACAGCATTCCCGGAATGGGCGGTCTGCTGGTTACAGTAATTAAAAAGCATGACAATGCCATGGTGCAGGGGATTGTTCTTTTGTATGCCTGTGTGGGCGTACTGGGACTGCTTCTTGGGGATCTTATGATGGTAATGCTGGATCCCAGAATCAGCCTTGGAAAGAAAGCAGGTGACAGATGATGAAGCAATTTTCTTACCGCCATACAAAAGAAGCGGAATTAATCGAAAATATGGAAGAAGCGGAGCTGTTTACGTTCGGCGGATATAATGAGGCTGAGACGGAGAAAACGGGGTTCAGCAATTATTCTTACTGGAAGAGTACGATTCATGCTTTTTTTAAAAACCGCATGGCATTTGCATTGCTGGTGCTGTTGTTTCTGCTATTGGCATTTACGTTTGTACAGCCTTATCTACCGGGGCAGTATGATCCGAACCTGATCATCAATGATTCCAGTGGAATGCAGTTTCGTAATATTCCGCCTGGAAAACAGTTTATTCTCGGAACCAATTCCATCGGTCAGGACTTATGGGCGCGGATCTGGTCGGGGACAAGAACTTCTCTGTTTATTGGATTATCAGTGGCACTGGCGGAGGCTGTGATCGGAATTACGGTTGGTGTGATCTGGGGTTATGTCAGGAAGGCGGACTTTATTCTGACTGAAATTTATAATATCATCGATAATATACCTAATACCATCATATTGATTTTGATCTCTTACATATTAAAACCCAGCGTGAAGACGCTTATATTTGCCATGTGTCTTACGGGATGGATTCAGATGGCCAGATTTATCCGCAACCAGATACTGATTATCAGAGACAGGGATTATAATGTTGCAAGCCGATGTCTTGGAACACCGACTGTCAGAATTATTGTGAAAAATCTTCTGCCTTATCTGGTTTCCGTCATTATGCTTCGTATGGCACTTACCATTCCTGCAGCCATTGGTAATGAGGTGTTTATTACTTATATCGGTCTGGGGCTTCCGGTTAATATCCCAAGCCTTGGAAACTTAATCAATGAAGGAAGAGCGCTCATTACCAGCCCGGCTCTGCGCTATCAGCTGGTTTATCCTACCATTATTCTTTCATTTGTAACTATTTCATTTTACATTATCGGCAATGCGTTTTCTGATGCCGCCGATCCGAAGAATCATATATAAGGAGGCTGCCAATGGAACGTGAGACAATATTAGAGGTAAGTGATTTAGATATTACCTTTGAACTGAGAGGGAAACGGCTTCATGCCATCCGGGGAATCTCTCTGGAACTTTATAAAGGGGAGATTCTGGCGATTGTAGGGGAATCGGGAAGCGGAAAATCGGTTTTTACAAAATCATTTATGGGACTTCTGGATAAAAACGGCAGTGTCAGCTGCGGAAAAGCCGTTTACTACGGCTCTGATGATAAAACGGCAGTTGAATTAACGGGAATAAAGAAAGAAAAGGACTGGTTAAAGCTGCGGGGGCATGAAATTGCCATGATCATGCAGGATCCCATGACCAGCTTAAATCCGTTAAAGACCATTGGAGCTCAGATTATGGAGGCGGTTCTCCTTCATCAGAAAGGAAGCAGGGCGGAAGCCAAAAAGCGAACGCTTCAGTATCTGACCGATGTAGGGATTCAGGAACCGGAGAAGCGGTTTTATCAGTATCCCCATGAATTTTCAGGCGGGATGCGCCAGCGTGTGGTAATCGCCATTGCCATTGCCTGCAATCCCCAGATTCTCATATGTGATGAGCCCACAACGGCTCTTGATGTGACCATACAGGCTCAGATTCTTGAGCTGATTAAGGAACTGCGGCTGAAATACAAGCTTTCTGTTATACTGATTACCCATGATCTGGGAGTGGTGGCCAATACGGCAGACAGAGTTGCTGTGATGTATGCAGGGGATATTGTGGAGATCGGAACCAGCGAAGATATCTTCTATGATGCAAGACACCCTTATACCTGGGCACTTCTTTCTTCTTTGCCACAGGTTGGGATAAAGGGAGAGGATTTATTCTCCATAGCCGGGACGCCTCCCAATCTTTATGCAGAAATAAAAGGAGATGCATTTGCTCCCAGAAATCCACAGGCGCTTAAAATTGATTTTGTAAAGAGTCCTCCTTATTTCAGCGTTTCCCCTACCCATAAGGCGAAAACCTGGTTGCTTGATGAAAGGGCACCGAAGACGGATCCGCCGCAGGTACTAAAAATAATCAGAGAGGGAGGTCTGTTCTGATGGAGCGGGAAGTATTATTGGAAGTAAAGGATTTAGAAGTGACCTTCGGTGATCGGAAAAAGAAATATCAGGCAGTTAAAGGGGTGAACTTTAAGATTTATAAAGGGGAGACCTTTGGACTGGTGGGGGAATCCGGCTCTGGAAAGACCACCATTGGCAGAGCGGTCATGAGAATTATAAAGACCTCAGGAGGAGAAATTCTCTATAAGGGTCAAAAGATAAATGGAGATATATCCGGAGAACTTGACCGGAAGGTAATTCAGGAAATTCAGATGATTTTTCAGGATCCCCAGGCATCACTGAATGAAAGAGCCAAGGTGGATTATATTGTCAGCGAAGGGTTAATGAATATTGAAAAAGGGATTTCTGAGCAGGAGAGAAAGGAACGGGTGAACCAGGCGCTTCTTGATGTAGGGCTTCTCCCGGAGTTTGCCAGCCGCTTCCCTCACGAGTTTTCGGGAGGGCAGAGGCAGCGAATCGGAATCGCCAGATCTCTGATTATGAAACCTGAGTTTATTATTGCAGATGAACCAATCTCTGCTCTTGATGTGTCGGTACGGGCGCAGGTTCTTAATCTTCTTACCAGAATGCAGAAGGAGCGTCAGATCACCTATTTGTTCATTGCCCATGATTTGTCGGTCATGCGGTTTATTACAGACCGGATTGCAGTGATCCGGAAAGGTGAGATTGTGGAGATGGCTGAAACGGAAGAACTGATCACTCATGCCATTCACCCTTACACCAGGGCGCTGCTCTCTGCAATTCCCATGCCGGATCCAAAGCATGAGAAGGATAAGAAACTGATGGTTTATGATCCGTCTATTCATGATTATACAACAGACCAGCCTTTCTGGCAGGAAATCAGAAAGGAACATTTTGTGCTGGCGAATAAAAAAGAGGCAGAAGAATATAAGAAATTATATGAGTGTTGACGAAACGGATGAAAGGCAGCGGAAATATCCGCTGCTTTTGACTTGTATGTCCGGTTCTTCGTAATGAAAGGAGGAAGCGATGGAACAGTTTGCAGTGATTGTAAAACCGGTAATCATCATATGGGACCGGCCGGAGGAAACAAAAGAAAACAGGGAAAAGAAAATAGTTTCTTCCATTGCAGATGAAGGAATATATGGAATGGGACTCCGGATCAGAGGGGGAGAAGAACAGGGTTTTTATCCGGTTATAACTGCATATCATTATCCGGGGTATGTAAGAAAAGAAGATGTGGAACTGACCGGTCTTTCTGCACTGATTAACTGGGAAGAGGGCGGCCTTATGGTGACTGATGGGGAATTCGTAGACATTATGTCACTGCCTAAGGTACAGGGTGTCAGAATCATAAGTGTTCCCAGAGGAGCGCTTATAAAGGTCCTGGAGTTTGAATCCATGGAACCTGGCTGGGCACTGGTGGAGTTATTTGACGGACAGAGAGGGTTTGTGAGAAATCAGTATCTGCGCCCGAAAGAATATTCCCAGAGCGGATTGTGGACAGGAAAGCTTCCACAGAAGGAAATTGTGGATGAAAAGGAATTCCGCCAGGCAGTTGTGGAGAATGCAATGCAGTATCTGGGGACGCAGTACCGGTGGGGAGGAAGAACGTCACTGGGGATTGACTGTTCCGGACTGACTTCGCAGAGTTATCTGATTAGCGGAATCATTATCTTTCGGGATGCGAAGATCCAGGCGGGATTTCCTGTCCGGGAAATACCAAAGGAAGAAATGCTTCCCGGAGACCTGATGTATTTTCCTGGACATATTGCAATGTATATGGGAAATGGCAGGTATATCCATTCTACGGGAAAGATCGGCAGCAGCGGAGTGGTTATTAACAGTTTAAATACGGAGGCAGCGGATTACCGGGAGGATCTGGCGAAGAGCTGGTATGCTTCAGGCAGTATATTCTAAGGGAATGAAACGGAGGATGACATGGATTCCAGATTTACATTAGAAAAAAGAATACAGGCGGAAATTATGAGCTACGACGGGAAGATGGGAATTTATTTAAATGATTTTCATGGGAATGTAATTGCTTTGGGACAGGATGAGAAATATGAGACTGCCAGTACCATAAAAACCTTTATTCTTGCCTGTCTGTTTGATGAAGTGGAAAAAGGAAACAAAAGCCTGGAGGACTTTGTAGAATATAAGGATGAGCATGTGGTGGATGGGAGCGGTGTGCTGGTATCCCTTGAACCGGGGGCTGTTCTGCGGGTAAAGGATGCGGCTGTTTTAATGATAATAGTCAGTGATAATGTTGCTACTAATATGATGATTGACTATCTGGGGCTGGATACCATCAACCGCTGTATAGAGAGGCTGGGATGCAAAGATACCGTTCTTTACAATCCTCTTCACTTTAATCAGTACCGGAGACTGGGTACCAGTACGCCGAAGGATTATGGCAGTATTTTTACAAGACTGGTAAAGGGAGAACTGGTCAGTCCACGGGCTGATGCGGCGATGATTGAAATATTAAAAAAACAGCATTACAACAGCATGATCACTAAGGATTTTCCTCCGGTCTATATGGACAGTGATAATACGGATGAAATACTGATTTCAGTGGCTTCAAAAAGCGGGAGCATGGATGCCTGCCGCAATGACGGAGGCATTGTATTTACTCCATATGGATCCTATGTGATCGTCATGTTTCATAAGGAATTCTCTGATGCCATGTATTATCCGGCTCATCCTGCCACTGTATTCGGAGCCAGGGTAAGCCGGATGGTACTGGATCAGTTCCTGGCACTGGAAGGAAGATTCTGCCTGTAAAAAGCTACAGGCTTAAAAGCTGTGTCAGATTATGGATGGTGTGAGTTGCGGGGGATTCGACGAAGGAATCTGTCCGGATGAAGAGACAGGAGTCGATACCGGCGTTCACGGCGCCCTGGATATCGGAACTTAAACTGTCTCCCACCATGAGGGTTTCTTCCTGCTGAAAATCAGGGATATGAAGAAAACAGTGTCTGAAAAAATTCAGAGAAGGTTTTTCACTTCCTACCTTTTCGGAGATAAACATGCCGTCAAACAGGTCGTAGATACCAGCCTGTTTCAGTCGCGTGATCTGGGTGGAATAGACTCCGTTGGAAGCAGAGTAGAGCTTTTTCCCCATGCTTTTTAATTGTATCAGTGTATCTTTTGCGTGGGGGATCAGCTCCGGACTGTTGCCAAGAAAGCTCCGGTAGCGGGATTCCGCCTCTATTCCGTCTACCTCTTTTTTCAGGGTCTGAAAGTATAAGGAGAATCGGGTGTGAAATACCTCTTCTCTGCTGATTTTTTCCTGTTCCAGAAGATTCCAGAGGTTTTTATTAATCTTTTTATATTCATCCAGCATGCTGCGTTCAAAGGGAAGGCAGTAGGATTCTATTACATTCTGAAAGCTCCGCTCTTCTGCAGCATCAAAATCAAGAATGGTGTTGTCAATATCGATTAAGTATGTATGGTACATGTATTCAGTCCTCCATATTCCAGTGCTTTTTAAAAAAGTCATAGCAGATTCCTAACAGCGGGGAAAGAAGTATAACGCTGATTACGGTTCCTTCCCGGATCTGCAAAGGGGTACGCGCCCATAAGGTAAGGGCAATCGTCACAGCCAGAAATATCACGTCAAAGCTCATGCGTACAGCCGTGAAATTTCTGTGAAAAAGTTCCGTGATGGTCAGACAGAGGCTCTCCAGCGGAAAACGGATAATTCCAATTGCCAGGACTGCACCAAGGCTTAAGGAAGCAATGATCAGACCTGTAATATAAAGCAATAACTTAAAAAGATAGCTTTCGGCCGTAAAACCGGACAGAACCTGGTAGAGAAAAAAGTTAATAATAATTCCATTTCCAATGGTAGCTATAATCTGAATGATGTCCTTATAGTTTAATCGGGTACGCCTGAAAAGTAAATAGCTGATAAAGAAAATGGTATTGATCATGTTTAGTATGGTACCCACCTTCCACGGAATCAGGTAGGAAAGTGTAACTGCCAGAGCATTTAAGACACTCTGTCCAATTGCTGCTTTTAACTGCAGCGAAACTCCAAATCCAAAGAATACAAAGGATAAAATGGAATAAGCAATTAATTGTGAGTTTTTCTTCGTCATTGTTTTCACCTCGGGAATATGATACCATAGATTCTGGATAACCTACTATGAGAAATATCATATCAGAGGAATTAATAATGAAACAATTTGTAACTTGTGAAATACCCGGCAGCTTATTAAAAATGGGGCAGGAGAGACATTTTTTGAAAGGCAGCAATATATTTAAGGTAGGGGAGTCCATATCCCGATGCTATTTTATCCGCCAGGGTACGGTGAAAATATATATTGACCATGAAAACGGCCGCCGTTCAATTCTTGATTTTGCGGGAAGAGAGGACTGGCTGGGGGAGCTTTCTATTTTCTGCAATGAGGACTTTACAAAAGAAAACAGAGTCGTGGATGATAGTTACTGCCTGGAGTTTGATTTAGAAGAGATCAGGGATATGTGTAAAAAGGATGCCGGGGTGTCCTTTTATTTTGCATCCTATATCTCCAGCAAGCTGATGGCCAGAAGTTTCCGGCTCAGTGAATATTTGAATTATTCTCTTGAAAAAAGGCTTGCCTCTTTTATACTTACCCATCACAAAGAGGGGATGTATGGGATTTCCCATACGGATGTCTCTGAATATATGAATGTCAGCTACCGCCATGTGCTGTTTGTCATGAAAAAGTTCTGTGATGAGGGAATTATGAAGAAGGAAAAGGGTTATTTTATTTCTGATTTCGGGAAACTGAAGGAGATTTCGGAACGCTCTGAATAAAAAATCTATTGTTTCCTTTTCTGTTTTTCGATATAATTAGGGGTACGGGCTTCAGCGTAAATGAAGAAAAAGATTGGAATTGCATATATGGAAGTGGAGCATAATGAAAGTGGAGCATAATGAAGATAAAAGGAGCACTGGAATTCTGCCCTTTGAAGATGGAAATTTCTGCAGTTACCGGATAGTGAAGTCCAACCGGAAAACCATGGCCCTGCAGATTTCAAAAACTGGTGAAGTCATAGTAAGGCTTCCTTTGTCTGCACCTTACCGATTTGGACATGAGCTGGTATTTAAAAACAGCAGCTGGGTGTATGAGGCAGTACAGAAGGTGAAGATCCAGTCGGCCCGGCAGCAGCTTTCCTGGACAGACGGGAGTGTTCTGCTGCTTTTTGGGGAGAAGCGTACACTTCGTATTTTACCTGATTTTAAGAAAAAGGGAATTTTTATAAAGGAATCCCCAGGTGATTTAACGCTCACTGGTTCCATAAATCCTGAGGATTTAAGGGAAGGGGAGAACACGGTCAGAACAGTTATTAAGAGCTGGTACAGGCAGCGGGCCAGACAGTATCTGGAGGAAAAAACTGCGGTATGGTCACGGATCATGAATACAGATTACGGAAGGATTGCCATCCGGGACCAGGCAACCAGATGGGGGAGCTGCAGCGGAAAGGGCAATTTAAACTTTAACTGGAGACTTGTGCTGCTGCCGGAAGATCTGGCAGATTACGTGGTGGTACATGAGCTGGCTCACCGATTTTTTATGAATCATTCGAAAGCATTCTGGTCAGTTGTTGAAAAAGAAATACCGGATTACCGGTCCAGGAGGAAGAGATTAAGAGAATATGAAAGTGACATCTATCAGAAATATTAAAATAAAAACAAAGCTGCTTTTACTGGGAGCGATCAGTATCCTGGGACTTTTATTTATTGGTACGGAATCTGTTATAACGGCAAGTAAGATCAATGAGGCCAGTACGGTGATTTCCCAGTCATGGGTGCCTGCCATCATCATTGCGGAAGAGTTAAATACCAGGACGGCGGATTACCGTATTAAAGAATATAACCATGTGGTTACTACAAGCGTGGCTGACAAAACCAGGCTGGAGCAGGAGATGGAGGCTATCAGAACTGAGATAGGCCAGTCATTTTCCCGGTACGAGCTTTATATTGCCGACGAGTCGGACCGTGAGCTGATGGCGCAGGCGAAAGACAATTGGAATAATTATCTGGAATGCAGTGACCGCCTTCTTTCGGTCAGCAGGGAAAACAACTCCGAAGAGGCATTTAACATTATTATGGGGGAATCCAGACAGCTGTTTGATGAAGCAAGCAACGGATTTTTAAAGGTCGTGGATTATAACAGAAAAGGATCAGAAGCAGCCAGCATTGAAGGCGATCATTTATACATGCGTCTGGCCAGGATGAAGGTCATCAGTGTGGGTGTTGTGGGATTTTTAATTTCCCTCCTTGTGATCTACATTATTATGGCAATTGACAAACCGGTAAAGGATCTTGTTGAAGGGACAAGGAGAGTGGCAGACGGAGATCTTGATGTATATTTATCCTATCGCTCCAGGGATGAGATCGGAATTCTCACTAATTCAGTCAATCAGCTGATTGACCGGCTGAAACATATCATTGATGATGAAAAATATCTGTTTAAGGAGATTGGAAATGAGCATTTTGATGTTAAATCCACTTGTGAAAAGGCATACCGGGGAGATTTTGCACCCATTCTTTATTCCATTACCAGCCTGATGAGCCGTCTGTCTGCATCGAAAAAGCGCAAAGAAGGGCTGCAGGAAAACGAAGGCAGTGGAAAGAAAGGAGTTCGGGAAATTACAAGGATCAGGAAATTAAAAGAGATGAAAGTATCTAAAGGAAAGACAGCAGAAGAGTGTGTAGTGAAGGAGATCAAAAAAAATGGCGGCAGAAAAATGGATGCTTCAGACCAAACGAGCTGATTTTAATGAAATGGCAGAGCTTCATCATATATCGCCTGTAACTGCAAGAATTATAAGAAACCGGGATGTATCAGGACCGGAAGCAGTGGAAAAGTATTTAAGAGGGGGACTGGATGAGTTATACAGCCCCTGTCTGCTAAAAGATATGGATCGGGCTGTACTGATTTTAGAAGAGAAGATTAAACAGTTAAAACCCATCAGAATAGTGGGAGATTATGATATTGACGGAGTCTGCTCTACTTATCTTTTGTATCAGGCATTTAAGGAAACTGGTGCGGTGGTGGATTATGAGATTCCTGACAGGATTAAGGATGGGTATGGGATTAATGAATCCATAATCAGAGCGGCTTATGATGACGGGATTGACACGATTGTAACCTGCGATAATGGAATTGCCGCAGTTGAACAGATAAAGCTTGCCAAAGATCTGGGAATGACAGTGATTGTGACGGATCATCATGACATCAGAAAAGAGGAGGGGAAAGAAGTTCTGCCTCCTGGAGATGCTATTGTAAATCCCAAGCAGGAAGCCTGTATGTATCCATTTCCCGAGATCTGCGGCGGTATGGTAGCCTTTAAGCTGGTACAGGCTTTGTATGAGGCTTTTGGCATTTCGAAAGAGAAATGGCTGGATATGGTGGAATTTGCTGCCATAGCAACAGTCGGCGATGTGATGAAGCTTCAGGATGAGAACCGCATTATTGTAAAAGAAGGCTTAAAACGTATTGGAAATACAAAAAGTCTGGGGCTTTTAAAGCTGATAGAGAAGAATAACCTGGATAAGGATCATATTACGGCATATCAGATTGGGTTCGTAATCGGCCCGTGTCTGAATGCAGGCGGTCGTCTGGTGACTGCCAAGCTGGCACTCTCTCTGCTTTTATGTCAGGAAGAGGAAGAAGCAGACCGAATGGCTGTTGAATTAAAGGATCTCAATGATCAGCGCAAGGATATGACAAAAGCAGGAACAGATGAGGCTGTAAAGCTGGTAGAAGATCATTTTTACCGTGATAAGGTTTTGGTGGTATATCTGCCGGACTGTCATGAGTCACTTGCCGGAATTATAGCTGGCAGATTAAGAGAGCGGTTTCAAAAACCTGCATTTGTTCTCACTGATGGTGAGGAGCATGTTAAGGGCTCCGGGCGTTCCATTGAGTCCTATCACATGTTTGATGCTCTGATGGAGGTAAAAGATCTTTTATTAAAATTCGGAGGTCATCCCATGGCAGCAGGGCTTTCTCTTTTAAAGGAGAATGTGGATGAATTCCGAAGGGCATTAAATGAACATGCGGAACTTACGGAAGAAGATTTCGTAAAAAAGGTGTGGATTGATGTACCGATGCCTCTTGAATACATAAGTGAGCCTTTGATTGAGGAACTGGATTTGCTGGAGCCATATGGACAGGGGAATGAAAAGCCTTTATTTGCCCAAAAGGATCTGTCTATCCGCAGCGTCCGTGTACTTGGTAAAAACCGCAATGTGGTTAAATTTTCACTGGCTACAAAGGCTGGGACGCCTATGGATGGACTTTTGTTTGAAGATGGAGACTCGTTTGTGGAGGAACTGGGAGACAGCCGCCAGCTTGATGTGGTGTATTATCCGGCGGTAAATGAATACAATGGGAACAAGTCCCTGCAGATAATAATAAAAAATTACCGGATCTTAAGCTAGAGCAGATAATAAGGAGAATGGCATGAAGACAGTCAGAGCAGTTATAATCGGCTATGGAGGAATGGGAAAAAAATATGCCCGGATGCTGGCGGCGGGTGAAGTAAGCGGGATGGTTCTGGCTGGAATCTGCTGTCGAAATGCAAATGGACAGGAGGAAATTAAGAATCTGTATCCGGATGTAAACATCTATGAAGATGCAGATGCAGTGTTTGCATCCGGGGAGGGATTTGATGCAGCGGTGATAGTAACTCCTCATGATACCCATGTTCCATTCGGAATGATGGCGGTGCGGTCAGGAAAGCATATTCTCATGGACAAGCCATTGGGGATCTCCGCAAAAGAAGCGCAGGTGTTGGTTGCAGAAGCAAAGAAGTCAGGCATTAGTCTTGGAATGATATTTAATACCCGTATGAAAGGCGGTTTTCTGTCTGCCGGAGAGTTTTTAAAAGCCGGAGGGCTGGGAAAAATAACCAGGGCTGTGTGGGTCTGCAATACCTGGTACCGTACTCCTGTCTATCACAGCAGCGCTGCATGGAGAAGCACCTGGAGCGGGGAACATGGCGGTCTTTTAATTAACCAGTGCCAGCATTATCTGGATATCTGGCAGTGGCTCTTTGGAATGCCGGATGAGGTTTATGCTTCCATTGATTATGGAAAATATAATCCCATTGCAGTAGATGACAGCTTTGATCTTCAGTTTTTCTATAAAAATGGATTTCGGGGAACCTTAATCAGCTCTACTGGAGAGAATCCTGGAACAAACCGTCTTGAAGTCTGGGGATCGAAGGGACGGCTGACCATTTCAGACGGAACAGAACTGATTTTTGATGAAAATGCAGTTACCACAGAGGAATTTGCCAGGACAAATAAAGATCCGTTCGGAAAGCTGGAATTTATCCGGAGGCCGCTTGCAGCAGAAAATCATGAAGGACAGGAATACCGCATGATTTTTCAGAACTTTTCAGATCATCTGCGGACAGGGGAAGCGCTTATGGCCCCGGGTGAAGACGGAATCTGTACACTTATGATGGCAAATGGAGCGTATCTCTCTTCCTGGCTGGAGAAGAAAATTTCCTATCCTTTTGACCAGGATCTTTACGAAAAGCTGCTGGCACAGCGCGCAGAGGATGAGAAAGCCTTGACATGATAAGGAAGTTTGCTATATAATCTACCAAAATGCTAAAGAGTAACGATTCAAAAGGAAAAGTGAGGGAATGGACATGGTAAATGAAGTAATGAAGTTTATCACCGGCTTTGACAAGGAAGTAGGAGAAGCCATTGAAAAGGAATGCGCACGTCAGAGAAGAAATCTGGAATTGATCGCATCCGAAAACATTGTTTCAGAACCGGTTATGATGGCGATGGGAACTGTGCTTACAAATAAATATGCAGAAGGTTACCCGGGAAAGCGTTATTATGGTGGCTGCGAAGAGGTGGATGTTGTGGAAAGCATCGCCATCGAACGTGCGAAAAAACTGTTCGGCTGTGATTATGCCAATGTTCAGCCCCATTCAGGTGCCCAGGCCAATATGGCGGTATTTCTTGCCATGTTAAATCCCGGCGATACAGTTATGGGAATGAATTTAAACCACGGCGGTCATTTAACCCATGGAAGCCCGGTAAACTTTTCCGGTCTGTATTTTAATATCGTTCCTTATGGAGTCAATGATGATGGATTCCTTGATTATGATGAGATGGAGCGTCTCGCTATGGAGCATAAGCCCAAGCTGATTGTAGCGGGAGCAAGTGCATATGGCAGAGCCATTGACTTTAAGCGGTTCAGAGAAGTTGCAGATAAGTCAGGAGCTTATTTAATGGTGGACATGGCTCACATTGCAGGTCTGGTTGCAGCAGGACTTCATGAGAGTCCCATTCCCTATGCAGATGTGGTTACAACGACTACCCATAAAACGTTAAGAGGACCAAGAGGCGGAATGATTCTGGCAAACCAGGAGGCCGCTGATAAGTTTAATTTTAATAAAGCAATTTTCCCGGGAACCCAGGGTGGTCCTCTGGAGCATGTAATTGCTGGAAAAGCAGTATGTTTTGGAGAAGCTTTAAAGCCTGAGTTTAAGACATATCAGGAACAGGTGGTTAAGAATGCCAAGGCTCTTGCTGCAGCACTGGTGAATCAGGGATTTCATATTCTCACGGGCGGCACGGATAATCATCTGATGCTGATTGACTTAAGAGGTATGGAGGTTACGGGAAAAGAACTTCAGAACCGCTGCGACGAGGTATTTATTACCCTGAATAAGAATGCGGTACCCAATGATCCAAGAAGCCCCTTTGTTACTTCCGGTGTCCGCGTAGGTACTCCTGCAGTCACCTCAAGAGGATTGAAGGAAGAAGACATGGAAAAGATTGCGGAATGTATCTGGCTTGCGGCAACTGATTTTGAAAATAAAGCCGGTTACATCAGAGACGAAGTAACAAAAATCTGTGATAAATATCCGATTTATAACAGCTGATCATATAGAAAGCTGCTGCACTCAGGGTGCAGCAGCTTTTTTCATATGCAGAAAGAAATGATATCTTTTCTGCATGTCAGGAGGAAATTAGAACTGACTTCTTATGCCTGGTTTTTAAAGGATTCGCAGTCTGTGCACTCTTTTTTTGTAGGATTCTGCTCATGAGTACCTACTTTAATTCTTTCCAGTGTGCAGTAGTCATCGCTTTTGGCATGATAGGCGCAATTGTCAATAGTACATTGGATACATTCGTTTTTACCGTTTACTAACATAGATTAACCCTCCTTTAATTGTTGTTGCATCTATTATTGTAAGCGTTTTTGGCTGATTTATTATGCCAAATTTTTCTTAAATAAAAACAGCACAGTTCAGTCTGTCGTATTCCTCCTGGTTGATTGTTAAAACTGTTCCGTGTTTGAATCCGTAAGGAAAAGTAAAGGATTTATCTGACCGGATAAAGTTTCCGGAGGAAATAGTATCGGCTATAAATGGAACGTATCCCTGCTTTTCTTTTATCTTCGTACCATAATAATCCAGAAACAGGCACCAGCGTCCGTCCTCTGTCCGGAATGCAGTAGGGGCTTCGTATTGTCCCTGTTCCAGTTTTTTCATTTCTTCGCTGAATTCCGGGATGATGGAAAATGGACCGGTAATCTTATGAGACTGAAGCAATAATATGGCAGCAGGATTGGGATTGCTTTTCACAAAAAGATAAAAATTGTTATTGTCCTTATATAGAGCAGAATCAATGATATCACTGTCTTCCTTCTCGTATAATACGTTTGGACTGGTAAAATGTATGAAATCCCTGGTCCGGCTGTAATAAATTTTCTTCGGTCCGTAATTGTTGGAGGGGTGGGAAGAGGACCAGTGGATGAGATAATCACCTGCTTCTTCATCAAAGATGATATCAGGAGCCCATAAACAGCCAAAGGGTTCGTCCCCCAGAGAAATCAGGCGGGGCGCGGACCAGTGAATCAAATCAGGGGATTCCCAGAGGACCAGGTTCCTGCTGCCATATCTGCTGACGTTTTCCCAGCTGCCTTCATACTTAGTCTTAAAATTTCTTGCCAGGCTTAAGTCTGTGGCAAGTATGTAATAAATCCCTTCTTTCGTACGGCAGATGGTAAAATCCCGCACTCCTTTCTCTCCTATGGTGCTGGTAAGAATGGGACTGCCACCATTTACCTCCTGCCAGTGAAACCCATCTTCGCTGATTGAAAAATAGACAGCCTCGCCATCCGGATCTGTCTTCTCTTTGAAGTGAACAAATAAATATGCCTGCATCGTATATAATCCTTTCTGCTTTTTTTCCATCTTATCACTTGATGAGGGGCGGAACAAGTTGTTGATTCAGGAAAATAATATTGTCAAAACAGGGAAGAGTATGATATACTTTTTGAGGTTTTTAATAAATATATTGTCGAATATAAGCGTAACTTATTAATAAATACGTTGTTTACTGATAGATCCAGTTCTATTAGGGAGGAAAATTTAAGTGATCAGATTTAAGAATTACGTTAAGGCAGAAAGTCTGGAAGAAGCTTATGATCTGAACCAGAAAAAAAGCAGTGTAATCGGTGCCGGAATGATGTGGCTGAAGGTACAGAACCGGGTCAAGATGACTCTCGTGGATTTATCCGGTCTTGGACTTGATGGAATTGAGGAGACAGAGGATGAGTTTATCATTGGAGCCATGTGCACTCTGCGCCAGCTGGAAATCCACAAAGGGCTTGACCGGTATTTTCCAGGCTTATTTAAGGAATGCACCCGTTCTATTGTAGGAGTCCAGTTTCGAAACGGAGCAACAGCAGGAGGCAGCATTTTCGGAAGGTTCGGCTTTTCCGACATTCTGACCTGTATGCTTGCACTGGATACTTACGTTGAGCTTTATAAGGGTGGCGTAATCCCTCTTGAAGAGTTTTGCAGGCAGAAATTCAACCGGGACATTCTTGTGAGAATCCGGATCAAAAAGGATGGAAGAAAGGCATTTTATTCAGCTTCCCGAATGACGAAAACGGATTTTCCTCTCATTGCATGCTGCGTGTCTGTAAAAGATGAGACTTATTACGTGTCAGTTGGTGCCAGACCAGCACGGGCGGAGCTGGCCGTTATAAGCCGTAAAGAAGCAGAGGAATTAAAGGAACTGGCTGTGCTGGCAGCGGCCCAGTTTCGTTACGGCACAAATATGAGAGGCAGCGGGGAATACAGGAAGCATCTGGCAGAGGTTTATATCAAACGGCTTTTCATGGCACTGGACCGGGAGGAAGAGTAAATGCAGATTGAATTTACATTAAACGGGAGACTCATTTATGAGGAGACGAAAGATGATGAAACTCTGTTTCACCTGCTGCGCAGGAAAGGCTGTTACAGTGTAAAATGCGGCTGTGAGACGGAAAACTGCGGGCTGTGTACAGTCCTTGTCAATGGAGTTTCAAGGCTTTCCTGTTCTTATCTTGCGGCTAGGGCAGACGGCTGTGAGGTGGTGACTCTGGAAGGGGTGCAAAAAGAGGCGGAGGAATTTGGTTCTTACCTGGCGGCTGAAGGAGCAGAGCAGTGCGGTTTTTGCAGCCCGGGTCTGATTATGAATGTTCTTGCAATGGAAAAAGAGCTGGATTCGTTTGAGGAAGAGAAGGTTAAAGAATATCTGGCGGGCAATCTTTGCCGCTGCAGCGGATATATGGGTCAGCTGCGTGCTGTAAAAAATTACTTAAGCAGAGGAGAAAACAGGAATGAATGTTAAGATGCGCACCGTAAATACTTCTGTTAAAAAGAAGGATTCGAAAGCATTGGTGACTGGAAAACCTGTTTTTACAGATGATCTGGCGCCAGGTGACTGCCTGATTGTAAAGGTTTTACGAAGTCCTCATGCCCATGCCTTAATCCGGCAGATTGATACAGAAAAAGCAAAAAATGTAGATGGAATTGCCTGTATTCTTACGTACCGTGATGTACCGGGAAAACGGTTTACCATGGCTGGACAGACTTATCCGGAACCAAGTCCTTATGACAGGCTGATTCTGGATAACAGAATGAGGTTTGTGGGAGATGCTGCTGCAATCGTTGCAGGAGAAACAGAAGAAGCGGTAGACCACGCTCTCCGGCTCATTAAAGTGGATTATGAAGTCCTGGAGCCGGTTCTTGATTTTAAAAAGGCAAAGGATCATAAAGTACTCATTCATCCGGAAGAAAACTGGGAAAGTCTTTGCCCTGTAGGAGCGGATAACCGCCGTAATTTATGTGCTTCCGGAGGCGAAGAGCATGGAGATGTGGAGGCATTATTAAAGCAGTGTGATTACGTTGTGGAACAGGTGTACCATACAAAAGCCAATCAGCAGGCCATGATGGAAACTTTCCGCGCCTATTCCTATCTGGATGCTTACGGAAGACTGAATATGGTGGCATCCACCCAGGTTACTTTTCATGTGAGAAGAATCCTTGCTCATGCACTGGATATTCCAAAATCCAGAATTCGGGTCATAAAACCCAGAATCGGAGGCGGATTCGGAGCCAAACAGACAGTCGTAGCAGAAGTATATCCTGCAATCGTTACCATGAAAACCGGAAGAGCGGCCAAGATCATTTACAGCAGATACGAATCTCAGATCGCCTCCTCTCCCCGGCATGAGATGGAGGTACGGGTCCGGGTTGGGGCGGATAAGAACGGAATTCTTCAGGCAATTGATGTTTATACATTATCCAATACAGGAGCATATGGAGAACACGGACCTACAACAGTTGGATTGTCCGGACATAAGTCCATACCTCTTTACAGAACGCCCAGAGCATTCCGGTTCGCTTATGATGTGGTTTATACCAACTGTATGTCAGCCGGTGCTTACCGGGGATACGGAGCCACTCAGGGAATCTTTGCGGTGGAATCCGCCATCAATGAGCTTGCGGAAAAAATAGGGATGGATAAAGTGAAAATCAGAGAGTTAAACATGGTGAGAGAAGGAGATGTGATGCCTGCTTACTATGGAGAAACTTTAAAAAGCTGTGCCCTTGACCGCTGTATGGCCCATGCTAAGAAAATGATGGACTGGGATAAGAAATATCCGAGAATCGATATGGGAAATGGTAAGGTCCGGGGAGTTGGAGTTGCCATGGCAATGCAGGGCTCTGCCATATCAGGAGTGGATGTAGCTTCTGTGGAGCTGCGTCTCAATGATGACGGGTTTTATACTCTTATGATCGGGGCCTCTGATATGGGGACAGGATGCGATACCACCTTAGCCCAGGTTGCGGCAGATTGTCTGGAATGCGATCTGGATCAGATTGTAGTTCATGGAACCGATACGGATGTATCTCCCTATGATTCCGGATCTTATGCTTCCAGCACCATGTATTTGACCGGCATGGCAGTTGTTAAGGCCTGCGGTGAGATGCGTGATAAAATTCTGGATAAAGGGGCGGAATACTTGTCCTGTGAAAAAAAATCCCTGGAATTTGACGGAACCAGGGTTTGGCAGCCGGAAGGCGGACTGGAAATATCTTTGAAGGATATTGGAAATAAGGTTATGTGCTTCAATGAAAAAATGCTCTCGGCGGGAGCTTCCCATACTTCTCCTGTATCTCCGCCCCCATTTATGGTAGGAATGGCAGAAGTAGAGGTAGATCAGGAAACCGGCGAGGCAGAGCTGATTGATTATGTGGCAGTTGTGGACTGCGGAACAACCATCAATCCGAATCTGGCCAGAATCCAGACGGAAGGGGGACTTGCCCAGGGAATCGGCATGGCTCTTTATGAGGATATTACCTATACGGAAAAAGGACAGATGCAGCAGAACTCATTTATGCAGTATAAGCTGCCTTCCAGACTGGACATAGGGACGATCCGGGTGGAATTTGAAAGCAGCTATGAACCTACCGGGCCTTTTGGAGCAAAATCCATTGGAGAAATTGTTATTAATACACCATCTCCAGCCATTGCAGATGCCATTGCCAATGCGGTGGGCGCAAGAGTCAGGGAGCTTCCGGTTACAGCAGAAAAGATCTATCGAAGTAAAAATAATAAATAACGAAAGCGGCTGCAGGATGGGAATCCAATCCTCGCAGCCGCTTTCGTTATTTATTTTCGTTATTATTTTAATTTGTCGTAACCGGACTCTTTGATGGTACCGTCACTGTTTGTGATGTAGTATTTCTCATCGCCGTCTTTTACATTTGTTTTGCTCTTTGCAAGCTTACCGGAGGTGCTGATTAAGTATTCTTTGCCGTTGAATTCGACTACTTTGTATTTCTCATCTTTATCAGCCTTTAAGAGACGTCCCTGGATGTAAATGCTGTCATCAGTGATGCCGTTATATCCTGCACCCTTGTTGCTTCCGGATTTGCGGAAGTTGAAGGTATAGGTTTCTCCGTCTAATTCAATGGTGGTTTTACCTGTGGCCATAGCGCCTTCCTTTGGTGAATTTCCAAAGTAGTAAACCAAACCGGTGTCATCTACTGCCGGAAGTTCGTTTTCTGCCTCGATTTCATCATATGATTCAATCGTATTGCCTGTTAAGGAAAGGTTATAAAGTCCGTGAAGCATTTCACCTTTTTCATTGAAGGCATATTTGATGCCGTCAATGGATTTGATCTGGCTCTTTACAAGATTACCGTCGGTATTTGCGTAGAACCAGTACTGGGTGTCATCATCATGCGCTTCTGCGTCCAGCTCCTCGCTTGGAACTGCTTTAAACCAGCCCTTTGCCTGCCAGCATTCTTCAGGAAGATTATAATACTGGTTTGCTGAGCTTGCGGTGGAAGCGGAAGCAGGAGCTACCTCATACCAGTCATATTCTGCAGCACCGTATTCATTAAAACGGTATTTTTTGCCGTTGATGGTTTTTGTTGTATCGGTGGTCTTCTTACCATTTGAACCAAAGTAGAACCAGTAGGAACCATTAAAATCATCATCTTTCTCAGGTTCGTCTTCAACTTCTATGGATTTCCAGCCGTCTGCACGGGCGCCGTCTGAGGATGGGCCGCAGTAATAGATTCCCTCTTTCCATGCATCATCGCCTGTAACACGGGTAGAAGCGTCATCAAGCCAGCCATACAGCATTTTTCCTTCTGTATCAAAAGCGTAGGAATGAGTTTCCCCATTTGCAATTTTCACTGATTTAAAATTGGTTTTACCGGTAGAAGATGCTTTATAAGCCTTACCGTTGCTGCCAAAATAATACCAGTTGGTATCTGCTGCGTCTTCTTCGTCACTGTCAGATGGAACTTCTCTCCATTCATCGGTAACCATGGCACCTACGGAGTTCACGTAGTAATAATTGTCATCCGATTCGATTACCTGGCTGGTGGCAAGCTGACCGTCAGAGTCTAAGTAAAACCAGTTATCTCCTGATTTTTTCCAGGCTTCTGTAGTTATGTCACCATTGTCATCATAGTACACCCAGCTGCCGTTTTCTTCGGCCCAACCTTGTGCTGCAAAGGATGTCATGGAGGCACCTATGGTAAAAAGCGCTGCAGCGCAGGGAATCAGCCATTTCAGTTTCCGTTTCTTCATAATAATTCTCCTTTCATCTCTCCCGCCCACGTTTTTTGGGCATAAAGGGATACCCGTAGGGTGTTCATCTCTCCCGCCCATATTTTTTGGGCATATTCAGCTCGCATCGGCTGATAGGGAGACTTTAAACCATGGAGTAAGTACAAGGTCAAGGAAAGTTAAAAAGGCGTAAGAATACGTAAGAAAACGGCGATTTGTTAATAGAATTGTAATCTTACCTTATTCTGGAAGGGGATGAATGATTCCCTCAGTATCTATGGTAACTGAGGATGAGAGCTGTTCCATAAACTGGAAAGCTTTCTGCTTTTTATCAGGGGAAACAACCAGATCGGTGCTGCAGTTTTCCTGAATACAGGGGATAAACTGCAGTTTATTAAGACCACTGGGAGTGATTACTGCTTCCATAAGACCGGTAGGGATGGTTCTGCTGTTAAACCAGAAATTCCCCAGGCTGTATACGATGGGAACGCCCTGATAATATTCAATCCCCTGGAGAACATGAGGGTGGCAGCCAATGACTAGTCCTGCACCATGGTCAATAAGCTGACGGGCGAGATATTGCTGGTCCTCTTCAAAGTAATTGGTGCCTTCGGTCCCCCAATGGATAAAAACCACTACGAAATCGCTGTCTGACTTCGCTTTTTCCACAGCAGCCAGGTAAATAGCAGGATCATCTGTTCTTAAAACCCCCGGACTGTCTGCACCGGCCTCCTTTGTAAATCGTGTGGAACGTTCTATCTGTGTGGCGCATACAAAGGAAATTTTCATACCGCCGGATATAAAGTAAACAGGTTCTTTTGCTTCCTCAATGATTCTTCCCGCACCGGCATATGGAATTCCTGCACCGGATAATGTGTCAAGTGTATCCAAAAGAGCCTCTGGTCCGTAATCATAAACGTGATTATTAGCAAGAGACACCAGATCGACTGACAGTGAATTTAAATTCCGGACCATGGAAGGGTCCGCACGGAAGGTAAAGGTTTTTCCAGTCAGAGGGGTTCCTCTCCTGCTGTAACAGAATTCGTTGTTAATCATCATAATATCTGCTGCAGCCATTCGTGCCCTTACATTGGGCAGAATGCAGGAATCAATGCCGCCTCTTATATGGTATGCGGACATATTGGCGTATCCGTCGGCGAAGCTTATATCTCCGGCAAAGGACAATACCACCTGATTGGGATCGGAAGATTCCTTCAGCCATATCCGGTGGGAGCGTGCGGTGTCTGGCGAATTAAGAATGCCAGAATAGCGGTCTTTTAAAACCCAAAGGGAGCTTCCGGTCAGTTCATGCCATAGTCCGCCACCATCAGAGCCCGATTGAAATGAGGCTGTGAGCCTGTCATAGATACTGGTTCCATATTGAGATTTAATAAAAGCCATAAAATCTTCGCTGATTCCTTCCGGGAGCCTGTCCGTTTCCGTCTTTGAATCCTGTGAGGCTGAGAGTGTCTGGGAAGGGGAAGCAGACTGCCCCTGACTGGTCACATAGGTGGAAGGTAAGGGGCGGAAAGAAGATCTTGCACATCCGGTCAGCAGCATAAGGATGACAGTCAGAATAAAAATTTGATTCCTGTTCATATTTTTTTCTATGATATTTTGAAGCCAGATATCACATGTTTCCTTTCTTTTACATTTATGACGATCATTGTTCCTTATAACGTTAAACGATAAAGGAGTATTTGACAAGAAGTATTAGAAAATTTCTCTGGATCGGTTCCTTATGTAACTTAATTACAGAAGATTAAACCAACTGTATATATAATAAAAAAACATAGTAAGAGTACACTAACTGACACAAAAAGGAGAGAGATATATGAAAAAACAGCAGATAGGGGTAATTGGTCTTGCAGTAATGGGAAAAAATCTTGCATTAAACATTGCTGATCACGGTTACTCAGTAGCAGTATATAACAGAACACCAGATAAAACAAATGAATTATCAGAGGAATACGGGGATAAAGACATCCTGGGTTTCTACTCCCTGAAAGAATTTGCTGATTCCCTTGATACACCCCGGAGAATCATATTGATGGTGAAAGCCGGAGAAGCAGTGGATGATACCATTCATAAGCTGGTTCCTTATCTGGATAAAGGAGATATCCTCATGGATGGAGGCAATTCCTATTATCTGGATACCATGCGAAGAAGTAAGGAACTGGAAGAAAAGGGATTTTATTATCTTGGAACCGGAATCTCCGGAGGAGAGGAAGGAGCCAGAAAAGGACCTGCCATTATGTCAGGAGGAGCCAGGGAAGCCTATGACCGGCTGGAACCGGTTTTGACTGCAATCTCTGCTAAGGTAGGCCAGGAAGCCTGCAGTACTTATATCGGTGAAAACGGGGCAGGACATTTTGTAAAAATGGTCCACAACGGAATAGAATACGCGGATATGCAATTAATCAGCGAGGCTTACTCCATCATGAAGCATGTACTGGGACTGGAACCAGAGCAGCTGCATGATATCTTTGACCAGTGGAATCAGGGGGAGCTGAACAGTTATCTCATTGCTATTACAGCAAAGATATTCCAGACAAAGGATGAACAGGGCGAGGGGTATCTGGTTGATAAGATACTGGATGTGGCAGGACAGAAAGGTACGGGCAAATGGATGGGACAGATATCTCTTGATCTGGGTGCACCTACTCCCACGATTACTACAGCAGTATATGAAAGATATCTATCTACCATGAAAGAGGAACGAGTAACAGCAAACAGGCTGCTTCGGGGTGCAGATACCCTGAAACAAAAACCAGAAGAGTTGATTGAATCAATACGTAAGGCTCTGTATGCAAGTAAAATCTGTGCTTATGCACAGGGCTTTGGATTATTAAAAAATGCTTCCAGACTGTATCACTGGGACTTATCCTATAGTGAAATTGCAAAAATTTTCCGGGGCGGATGTATTATCAGAGCACAGTTCCTGAATCAGATTACCCAGGCTTATGAAAAAAATCCTGAGCTGGAAAACCTGTTATTAGAGGATTATTTTAGCAGTATCCTGAATAATTACCAGAAGGAATGGAGAGAGACGATTACAACAGCCATAAACTATGGTATCCCGGTTCCGGGTTTTTCAAGTTCATTGGCTTATTATGACAGCTACCGTTCAGCGGAACTGCCAATAAATCTGTTACAGGCACAGAGAGATTTCTTTGGCGCGCATACCTATGAACGTAAGGATAAAGAGGGTATCTTCCATACACAATGGGAAGAGTAAGGAAAACAATGGGAAAGGAAAGTTCAGAATGAAAGAAAAATTACATCTGATCAATGATAACTTATCCTCCATTTTTGTAATCTTTGGCGGTACCGGTGATTTGACACATCGTAAACTGATTCCGGCTTTATACAATCTGGTGCGGGACAAATTGATCCCCGAACATTTTGCCATTGTATCCATAGGGAGACGGGTCATGTCCCTGGAAGAATATAAGCGGGATATTTATACATCTGTCAATAAGTACTCAAGAAAAAAAATGGATGATGTTATCTGGAATAAATTAAAGGCCATGATCCATTACTATCCGTTTGATTTTACCGATATATATGGATATCATGCACTCAACATTTATCTGCAGGATCTGGATCAGAAATTCCAGACAAATGGCAACAGGATTTTTTATCTCGCTGTTGCACCAGAACATTTTGAAACGATTGTACAAGGACTTAAGACCAGTAATATGTCATGCTGTTCCAGGGATTTTAACAGGCTTGTTATAGAAAAACCCTTTGGCAAAGACTTAACAACGGCAAGAAATCTGAACAATAAGATACTAGAGGTATATCCGGAAACGAGCATTTACCGTATCGATCATTACCTGGGTAAAGAAATGATTCAGAATATTATGGTACTCCGCTTTGCTAACTCTGTTTTTGAAGCAGTCTGGAATAATAAGTATGTGGATAATATTCAGATATCCCTGACAGAAACACTGGGGGTTGGCTCAAGAGGCGGATATTATGAGCGGGCCGGTGCCATGAGAGATATGATACAGAATCATATTTTTCAAATCCTGACCCTGATTGCCATGGAGCCGCCAATTAATCTGCAGATGGATTCCATTCGTTCAGAGAAGCAGAAAGTTCTTGCAGCAATTGAAGACATAACGCCGGAATTTTTAAAAAATAATGTGATATTCGGACAATATGGAAAAGGAATAATTGAAGGAAAAGATGTACCGGCATACCGGGAAGAGGAGAATGTTTCAGATAATTCCGACACGGAAACCTTTGCAGCCATAAAGCTTCATATCAATAACTTTCGATGGGCAGGTACCCCGTTCTATCTCAGGACCGGCAAACGGCTTGCAAATGGAATGGCTGAAATAGTGATTCAATTTAAACCCATGCCAAATATCCTTTACTTTAAGGATAAGGATATTCAGGAACCCAACCTCCTGATTCTTCGCATTCAGCCAAATGTAGGTGTTTACTTTCAGTTCAATACAAAGGATTATCATGCACATAGTGGAATTATACCGGCTAAAATGGATACAAGTACCCATAATCCCATACAGGGGAATACCCCTGAAGCGTATGAACGGCTCATTTATGACATCCTCAGGGGAGATGCTTCCCTTTTCTCCAGATGGGATGAGGTTGAGTCCGCATGGAGGGTGGCAGACCGGTTGATTCAATACAGAGAACAGGCAAAAATACATTTTCCCAATTATGATGCGGGGTCCATGGGACCGGAAGCTTCTTTTGAACTTCTGGCGAAGGACGGACGAAAATGGTGGGATATTTAAGGAGGAACTTATGAAAATTAATTATGACAAACTATATGATATATCCATGTTAATCAATCATGACATGCCGGTTTATAAAGGAAAGGAAGAAAAACGTCCTCTTCTTAAGACAGTCAGTGATTTTGCTTCCGGAACCGCGTATGAAAGTAAAATTGAAATGAATCTGCATACCGGTACTCATTTAGACCGGACGCTCCATATGATACCTGAGGGAAATACCATTGAGACATTAGACTTTAAGGAACTGATCACGAAATGTAAGGTGCTTGATTTAACTGCTGTAACCAACAAAATAACAGCGAGGGATCTTAGCAGCAAAGACATTGCCGATGGGGATTTTATACTTTTGAAGACAAGAAATTCCTACGAGAACGTTTTGGAAGGTGATTTTGTTTATCTGGAGCAATCCGGTGCGGAGTATCTGGTAAATCACAGAATTAAGGGAGTTGGAATCGATGCTCTGGGCATTGAGCGTGCCCAGCCGGGCCATGAAACCCACCTTCAGTTAATGGCGAAAGGGATTCTTATTCTGGAAGGCTTACGCCTGAAAGAGATTGAGGAAGGTGAATATCTGCTGTTTGCATTGCCGGTAAATATTGAAGGTGCAGAAGCAGCACCTGTAAGAGCGGTTTTAATGGATTTTAATAATTAATTGCAGGGAAGGTGTAAATGATTCCGGTATACCGAATTATTTACACCTTTTTTCTTTAATAACCTTCCCATTTACTGCTTTGCTAAATTACAGATTATCTCCACACATGCATCAATTCCTAATTTAGACGTATTGAAACTGATATCATAATAATCTGCCCCGCCAAATTCCGTATTTGTATAATAAGCACAATTTTTTCTTCTCATTTTATCAATGATAGAGATCTGCTCTTTTATTTTAGCTTCCGTTGCATCAGGCATTTTTTCCTTCATGCGCTTTAAGCGCCAGTGGGAATCTGCATGTATAAATACGTGTAAAGTATTATCATATTCCTTTAATATGGTATTTGCATTTCGGCCAACGATCACGCAGTTTCCTTTTTCTGCAACTTTTTTAATGATATGACTCTGGGCATTAAAAAGCTTTTCGCTCAGCGGCTTATTGTAAAAATCAAAGAGGCTCTGGGCAAATCCGAAGTTAATGGGTACCTGTTCATCCCATTTCAGCAAGCTTTCAACATCTACGTTAGATTCTCTTGCCGCTTTCAGAATCAACTCTTTATCATAGAATTCATAGTTCATAATACTGGCTGCTTTTCTTCCGATTTCTCCGCCGCCAGCTCCAAACTCACGACTGATTGTAATAATCTTTTTCATGGGTTACTCCTCCAAAACAGACTATAACACTTTATTAAGAAAATCAATGGTTCTGGTTTCTTTCGGATTCATAATAACTTCCTGGGCTGTCCCCTGCTCTACAATATAACCGTCGTCCATAAATACAATTCTGTCCGCCACTTCTTTTGCAAAGCCTATTTCATGCGTTACAACAACCATGGTCATACCTTCTGCTGCAAGCTCTTTCATAACAGCCAGAACTTCCCCCACCATTTCAGGATCCAGTGCGGAGGTGGGTTCATCAAAAAGCATAATGTCAGGATTCATGGCCAGTGATCTTGCAATTGCGATACGCTGCTTCTGTCCTCCTGAAAGCTGGGAGGGGTACGCATCTGCTTTCGAATCCAATCCTACACGGTTTAATAATTGCATTCCCTTTTCTTTTGCCTCTGCCTTAGTCATGAGCTTTAGCTCCACCGGAGCAAGCATGATATTTTCTAAAACAGTTTTATGAGGGAAAAGATTGAAGTGCTGAAATACCATTCCAATATTCTCACGTACTTTATTTATATCGGTATGTTTATCTGTAATATTCTTCCCATCCACGACGATGCTGCCGGCTGTAGCCGCCTCAAGTTGATTCAGGCACCGGAGAAATGTAGACTTACCGCTTCCGGAGGGGCCTAACAAAACCACAACCTCTCCTTCAAAAATATCAATACTCATGTTTTTTAGAACTTCTAATGCTCCAAAATTTTTCTTTAAATTCTCAACATGAATCTTAAGCTTTCTATCTTCCACGGTTAACCCTCCTTTCAACTCTCTTTGCAACTTTACTGAGAGTAATAATTACAACCATATACATAATACCTACAATTGCCCAGGTTTCCAGACTCTTGAATGTATTTCC
Source organism: Lacrimispora sp. 38-1 (assembly GCF_049890855.1). Taxonomy (NCBI): domain Bacteria; kingdom Bacillati; phylum Bacillota; class Clostridia; order Lachnospirales; family Lachnospiraceae; genus Lacrimispora; species Lacrimispora sp. 38-1. The sequence continues at coordinate 73,839 of NZ_JBANEW010000066.1, read as the reverse complement.
ACTAATTGTTTTACCCATATTAGTAAGTTCCGGGAATCCAATAACAGAAAGAATAGAGGTGTCTTTTAATGTAATGATGAACTGATTGATGATAGACGGAATCATTGTACGGACAGCCTGAGGCAGCACCACCAGCCGCATGCTTTTTGCATAATTCAAACCAAGACTCCTGCTGGCTTCCATCTGTCCTTTATCCACACTTTCAATACCTGCCCGGATAATCTCAGCCATATAAGCGCCGCAGTTCATGGCCAGGGCAATCGTACCTGCCTGAAGAGCTGTTAATCTGAAATCCTGTATACCCATCATTTTTATTCCAGTCGGTACGCCAAAATATATAAAATAGGCCAAAACAATAAGTGGAACACCACGAACCCCATCAACATATGCGGTTCCAATGAAATTAAAAAAGCGATTTTTCCCAACATTCATCAATGAAAAAACCAGACCGATTATCATGGCGAAAACCAACGATAACAACGTAAGCAGTAAAGTTTTCCCCAATGCCTGCAGGAGCATAGACCCATACGTCTGTATGATCGTAATCATAACTTAACCTCCGTATTCTTAGTATATAAAGGATGATAACAAGAACGTGAGATTCCTGTTACAGTCTCTCACGTTCGTAATCAACTTCCTATCCTTTTGCAGAGTTTCTCTGAAATTATTCCTATTTTAAATACTTATTGATGATTTCATCATATTTTCCATTTGCTTTAATATTTGCAAGTCCTGCATTAAATTTATCCAGTAATTCCTGCTTATCTTTATTCATAATTGCAAATCCGTAAGGAGCACCTTCACTTTCCATTCCTTCAGGAATCATAAGCTTAAGACCGCCTTCTTTTATAGAAGCTTTCATAATTGGTGAATCTTCCACACATGCCGCACTGTTACCAAGTATTACATCCTGATACATAGTTGGTGAATCATCAAAGACAGTTACTGTAAATCCATACTGTTCTTTCAGGCTGTTTGCAAAATCAGCACCAGCTGTACCATTTTTAACTGCAACATTTTTACCCTTAAGATCTTCAAAGCTCTTAATGTCACTTCCCTCACCTACTACAAATGTCTGGGAGGCATTATAATATCCATCGGAAAAAATCCAACCGGAATCAATACGTTCCTGCTTAATTGTGGCACCTGCAATAAGACCGTCTGCCTGACCTGCCTGAACAGCAGCAACTGATGCATCCCAGCCAAGGCTCTGCAATTCATACTTAAATCCCTGGTCTTCTGCAATAGCAGCAAGCAAATCAACATCGATTCCTACAAATTCATTCTTTTCATTGGTATATTCAAATGGTTTGAATACAGTATCGGTAGCAATAATCCATATTTTATCGTTTGCTGAGCCGTCAGAAGTCTTAGTTGTTTCATCTGCTTTTACAGTTGTTTCTTTTGCAGTATCCTTCTTCTCAGAGGAACCGCAGCCTGTTAATAATATACCACCAGTCAAAACTGTACATAAAACCAAAGCTAAAATTTTTTTCATAAATTAATCTCCTCAATTATTTCATAATTTAAAACAGTAACAGTTTACACCATAACACTATAAAGAATATTATATATAATACCATTTATGTTGTCAATTTGTAAACTCTTGTATTACATTTATAACTATTATCCAAATTTTACCATTAATTTCAACTTTCTATATTTTCAAAATTATTCCGCTGATTGTCATTCCGGCTGCTGTTCCGAACAGAAGTATAGTATTTCCCTTCCTTAATCCCTGGCTTGATTGTATCAAGGGTTGTAATGAAACTGGTACAGGCTGTATAAATGTCCATGCAGGGAATCGGTCCTGAAGGCTCGAGCTTTTCTAGGATAAGTGCTGCTGAATCTATGACGTATATTATTGTCAAATCGTATAATTTTATTTCATTGTCTTTTCCATGGGGGTTAATGATATCAAATCAATGATGGACAAAATGGGTGGGGTATGTGAAGTGAGCAGCCACGACAGCAGCTATATGATGAAAATAAAATTTCCGTTGAAATAAGAATAATTGCTTTATCTGATGGTAATATAATACCACAAAAACAACTTTTTTTCAAGTCTTGTAATTCCCCTGTGACAGGCGTAAACTTTGGATTTATCAGAAAGGAGTATGACTATGGATAATGAGAAATGGCTGGTGCAGGGAGAAGACAGGGCTTTTCTTGCAAAATTAAATGCAGCAAATGAATATACCGGGCAGTTTGGCCTTAAGCTGTCAGAGGAAGATGCAGCGCTGCTTTTAACAGAGAGAAAAAATATTTTAATAAAACAGGAGAGAGTGGAATTTGGCGAAGGGATTCTTCCAAAGCTTATCTTTGCCTTCTGTGATTCACCGTATATTTATCAGGATAACTATACGGATACGCTGGGACGTCTGCAGGAAGTATTTTATCTGTATAAAAATGAAACACTGGACGAAATACCCGACGACGAACTGATTGAATTCATGAAAGAGCAGTTTGACGGTCCCTGTCAGGGATCTGTGGATTATCTGGAAGATACCTCTTTGGAGGTATTTGCACGGAAATCCAGATTTGGTCTGCATGACAGCAGGGAAGAAGATGATGATGAGATATAGCCAAGAGGAGCTTATGCCTGTTGTGGCAAAGCTGGCAGCACGTTACACAGGGAATGAAAGTACATCAGTCTCATATGAAAAGGCCAGGCAGCTGATGGGAGCCGTAATTTATTGTATTGAAGAATATGAGAAAGCAGGGGCCGGTTCTGAGGGACTTGTTGCAGCACATTCTTCCCTGTCTGCAGATACGGTCTACAGGCAGGGATATGAAATACTCATAGAAAAGGTTGCAAAAATCAGGCAGAATTATAACCTCATGATGAAGGAGTTTCGCCATTATGGCAATCGGTGCTGTTATGATACCTTTCAAAAAGGGTTACCGGGATTTTTTCTGTATTACGATCCCCGTTTTGATCCTATGAATCATATACTAACGCTGGATTATCCGGTGCTGATTCCTTTTGAATCCCTGAGCGGAGCCGATCTTATGGAAGTCTATGTAAACTGCGCATATCTGGAACAGAAGTTTTTGCAGAAACTGCCGGAAGCGTATATCAGATTTGTGCTGAATGCCTATTCCGGTGATTATGAAGAACTGATTATTAATCTGGCATCTATTGCGTTAAGAAATGTATTAGGCTGCCGGATTGCAGGAAAAACCATTGATTTAAATGGATATTCTGAGGAGGAAATGACCCGTCTTGATAATTTTATCAGTGGAAACACAAGGGAGGATTTAGAGGAGCATTTAAAGAGATACGTGGATGAACTGATGGACTTTGCATATGAGGGAAATAAAGAGCTGGGAAATTATTTAAAAGAGGACATGAGAAATTACAGTTTTGAATTAAAGCATGCACAAAACTATCACTGCCTTCCGACGGTGCTGGCAGTGGAAAACAGTTAAAAATATACCGGAATGCCTTTTAAGCAGGCTTCCGGTATATTTTTGCATAAACGGAGCATTATTCATGCCCGTGAGCAGTATTCTGTTCTTTTAAAAGATTCTTCTGTGCGGTTGAAAGCATGAGCTTAATGCGGTTCAACTGATTTACCTCACTGGCACCCGGATCATAATCCACAGCAATAATGTTGGAATCAGGATATGCTTTTCTTAATTCCTTGATTACACCTTTTCCCACAATATGATTGGGAAGGCAGCCAAAGGGCTGGGTACACACAATATTATTGGTTCCGGTATGGATCAGTTCCAGCATCTCTCCGGTTAAAAACCAGCCCTCTCCGGTCTGATTGCCGATGGAGACAAAGCCGTCAGCCATATCAGCAAGTTTTCCGATATGACCAGGAGCAGTAAAGTTCTTACTCTTTTCCAGCTCCCGTTTGGCAGTCTTCCGGAAGAATTCCAAAAGCGTAATTCCCATATTGGACAGGAATGCAGTGGATTTTTTCCCTCCAAGAAAATCTGCCTTAAAGTTTGTGTTATAAAAGCAGTACAGTAAAAAGTCCATTAAATCCGGCATAACGGCCTCTGCACCTTCCGCCTCAAGCAGTTCTACAATCCGGTTATTGGCAAGAGGAGAAAACTTTACCAGTATCTCGCCTACGATACCAACCTTTGGCTTTTTCACAGGGTTTCTTGGCAGATTGTCAAAATCTCTGATGATACCCTTAATGTTACGTGAGAACTCCATCATATCAGCGGACTTCTTTGACAGGGATACAATACAGCGCTCTTTCCATTTCTCATGAAGGGAGTTGGCTGAACCAGGTATCTTTTCGTATGGCCGCGTGGCATACAGCACTCTCATAAACACATCTCCGTATACCACCGCCTGCATCGCTTTCGTAAGCAGCGGCAGTGAGATGGTAAAGCCGGGATTGGACTCCATGTTGCCTGCATTGACTGAAATCACAGGTACCTGGCTCATGCCTGACTTATCAAGCGCCCTGCGGATAAATCCAATATAGTTGGAAGCACGGCAGCCGCCTCCGGTCTGACTCATAAACACGGCAGTCCGGTCTAAATCATATTTGCCGGAAAGAAGTGCTTCCATGATCTGGCCGACTACGATGAGGGAGGGGTAGCAGGCATCGTTATTTACGTATTTTAAGCCTGTATCAATGGCAGAACGGTTATCATTCTGCAAAACCTCCACGCGGTAGCCAAATGCCCGGATAGCGGGCTGTAAAAGATCAAAATGAAGAGGAGACATCTGAGGACAAAGAATGGTATATTCTTTTTTCATCTCCCTGGTAAACATGACTCTGTTATAGGCGCTGGAAACCACTTTATGCTCAAAGTGCCGTTTGTCCCGGACCTTTAAGGCTGCAATGAGAGAACGGACACGGATTCTTGCAGCACCTAAGTTATTTACTTCATCTATTTTTAATACTGTATAAATTTTACCGGAACCGGTCAGGATATCATTAACCTGATCCGTGGTAACGGCATCCAGACCGCAGCCAAAGGAATTAAGCTGAATTAAGTCTAAGTTATCTTCTTTTTTCACCAGGCTGGCAGCCCGGTAAAGCCGGGTATGATACATCCACTGATCCGTTACTACCAGCGGCCGCTCAATATCAGCAAGATGAGAGATGGAATCCTCAGTCAGCACTGCAAAACCATAGGAGGTAATCAGTTCCGGAATTCCGTGATTGATTTCCGGATCAACGTGGTAAGGCCGGCCGGCCAGCACGATGCCGTGCCTGTTATTCTCCTTTAACCACTGTAAGGTTTCCTCCCCTTTTTTCTCCATATCCGTACGGGATGCCATGAGTTCCAGCCAGGCCTTATGGGAAGCGTCAGCAACTTCCGATGCAGGGATGCCAAATTCCCTGGTAAAGACTTCTGTTAAGCGTCTGGTTAATACTTCTTCATTGGTAAATGCCATAAATGGATTTAAGAAACGGATGGATTCTGTTTTAATTCCTTCTACGTTATTCTTGATGTTTTCCGCGTAGGAGGTGACGATCGGACAGTTAAAGTGATTGCCCGCATCCGGGCTTTCGTTCCGCTCGTATGGGATGCAGGGATAAAAAATGGTTTTGATTCCCTGCTTAATCAGCCATTCCACATGACCATGAGCGATTTTCGCCGGATAACATTCTGATTCACTGGGGATGGATTCTATTCCCAGTTCATAGATCTTTCTGGTGGACTGTGGAGAAAGCACGGTACGGAACTTTAAAGTATGGAAAAATACCGCCCAGAAGGGGTAATTCTCATACAGATTTAAAACCCGCGGAATTCCGATGACTCCCCGCGTGGCCAGGTCGGCACTTAACGGCTCATAATCAAACATACGGTGGTTTTTATAATCAAACAGGTTGGGGATCTCCCTCCTTGTTTTTTCCTTCCCAAGTCCCCGTTCACAGCGGTTTCCGGAGATAAACTGGCGTCCGCCGTCAAACCGGTTTATGGTAAGCACGCAGTTGTTGGTGCAGCCCCTGCACCGGCTCATAGATGTTTCGTAGTGGAGAGCCAGAATCCTGTCAAGATCCAGCATGGAGGTTTTTGCAGTCCCGTCATAACGCTCCCTTGCAATTAAGGCAGCTCCGAATGCTCCCATAATTCCCGCGATGTCCGGCCTCACTGCTTCACAGCCGGAGATTTTTTCAAAGCTGCGAAGTACTGCGTTATTATAAAAGGTACCGCCCTGAACCACTACATGTTTTCCCAGATCAGAGGCATTTGTTATTTTAATAACCTTAAATAATGCGTTTTTAATAACCGAATACGCAAGTCCGGCAGAAATATCAGAAACTTCAGCCCCTTCTTTCTGAGCCTGTTTCACATTGGAATTCATAAAAACAGTACATCTGGTTCCTAAGTCTGTGGGGTTTTTGGCAAACAGTGCCTCGGTTGCAAAATCCTCCACTTTATAATTTAAAGAATTGGCAAAAGTTTCAATAAAGGAGCCGCATCCGGAAGAACAGGCCTCATTTAACTGGACGCTGTCTACCGTATTGTTCTTAATCCGAATGCACTTCATATCCTGTCCGCCGATATCTAAAATACAATCCACATCCGGCTCAAAAAATGCTGCCGCATAGTAGTGGGAAATAGTCTCAACTTCTCCCTCGTCAAGAAGGAATGCAGCCTTTAATAAAGCCTCGCCGTATCCGGTTGAGCAGGACCAGACAATCTGGCTGTCTGATGTCATCTGTTCCTTTATTTCTTTCATGGCACGGATGGCAGTTGACAGCGGGGATCCGTTGTTACTGCTGTAAAAGCTGTATAGCAGGGTACCGTCTTCTCCAACCACTGCAACCTTTGTGGTGGTGGAACCTGCATCAATTCCTAAAAAGCACTTGCCGTGATAGGAGGATAACCCGCTCTTTTTCACGCAGTGACTGCTGTGGCGGCTGATAAATTTATCGTAATCTTCCTGACTGGCAAACAATGGTTCCATTCGCTTTACTTCAAAATCCATCTGAATACCATTTGACAATCGGGAAATCATATCTTCAAGAGAGATTTTTGCATCAGTCTTTCCCTCTGTGCTCATGGCAGCGCCGATGGCAGCAAAGAGATGGGAATGGTCCGGAGCAATAATTGCGTCTCCAGTCAGATTTAAAGTGCGGATAAAGGCTTTACGCAGTTCAGGAAGAAAGTGAAGAGGTCCTCCCAGGAATGCCACGTTGCCTCTGATGGGTTTCCCGCATGCCAGGCCGCTTATGGTCTGGTTTACAACTGCCTGAAAAATGGATGCTGCCAGATCCTCTCTGGTAGCTCCTTCATTAATAAGAGGCTGAATATCCGTTTTGGCAAATACGCCGCATCGCGCAGCGATAGGATAAATTGCTTTGTAGTTCGCAGCATATTCATCAAGACCTTTGGCATCAGTCTGTAAAAGAGCAGCCATCTGATCGATAAAGGAACCGGTGCCTCCGGCACAGATTCCGTTCATTCTCTGGTCGATGCCGCCGGTAAAATAAATAATTTTAGCATCTTCTCCGCCCAGCTCGATTGCTACGTCTGTCTGCGGGGCATAATCCTTAAGGGAAGCGGCTACTGCCACCACTTCCTGTACGAACGGGGTTTTTAAATGTCTGGACAGTGTAAGTCCGCCTGATCCGGTTATGGCCGGGAGAAGATCCATGGGCCCTAACTGATCGTAGGCCTTCTTTAAAAGGCCTGCAAGTGTTTCCTGTATGTTTGCAAAATGCCGCTCGTAATCAGCGAACAATAGCTGCTCATTTTTGTCTAAAATAGCAATCTTTACGGTAGTGGAACCGATATCAATTCCTAAAGTATTGTATGTATTCATATGTGCGGGGTTAACCCCTGCCTCCTTTTACGTAAAAGTAAGTTGCTGACTCACCGGACATCAGTTTAACATAAAATAAGAAATAAAACAATTGTCTGGGCATGCTAAAAATATGTTAAACTTAGTAAAATTTGTGTAAGTTCACAAATTGAGGTGGCTTTTCGTTTGACAAAAATGATTTGGGAAACTATAATGTATAAGTCAAAGTCCGCCAAAGTATGCAGAAAATACTTCCGTAGAAGGGAGAAAAGCCATGATTCAGATTTATAAAACAGAAGACGGCCTGATTCATCAAAAGGATGAGCTTTCTCCGGGGTGCTGGATAGCACTTACCAATCCCACAGCTACGGAGATACTGGAAATTGCTGATACCTACCGTATCGATCCGGATGATTTAAGGGCTCCTCTTGATGAGGAAGAGCGTTCCCGTATTGAGACAGAGAATAATTACACATTGATTCTTGTTGACGTTCCTACCATTGAGGAAAGGGGCGGAAAAGACTGGTATGTGACAATACCTATGGGAATCATTACCACTGATGAAGCGATCATAACGGTGTGCCTGGAAGAAACCACGGTGTTAAACGCCTTTATGGATGGAAGAGTCAGGGATTTTCATACTTATATGAAGACCCGTTTTATTCTCCAGATTCTTTATAAGAACGCAACGTTATACTTACAGTATTTAAGAGTAATTGATAAAAAAAGCGCTGTTGTAGAAGAAAAACTTCATAAGTCCACCAAGAACCGGGAGCTGATCGAGCTTTTGGAACTGGAAAAGAGTCTGGTGTATTTTACCACATCCCTGCGTTCCAATGAAGTGGTGTTAGAAAAGCTCATGAGGAATGAAAAGATCAAGAAATATCCGGAGGATACGGAACTTCTTGAGGATGTTATTGTTGAGAATAAACAGGCGATCGAGATGGCCAATATCTACAGCGGAATACTAAGCGGAACCATGGATGCATTTGCTTCCGTTATCTCCAACAACTTGAATATTGTCATGAAATTTCTGGCAACTATTACCATTGTAATGTCCATACCGACTATGGTTGCAAGCTTTTATGGCATGAATGTGAATCCTGCCGGTGTGCCGTTTGCAGACAGCCCATACGGTTTCTGGATTGTTTTAGGTCTTACATTGATTCTTACATTGAGTGTTGCCTGGATTTTTTCCAAAAAGGATTTGTTTTAGCTCAGGAAGGTTGAACGCATGAAATTTTTTTATAATCTGGAACGCAGATTCAGAAAATATGCCATTCCGAATCTCATGTACTATATCATCGGCATGTATGGAACCGGACTGTTTTTACAGCTTTTTGTGCCGGATTTTTATTGGCAGTATTTAGCTCTCGATGCACAAAAGATTCTAAGAGGTCAGGTTTGGAGAGTTGTTACCTTTATCATTTATCCGCCGGGCGGAGGAAGTCTTTTCGGAAGTCTGATCGGCATGTATCTTTATTATATGCTGGGAGTTAATTTAGAGAGAATCTGGGGGGCTTTCCGGTTTAATGTTTACTTCTTTATGGGAGTAATTGGTCATGTGGCAGCCTCTTTGGTTGTTTACATCATTTTCAGACAGAGAATTTATCTGACCACGGAATTTTTAAATTATTCTCTGTTTTTTGCTTTTGCTGCGACATTCCCCGACCTGGAATTTCTTCTGTTTTTTGTGATTCCCATTAAGGCCAAATGGATGGCAATGTTTAATGGAATCTATTTCCTCTATGAGTTTATTATGGGAGATATGGGAATCAGAATTACGATAGTTATGTCGCTGATTAACTTTTTCGTGTTTTTCCTTCTGACCCGGGATTTAAATCGGTTTAATCCGAAGGAAATAAAAAGAAAGCAGAATTTTCACCGTCAGATGAAAATAATGCCCCAGGGAGGAACCCATCATAAGTGCGCCGTCTGCGGACGGACCGAAAAAGATTCTCCGAACCTGGAATTCCGGTATTGTTCAAAATGTGAAGGCAGTCTTGAGTACTGTTCCGAGCATTTGTATACACATAAACATGTAACATCGGACAACCCCACAACCGGTGATACGACCAACTAGCTACGGAGGATAATAATGAAGAGAACCAAAATTATTTGCACGATGGGACCAAACACAAATGACCGCGCACTGATGAAAGCACTTGCTGAGCACGGAATGGATATTGCCAGATTTAACTTCTCACATGGTGATTATGAGGAACAGAAAGCACGTCTTGATATGTTAAAGAGTATACGTGAGGAATTAGGTCTTCCGATCGCAGCTCTTCTCGATACAAAAGGACCGGAGATTCGTACCGGGCTTTTAAAAGATGGTAAAAAGGTAACCTTAAAAGAAGGCGATACCTATGTTCTCACAACAGAAGAGATTGTTGGAGATGAGACCAGGGGTCATATCAACTACGGCGGACTGAATGATGATGTAACTAACGGAAACCGTATTCTGATTGATGATGGTCTGATTGAACTTGAGGTTTTAGAGGTTAAGGGCTGCGAAATCGTCTGCAGAATTGTAAACGGCGGCGAACTGGGTGAGAGAAAGGGAGTGAACGTTCCCAATGTTAAGATAAAGCTTCCGGCTCTTACCGATAAGGACAAAGCAGATATCCGTTTTGGTATCGAACAGGGCTTTGATTTTATTGCTGCTTCCTTTGTACGTACTGCAGATGCTGTGCGTGAAATCAAGGATATTCTGGCAGAGCATGGTTCTGATATTGCAGTTATTGCAAAGATTGAGAATGCGGAAGGCATTGAAAATCTGGATGAAATCATTGAAGTCAGCGACGGAATCATGGTTGCCCGCGGTGACATGGGAGTTGAAATTCCTGCACAGGAAGTTCCGTTTATTCAGAAGAGCATTATTGAAAAATGTAATGAAGCCTGCAAACCGGTTATTACTGCAACCCAGATGCTGGATTCCATGATCCGCAATCCGCGTCCGACCAGAGCAGAAGTAACTGACGTAGCCAATGCCGTTTATGACGGAACCGATGCAGTTATGCTTTCCGGCGAAACCGCTATGGGAAAATATCCGGTAGAGGCACTTTCCATGATGGCCTCCATCGTTGAGGAGACAGAGAAACACCTGGATTATACCGAATACAGAGAGCGCAAGGTATCAGCAGTAAATAAGCAGAATGTATCCAATGCAGTGTGCTACTCTTCTGTATCCACCGCTCATGATTTAGGCGCAAAGGTGATAGTTGCCCCAAGTATTACCGGTTTTACCACAAGACTTTTATCCAAGTGGAGACCTGAAAACTTAATTATCGGTTTATCTCCAAGCGCATCAGCTCTCCGCCAGATGCAGCTGTACTGGGGAGTCGTACCTGTTCAGGCAAGACGTGCCGAGTCTACTGACGTTTTAATCTATTCCTCACTGGAGCTGTTAAAGTCAAAAGAGATTATTAAGGAAGATGACATTGTGGTTGTAACCGCCGGTGTTGTGAGCCCTGCAAGAAGGCATGAGCCTGCAGCACATACCAATATCATGCGTGTTGTAACTGTAGATTAATGGTTTTTTACAGTATTTCTGAATATTTATACAAAAAAGTGTAGACAAAAGAGTCTATCCCCGGTACAATGTAGCTTACCAGCAGATGTGCCGGAGATGGCTCTTTTCTGCATATGGTAACGTTATGAGAGGAGAGGAAAAAGATGGAGAAAAGACCATTTGTAACCAGAGAACAATTAGAAGAAATTGTGAAAGAATATCCAACTCCCTTTCATTTATACGATGAAAAGGGCATCAGGGAGAATGCGCAGAAATTAAAAGATGCGTTTGCCTGGAATAAGGGATACCGGGAATATTTTGCGGTTAAAGCAACTCCCAACCCGTTTATTTTAAATATATTAAAAGAGTTTGGATGCGGAGCTGACTGTTCCTCTATGACGGAGCTTATGATGTCTGATGCCATTGGATTTTCCGGTTCCGACATCATGTTTTCATCCAATGACACGCCTGCAGAGGAATTTCAGTTTGCAGACAGGATCGGAGGCATCATCAATCTGGATGATATCACCCATATTGATTTTCTTGAAAAAGCCATTGGACATATTCCGGAAACCATCAGCTGCCGTTACAATCCGGGCGGAATTTTTAAGATCAGCAATGACATTATGGACAATCCCGGAGATGCCAAGTATGGTATGACAACAGAACAGATCTTTGATGCGTTCCGTATTTTAAAAAGCAAGGGAGCAAAGAAATTCGGAATTCACGCATTCCTTGCAAGCAACACGGTGACTACGGAGTATTATCCTCTCCTTGCAAAAGTACTTTTTGAACTAGCAGTAAAGTTAAAAAAGGAAACAGGAGCAGAGGTCACGTTTATCAATCTTTCCGGCGGGATCGGAATCCCTTATCATCCCGGTCAGGAACCCAATGACATTCTGGCCATAGGCGAGGGTGTAAGAAAGGTATATGAAGAAGTACTGATTCCGGAAGGTATGGGAGACGTAGCAATTTATACCGAGCTTGGACGCTTTATGTTAGGACCTTACGGCGGACTGGTAACCAGGGCAATTCATGAAAAACATACCCATAAGGAATATGTGGGAGTAGATGCCTGTGCGGTAAATCTAATGAGACCTGCCATGTACGGTGCTTACCATCACATAACGGTTATGGGAAAAGAGGATGCCCCCTGCAGCCATAAGTATGATGTGGTGGGATCTCTTTGTGAGAACAATGACAAGTTTGCCATTGACCGCATGCTGCCGGAGATTTCCAGGGGAGACCTGCTTTTTATCCATGATACAGGCGCTCATGGATATGCCATGGGATATAATTACAATGGAAAATTAAAATCTGCAGAGCTGCTTTTGAAAGAGGATGGATCTGTGGAGCTGATCCGAAGGGCGGAGACTCCAAGGGATTATTTTGCAACGTTTGACTGTTTTGATGTGCTTAAGAATGTAAAATACCAATAATATTATAAAATAAAAGTGGTTTAGATCCCGTTTTCAGATTTCTGAGAGCGGGATTTTATCCGTAATACAGAAAAATCCCTGTGTCACAGACACAGGGTATTTTTCTTAGGATTTTCGGATTTTCAAAAAGGGTGAAAGGATAATTGTTACGTTGTGCATTTCTTATGTGTTAAGTATATCACACCGCTTCTGGAAAAGTTTGTATATTGTTTGAATAGATTATGAAGATTTTCTTAATATGGCTGGAGCAGATTTAAGAAATAAAAAACAAATGGTAAATTCCTGCCTGGATTTTAGTCCGGAAATGAAACCATGGGAAGCGAACCGGAATATCTTAATAAAAAAAGGAATCAGGTAGCGGACTGTGAATCAGGTAAGAGAAGTGATACACTGTGACAGTGCCATCCGCATGGGACTAACCGGACGTGGCATTGGTATTGCAGTTCTTGATACGGGAATTTACCTTCATGAGGATCTTGAACATAGATTGGCAGCTTTTGTGGATATTGTTCACCGCAGGCGGGAGCCCTACGATGATAACGGCCATGGAACTCATATATCCGGGATTATAGCAGGAGAGGGCAGAGCCTCCGATGGTCTTTATATGGGGGTTGCCCCGGAGAGCCATATTATTATGCTGAAAGTATTGGACAAAAAAGGAAATGGTTACGCTTCAGATGTGCTTTCCGGGCTGAAGTGGATCCGTGACAACAGGGAGAGGTACGGAATCCGTATTGTAAATATATCTGTCGGTTCCTTTTCAAAAAAAGGAATGACAGAAAATTCAGTTCTGGTGAGAGGTGTGAATGCAGCCTGGGATGACGGGCTGGTGGTGTGTGTGGCAGCAGGAAACATGGGACCCGGGACGAATACTATCACAACGCCGGGGATCAGCCGGAAGGTGATTACCGTAGGGTGCTCCGATGACTACAAAGAGGTAAATGTGATGGGAAACCGGATGATTGACTATTCCGGCAGAGGTCCCACTGGTGCCTGCATCTGTAAACCGGAGATCATTGCGCCGGGAGCCGGAATTATAAGCTGTTCCAATGAACCGGGGCAGTATCAGACCAAAAGCGGAACCTCCATGTCCACCCCCCTGGTCTCAGGGGCCATTGCACTTCTGCTGCAGAAATATCCCTATATGAGCAACCGGGATGTAAAGCTCATGTTAAGAGAACGGGCTGTGGATATCGGACTTCCCATGAATCAGCAGGGCTGGGGAATGCTTGATGTGGAAAAGCTTCTGCTGTAAGAACCGGATACGGGCTGCCTTCCAATAAAAGGCGGTCCGTATCCGGTTTTGGGAAAGAAAAAACTTGCTAAGCCCAAATCTCTGTGCTATAGTAAAACAGAAGTCGTAAGGCAGTCTGCCTTTTTTTATTTCCCATTCAGGCGTTTCGCCCTAATTTCCAAAGTAACCATAATGAGTTGACCGCAGAGACAGGAGTGTGATGCGTATGATTGAAGAAGGATGAAAATACAGGTTGACATTTGCCTGGAAGTATACTATCATTATAAATAGAAAAAGAACGTTTGTTCGTGTTGGAGGATAAGATGAATAAAGATGATAAGCTGAAAGCACTGGATGCCGCACTTACCCAGATAGAGAAAGCATATGGAAAAGGATCTGTCATGAAGCTGGGAGATTCAGGAACGAATATGAATGTGGAAACCATACCTACCGGAGCGTTAAGTCTGGATATAGCACTTGGTCTTGGCGGAATTCCGAAGGGAAGAGTCGTGGAGATTTATGGACCGGAATCCAGTGGTAAGACCACAGTTGCTCTTCATATGGTGGCAGAGGTTCAGAAACGGGGAGGCATCGCAGGCTTTATCGATGCGGAGCACGCGCTTGACCCCGTTTATGCAAAGAATATAGGTGTCGATATAGACAATTTATATATTTCCCAGCCGGATAACGGAGAACAGGCTCTTGAGATTACGGAAACCATGGTCCGGTCCGGAGCCGTGGATATAATCATTGTTGACTCTGTAGCGGCCCTGGTGCCCAAAGCTGAGATTGAGGGAGACATGGGAGATTCCCACGTAGGTCTCCAGGCAAGACTGATGTCCCAGGCTCTCAGAAAACTCACTGCTGTTATCAGTAAGTCCAACTGCATTGTTTTATTTATTAACCAGCTTCGTGAGAAGGTAGGAGTTATGTTTGGCAGTCCTGAGACGACCACAGGCGGCCGCGCTCTTAAATTCTACGCCTCCGTCCGTATGGATATCCGTAAGATTGAGACTTTAAAGCAGGGCGGCGACATGGTAGGTAACAGAGCCCGTGTGAAGGTGGTGAAGAACAAGATTGCTCCGCCATTTAAAGAGGCTGAATTTGATATCATGTTCGGAAAAGGAATTTCCAAAGAAGGAGATATTCTGGATTTAGCTGTAAAAGAGAATATTGTTGAAAAAAGCGGTGCATGGTTCGCTTATAATAATGTAAAGATCGGCCAGGGAAGAGAAAATTCCAAGATTTATCTTCAGGACAATCCAGCCGTTTGTCTGGAGATCGAGAACAAGGTCCGGGTCAAGTATGGTCTTGCAGAGGAAAAAGCGATTGCAGGCGATCGTACCCCGGAAAAGGAAAGCAAGCGGATTAAGCCTGAGGAAGATAAGACCGGAGCAGTGAAAGAATAAAACTGCGAAGTCCGTCCCCTCTTCTGACAGGGAAGTAAAGGGACAGGACAGAGACAGAATGATCAATAGGATAAGGGGCATATATGACAGTAACAGAGATTGTGCCCGTCGATAAATGCAGGAGTAAAGTCATTCTTGATGATGACTTTACTCTTGTTCTTTATAGAGGGGAATTAAAGCGATATTCCATAGAGGAAGGAAACGAGATCTCCGGAGATGTTTATCAGGAGATTGTTAAGGAAATACTGTGTAAGAGAGCCAGGGAACGGGTTCTGTTCCTTTTAAAATCATCCGATAAGACGGAGCAGGAACTGAGGAGAAAGCTAAAGGAAGGATATTATCCGCAGGAGGCCATTGATTATGCCATGGATTTCCTGACGGAGCATCGTTTTATCAATGACCAGGAGTACGCAAGAAGATATGTGGAATATAATTCCAGAAGAAAGAGTGAAAGACAGATAAAGTATGAACTTCAGAGAAAAGGTCTGGACAAGGAAATTATTGGAGATACTTTAAAGGAGCAGCCCGTGGATGAGGCTGCCATAGTCAGAGAATATATCAGGAAAAAGCGTTTATTTCCGGAACAGATGGACGTCAGAGAGAAGAGCAAAGTGATGGCATCTCTTGGCAGAAAGGGTTTCTCTTATGAAGCGGTAAGCCGGGTTTTAGGTGAAATTTTTGTCGATGACTGACAATAGTGAAAATGTGTATAAGTATACCGGAAACAGAGGCGAAATACTTGACATAATGTATAAAACAGTTTAAAATTGTAGTGTTGTATTGTTGTACAATGAAAATAAAATAAGGAGGTGCTCCTGTGTCAGTATCAGTATTCACGGCTGCATTGATTTTGATCATTGCATCAGTAGTAGTTGCTTTTATTGCCTGGTCTGCTGCGACCGCATATCGTAAGAACACTTACGAAAGCAAGATTGGCTCTGCAGAAGAAAAATCCCGGGAAATAATAGATGAAGCATTAAAGACCGCTGAGACAAAGAAGCGTGAAGCTCTCCTTGAGGCGAAAGAAGAGTCTTTAAAGACTAAGAACGAACTGGAAAAGGAAACCAGGGAGAGAAGAGCTGAGCTTCAACGTTATGAAAGACGAGTATTAAGCAAGGAAGAAAACTTGGACAAGAAGTCTGAGACTATGGAAAAACGAGAAGCAGGTCTTGCTGCTCGAGAGGAAGCCCTGAATAAGAGAAATTCCGAAGTGGAATCTCTTTATGAAAAAGGCATTCAGGAACTGGAAAAAATTTCCGGACTTACCTCCGAACAGGCAAAAGAATATCTTTTAAAATCTGTTGAAGATGATGTTAAACATGACACTGCGAAATTAATTAAGGAACTGGAAAACAAAGCAAAAGAAGAAGCTGATAAGAAAGCAAAAGAATATGTGGTTACTGCCATTCAAAGATGTGCGGCTGACCATGTGGCAGAGACAACCGTTTCAGTTGTTCAGCTTCCCAATGACGAGATGAAAGGCCGTATTATCGGTAGAGAAGGCCGTAATATCCGTACGTTAGAAACCCTGACGGGTGTGGAATTAATTATTGATGATACCCCGGAGGCAGTTGTTTTATCCGGATTTGATCCGGTTCGTAGAGAAGTAGCGAGAATCGCGTTGGAACGCCTCATTGTGGATGGACGTATTCACCCAGCCAGAATCGAGGAGATGGTGGAGAAGGCGCAAAAAGAAGTTGAGACCAATATGCGTGAGGAAGGAGAAGCCGCCGCACTTGAAGTGGGCATTCACGGGCTTCATCCGGAACTCATACGTTTGCTTGGCAAGCTGAAATACAGAACAAGCTATGGACAGAATGCATTAAAGCATTCCATCGAGGTCGCTCAGTTATCCGGGCTGTTAGCCGGAGAGATCGGTCTTGATATCCGTATGGCAAAACGTGCCGGTTTATTACATGATATTGGAAAAGCTGTGGATCATGAGATGGAAGGTTCTCATATTCAGCTGGGTCTGGAGTTATGTAAGAAATACAAAGAATCCGCAATCGTATTGAACACCGTGGAATCACATCATGGAGATGTAGAACCACAGAGTCTGATTGCCTGCATCGTTCAGGCTGCAGATACCATTTCTGCGGCAAGACCTGGTGCCAGAAGGGAGACTCTGGAAACATATACAAACAGATTAAAACAGTTAGAAGATATCACCAACTCCTTTAAGGGAGTGGACAAGTCCTTTGCCATTCAGGCAGGACGCGAAGTTCGGATTATGGTAGTTCCTGATCAGATTAACGATGATGATATGGTACTTTTGGCCCGTGATATTTCTAAGAAGATTGAGGATTCCTTAGAGTATCCGGGACAGATTAAGGTTAACGTGATCCGGGAGTCCAGAGTTACAGATTACGCGAAGTAAAATAGTGCCCTAAAACCGTATACTTATTCTGGTGCGGCTTTAGGGCATATTTCATGTCAGGAGGATGATACGTGAAACGTCGGATAAAAGTACTGTTAAGCTGCGTACTGATTTGCCAGCTGTTTCTTATGAACGTTTATGCAAAACCGGATTGGCCGTCTGACACGGGTATTCAGGCAGAAGCGGGAATTGTGATTGATGCAGATACAGGCACCGTTATCTTTGGACAAAATATACACGCCGCTTATCCGCCGGCAAGTATTACGAAGATACTGACTGCTTTAATAGTCCTGGAAAACAGTGATCTGACCGATATGGTGACATTTTCAAAGGATTCTGTCTACAATGTGGAAGAAGGAAGCGGAAATAAACTGAATGTTACCAATGGGGATACGCTGTCTGTAGAGGATTGCCTCTATTCTCTAATTCTGCATTCCTGCAACCAGGCTGCCAATGCTCTGGCGGAGCATGTGGGAGGAAGCAGAGAAGGATTTGTCAAAATGATGAATGACAAACTGACGGAGCTTGGATGCACAGAAAGCCATTTTGAAAATCCATCCGGATTAAATGGAGACACCCAGCATGTGACTGCATATGATATGGCACTCATCGCCCGTGCTGCTTATAATAATAAAAAACTGGTGGAGATCAGTTCTGCCGTCAGCCATAAGATTCCTCCCACTGCCAATAATCCGGAAGGGCTGACTATATATAATGAACACAGGCTGGTAAAGACCACGGATGAATCCAGTGAATTTTACTATCCTGCGGCTGTCGCAGGAAAAACCGGCTATCTGATTAAAGCCGGCAATACCCTTGTGACTTATGCGGAAAAAGATGGGAGAAGGCTGATTTCCGTTATCTTAAAGGGGAGTCCAAGGCAGTATTTTATTGATGGAAAGAACCTCCTTGAATTTGGATTTACCCAGTTTGAAAATCTGCCTGTAACAGGCAATGAAACGGAATATACCGCCGGGGATACCCCTGTTACCATTGGAACGAAAAGTTATCAGCCTTCGGATCTTGAACTGGAGCCAGACGCGGCAGTCACCGTTCCCAAGGGGGCAGAGTTTTCTGAGATTGACAGGGAACTGGTAACGGACTTGCCGGCGGGCAGTCCCAAAGGTGCTGTGGCTCTCATCCGCTATACTTATAATGACAGGGCAGTTGGACAGGCGTACTTATTTGCAAAGGCCGAAGAGGAGTCCCAGAGTGAACAGCCTTCGAAAGAGTCTTCTGGTAAACATGAGGAAGAGACAAAGGCGGACACAAATAACAATTCACAAAAGGGGATTGGAGTTTTTGGAACTCTTTTCATTGCCGCCGCAGCTTTTGCTGTAGCAGCAGGGACAGCATTTGCAGTGAAGAAGAAAAGAAAAGAGTCCAAAGAAATTGCACTTCGAAAAGAAGAACGAAGACGCCGTCTTATGGAAGAAGGCGATGCAGATGACTTCGAACGCATTTTAAATGAACGCAGAAATAAAAAGAAGAAAAACTAAATAGGAAAATGAAAAAGACCAGCTGGGGAAGCTGGTCTTTTTTCGGAGAAGGTATTTCGTTTCTTATGGGGTGTAGCAAAAACTATATAATGTATTGGGGGGGGTTACATGTAATAATATACCCCATTTTTCTTTAAAAGTGTTAACAAACATTAACAAAATTAAAAAATAAAATTGTGCATTTTATCTTGCTTTATTCATGCAATTGTGGAAAAAACATAGATTTAAATAGGAATGCCCGGATCTCTTGTGCTATATACCATTTTATGTGTTAATGAATTATTTGGAAAAAACAGGGCTGATATGGTAAAATAAATAAAAACAACTTGTGCAATGGTGCGTACAAGTTATAAATTGTAAGTAAGAGGATGACTGGTTCACTCTCATGGAAAAATCAGGAGGTAGAAATCAATGAGGTTTTTTGTAGACACGGCGAACATTGAAGAAATCAGAAAAGCCAATGAGATGGGAATTATCTGCGGTGTTACCACCAATCCGTCTTTGATTGCCAAAGAAGGAAGGGATTTTAAACAGGTGATAGAAGAGATTGCATCCATCGTGGATGGTCCCATCAGCGGTGAAGTGAAAGCGACTACTGCAGATACAGCAGGGATGATAGAAGAGGGGCGGCAGATTGCAGCCATCCATCCCAATATGGTTGTTAAGATCCCCATGACTGCAGAAGGATTAAAGGCAGTTAAAGTGCTGACAGGGGAAGGGATAAAGACCAATGTGACTCTGGTATTTTCCGCAGCCCAGGCTCTTCTGGCAGCTAGGGCAGGAGCCACCTATGTATCTCCTTTCTTAGGAAGACTTGATGATATTTCAATGCCTGGAATTGATCTGATAGAAGAGATCACTGAAATATTTTCAATTCATGAGATTGAGACAGAGATCATAGCGGCCAGCATCCGCAACCCAATCCATGTGATTGACTGTGCCAAAGCCGGCGCGGACATCGCTACAGTACCTTATCCGGTGTTAGAACAGATGACCAGACATCCCTTAACGGATCAGGGAATTAAGAAATTTCAGGATGACTACCGCAAGGTATTCGGAGAATAAAACTAATTATCGTTTAGAAAGGTTGGACTCGACTAATGGCATGTAACAAAGTAAAAATGGTGATTGACAAAGAATTCCGTATCTCGGAGATTGATGAAAGGATTTACGGTTCTTTTATTGAACATCTTGGCAGAGCAGTTTATGACGGTATTTATTGTCCGGAGCATCCCACGGCAGATGAATATGGTTTCCGCAGTGACGTAAAGGAAATGATCAGAGATTTAAATGTTCCCATTATCCGGTATCCAGGAGGAAACTTTGTTTCCAGCTTTAACTGGGAAGACAGTGTGGGTCCGGTGAGTGAGCGTCCGAGAAGGCTGGAGCTTGCATGGAAGAGCATTGAAGAGAATAAAGTTGGATTAAATGAATTTACCAAATGGGCAAGAAGTGCAGGATCTGATGTTATGATGGCGGTTAACTTAGGGACAAGAGGGATTGCCGATGCATGCAACATTCTGGAATACTGCAATCACCCTGGCAATACCAAATACAGCGATTTGAGAATCAGCCATGGATATAAGGAACCTCATAATATCAAAACCTGGTGTCTTGGCAATGAAATGGATGGACCATGGCAGCTGGGACATAAGACCATGGAGGAATATGGCCGTCTTGCGGAAGAGACAGCAAGAGCCATGAAGATTATCGATCCTTCCATTGAGCTGGTTTCCTGCGGAAGCTCTTCACTCACTATGCCTACCTTCCCGGATTGGGAAGCTGTTACCCTCCAGCATACCTACGATCACGTGGATTATGTTTCCATGCACCAGTATTATGGCAATGAAAAGGGAGACAGCGAGGACTTCCTGGCCTGCTCTGACGACATGGATCAGTTTATCCGCACGGTAATTGCCACCTGCGATTATGTAAAGGCGAAAAAGAGGGGCAAAAAGGATATTAAAATCAGCTTTGATGAGTGGAATGTATGGTACCATTCCAATGCTGCTGATAATGATATAACGGAAAACCATCCATGGCAGGTAGCACCGCCTATGTTAGAGGACATCTATAATTTTGAAGATGCGCTTTTAGTGGGACTGATGCTGATCACCCTGTTAAAGCATGCAGACCGGGTGAAGATGGCATGTCTTGCACAGCTGGTTAACGTGATTGCACCTATTATGACAGAGGCAGACGGCGGAGCAGTCTGGAAGCAGACAATTTTCTATCCATTTATGCACGCATCTGCTTTCGGCAGGGGTACCGCGCTTCTTCCTGTTATCAGCACACCGAAATTTGACACTTCCAGACATGAAGATGTGACAGCAGTGGAAGCGGTGTCTGTTTATAACGGGGAGAAGGATGAAGTGACTATCTTCGCAGTGAACCGTTCTATTAAGGACGATGCAGAAATGACTACCGATGTCAGAAGCTTTGAGGGATACCGTATTCTGGAGCACATCGTATTGGAAAGCGATGATCTGCTTGCAGTAAACGGACCTTTTAATGAAAAGGTAGCACCAAAACAGACCAGCCAGTCTTCTTTAGACGGAGGCATGGTAACCAGTATGTTACATAAGGCATCCTGGAATGTAATTCGTCTGGGTAAATAAATCAAACAGGAGGGGGTTATACATATGAAACAAAAAGCGTATCAATTCTGGTTTGCAACAGGCTCTCAGGACCTTTATGGAGAAGCCTGCTTAAGGGATGTAGCAGAACATGCAGGAATTATAACTGAGAGGCTTAATGCCTCCGGTATCCTGCCCTATGAAGTGGTTTTAAAGCCTGTGCTCATTGACAATGCGTCCATACGGTCTCTGTTCCGTCAGGCGAATGACGATGAGAACTGCGCAGGTGTCATCACCTGGATGCACACATTTTCTCCGGCAAAGTCATGGATCCTGGGTCTGCAGGAATACAGAAAACCCCTGCTTCATTTACATACCCAGTTTAACCAGGAAATCCCTTATGACACCATTGATATGGATTTCATGAACGAGAACCAGTCCGCTCACGGAGACCGGGAATTCGGACATATGGTGACCAGAATGGGGCTGGTAAGAAAGGTGATTGCAGGTTTCTGGGATGATGATTCTGTAAAAAGAAGAATTGCTTCCTGGATGAGGACTGCAGTGGGAATTGTGGAAAGCAGCCATATCCGTGTGGTGCGTTTTGCGGACAATATGCGAAATGTTGCAGTAACGGAAGGAGATAAGGTAGAGGCTCAGGTAAAATTCGGCTGGGAGATCGATGCATATCCGGTTAATGAAGCCGCTGAATATGTTCAGGATGTAAAAGCGGGAGATGTGTCTGCACTTGTGGAAGAGTATTACGATCGCTATGACATATTGCTGGAAGGAAGGGATCCTGAGGAGTTTAAAAAACATGTGGCAGTTCAGGCTCAGATTGAGCTTGGATTGGAGGCATTTTTAAGAGAAAAGGATTATCAGGCGATTGTTACCCATTTTGGAGATTTGGGGTCCTTAAAACAGCTTCCAGGCCTTGCAATCCAGCGTCTGATGGAAAAGGGATACGGCTTCGGCGGAGAAGGCGACTGGAAAACAGCAGCCATGGTGCGTTTAATGAAGCTGATGACGGAGGGCACAAAGGATGCGAAGGGAACTTCTTTCATGGAGGATTATACTTATAATCTGGTTCCGGGGAAAGAAGGGATTCTTCAGGCCCATATGCTGGAAGTATGTCCATCCATTGCAGAGGGCAGAGCAGGCATCAAAGTAAATCCCTTGTCCATGGGTGACAGGGAAGATCCTGCAAGACTTGTATTTACTGCAAAAGAGGGCAGAGGAGTTGCTGCTTCCCTCATCGATTTAGGAACCCGGTTCCGCCTTATTATCAATACCGTCAACTGTAAAAAGGTAGAAAAGCCCATGCCAAAGCTTCCGGTTGCAACTGCGTTCTGGACTCCGGAGCCCAATTTAATAACTGGTGCGGAATGCTGGATTTTAGCTGGTGGTGCCCATCATACGGCATTTTCTTACGATCTGACTGCAGAGCAGCTGGGTGACTGGGCCGAAGCCATGGGAATTGAAGCTGTTTATATTGATGAGAATACAAATATCCGGGATTTTAAAAATGAACTGAGATGGAATTCGGCGGCATACCGCTGATGCTGATAGAAAGTTTGAGGGGGTTTCTATGGATAACGAAACATTAATAGCAGCAATCCGGGAAGGAAATACCGCACTGGGGATCGAACTTGGATCCACAAGAATCAAAGCAGTCCTGGTAGATGAGAATCATAATCCCATCGCTACCGGCGGCCATGACTGGGAAAACCGCTACGAAAACGGAATCTGGACCTATGGCATCACAGATATATGGGAAGGTGTTCAGGACAGCTATAAAAAGATGGCCAAAGAAGTGAAAGAAAAATATGGGGTAACCCTTACCTCCATTGGAGCCATTGGATTTTCTGCCATGATGCACGGGTATATGGCATTTGATAAAAAAGGGGAATTACTGGTTCCATTCCGGACATGGAGAAACACCATGACGGAAGAGGCGGCCAGCCAGCTGACCGAGCTTTTTTCTTTCCACATTCCTCAAAGATGGAGCATTGCCCATTTATACCAGGCTATTTTAAATGGTGAGGACCATGTCTCTGAAATTGATTACCTGATTACTCTGGAAGGGTATGTCCACTGGAAGCTGACCGGAAAGAGAGTTTTAGGCATTGGTGACTGCGCCGGAATGTTTCCTGTGGACAGCCAGACAAAAGATTTTAATAAGCACATGATCAGCCAGTTTGATGAACTTATCTCTGACAGGAACCTGCCATGGAAGCTGAGGGATATTATGCCTGAAGTTCTGACTGCAGGTGAAGCAGCAGGTGTGCTGACAGCAGAGGGAGCAGCACTTCTTGATGTAAGCGGGAACTTAAAACCCGGCATTCCTCTTTGCCCGCCGGAAGGTGATGCAGGAACAGGAATGACAGCTACCAACTCTGTTGCAAGGAGAACTGGAAATGTATCTGCAGGAACCAGTGTTTTTGCCATGGTGGTTCTGGAAAAGGAACTTTCCAGAGTTTATGAAGAGCTTGATCTCGTTACCACTCCGGCAGGGGATGCTGTTGCCATGGTCCACTGCAATAACTGTACTTCCGACTTAAATGCATGGGTATCCTTATTTGAGGAGTTTGCCGGGACCATGGGCATGAAGCCGGATAAGAACGAACTCTTTACCGCTCTTTACAGGAAAGCGTTAGAGGGGGATAAAGATGGCGGGGGACTTTTATCCTACGGGTATTTGTCAGGAGAACACATCACGCATTTTGAAGAGGGAAGGCCGTTATTCGTTCGTACTCCCAACAGCAGATTTAATCTGGCCAACTTCATGAGAGTCCACCTTTATACCGCTTTAGGAGCCTTAAATATGGGAATGGAGATACTGTTTAAAGAGGGCGTGAAGCTGGATGTGCTTCTCGGACACGGAGGTCTGTTTAAGACCAGAGAAACGGGGCAGAGGATTATGGCGGCGGCTGTGGGAGTCCCTGTTTCTGTAATGGAAACGGCTGGAGAAGGCGGAGCCTGGGGAGCAGCACTCCTTGCATCCTATCTCCTTCGCAAGAGGGAAGGGGAGACTTTGGATCAGTACCTTTCAGAACGTGTATTTAAGGATATGGCGGGTGAAACCATGGAACCGGATCCGGAAGATGTATCAGGATTTCAGACATTTATGGAACGGTATAAAAATGGACTGGCAATTGAACGTGCAGCTGTGGACAGCTTATACTCATAGGGAAAGGATTTAGGCGATAAGATGCTGGAAGAACTGAAATTAAGTGTATATGAAGCAAATATGGAACTGCCCCGGAGAGGGCTGATTACCTACACCTGGGGAAATGTCAGCGGCATTGACCGGGAAAAGGGTTTGTTTGTCATTAAACCAAGCGGAGTGGATTATGATAAGCTGAAACCGGAGGATATGGTAGTCATGGATTTAGACGGCAATCAGGTGGAGGGGGAGTTAAATCCCTCCTCTGATACCGCCACCCATCTGGAGCTGTACCGGGCATTTGATAAGATAGGCGGGATTGTACATACCCATTCCCCGATGGCAACCTCCTGGGCCCAGGCAGGCAGAGCTCTGCCCTGCTATGGCACCACCCATGCGGATTATTTCTATGGAGAGATTCCATGCGCAAGAAATTTAACTCAGGAAGAGATTGACGAAGGTTATGAAAAAAATACGGGAACTGTGATTATAGAGACCTTTAAAGGACTTGATCCCATGCATGTTCCAGCGGTATTGTGCAAAAACCATGGTCCGTTTACCTGGGGAACGGATGCGGCCAATGCAGTTCACAATGCAGTTGTTTTAGAAGAGATTGCCAAAATGAATTTAATGACAGAGCTGTTAAATCCAGCAGTAAAACCAGCACCCCAGTCCATGCAGGATAAACATTTTATGAGAAAGCACGGACCGGATGCCTATTATGGGCAGAAAAAATAACAAGGAGTCCTTACAGTGTCGGACAGCGGAAAAACAAAGTATTACGTATTAATGGAAGAACTGAAAAAAGAAATCATCTCCGGAGAGAAGAAGCCGGGAGACCGCCTTCCTTCGGAGAACCAGCTTTCGGAGGTCTTCCATATCAGCCGTCATACGGTGAGAAAAGCCCTGTCCATACTGGAACAGGAAGGCTACATTGAAGCGGAACATGGCAGAGGTACCTTTGTGTCCAGAAAAGCGGGAAGGAAAAAAGGGTCGGGCAATATAGCGGTGATTACCACCTATTTGTCCGACTATATTTTCCCGCGGCTGATTCAGGGAATCGACCAGGTACTGACGGAAAACGGTTACAGCATCATTATTAAAAATACGGGGAACAGCAGATTAAAAGAGAGCAGATGCTTAGAAGAAATACTGGAAAAGGACGTGGACGGACTCATTATTGAACCAAGCAAGAGTGAGATTCTCTGCGGCCACAGGGGACTTTATGACAAGCTGGATTTTTATAAAATACCTTATGTGTTTATACAGGGTTATTACACCCAGATGAAGAACAAGCCCCATATCAGGCTTGATGACTGCCTGGGCGGATATCTGGTGACGAAGTATCTCCTTGATCTTGGGCATGAGCATATACTGGGGATTTTTAAGGCAGATGACAGCCAGGGAAGAGACAGGCACAAAGGCTTCGTAAACGCTCTTCAGGAAAGCGGGTTTTCCTACGATCCGGATATGGTGATCTGGTATCACACAGAGGACCGGTCTGCCAAACCTTCGGAGGTTCTAAAGATCATGCTGGATGAAAAGGTCCCTGTTGACGGGATTGTTTGCTACAACGACCAGATTGCCTTTGAGGTCATTAAGACCATAGAGAAAGAAGGGATCTCCGTGCCAGATGAGATCTCTGTTACCGGATATGACAATTCCTTTATTGCAGAAAACGGCATGGTGAAGCTGACCACCATTGCCCACCCGCAGGAACGGCTGGGGGCAATGGCGGCTGAACTGCTTTTGGAAAAGATCCATGGAATCCCGGACGAAGAGAGCCGGGTGGAACGGGTATTAAATCCGGAGCTTGTGATCCGGGAATCCTGCAAAGACAGGAGAAAGGACAGGTAACCGGTCAGTATTTTTTCAGTTTTCCCATGTAGAGAACACATCCTAAGATCAGGGACCCGGACAGCAGGAAGAGAATCTGCATTCCGCTGACTGGAAGGTCTCCGATCTGGAAGGAAGGGAGTATGGTCAGCAGACTGGCGCCTAAAAGGGTGGAGAAGAAGCCGCAAAGTCCTGCATAGGATGAATTGGCACTGACATATAAAACCCGTTTTTCTTCAGGTGCATAATGATATTGCAGGTTAAAAACGGATATTGCAATTCCGCCCCATGCAGCACCGGACAGTGCCTGTAAAACCGGCTGCAGGGCGTAGCAGGTATCAGGAGTCATAAAAAGCCAGCTGATATGGATAAAACCAAGCAGTCCCATGGAAAGCCTTCCTGCAAGAAGCCAGGAGGTGGCATCTGCCAGTTTTCCCCAAAGCCAGGCTGCCAGAATCCGGACGGTGGATGAAATCAGTCCAAGGAATGTGATATAAGTATAATCCATCTTCAGCCCGGTGACCATGTATACGCTGAAAAAAGGACCGGCGATCTGCAGTGCCAGATTCCAGAATATATAAGTGAACATAACCTTCCGGTATTTTAAGTCAGAGATTGGCGCAAGAAGAACATCCTTTAATTTCTGCTTTTGCGGAGTACTTTCCGGTTCCCTGATCGATGACAGGCACCAGAAATCTGTACAGGCAATGAGAAGAACGGTAGCACCGACTACATAAAAGCCGGTTTGTTCCATGCCGCTGTTTCGAAACCAGTCCATGATCCGCCCCATAATAAGGCTTAAAATTGTGGAGAATGCAAAAGCGAAGGAATCCTTTCTTCCCAGATAATCTCCTCTGATATTTTGCGGAACCAGCTGGAGAATCCAGTTGCCGGTTCCGGTACCGATGGATGCACCGAAAAAATGAGCAATTCCATAAAGAATGACCACTGCTGCCAGGCGAATCACCGGCTGTGTGATAAACAGCGGCAGAAAGAACATCAGAGAGAGCAGCAGCCTGTGAACGAAGGAAAAGCTGACTATCAGTCCTTTTTTTCTTCTGAGGCTTTCTAAGAGAATGGAAGAAAACATCTGGAGGCTGCACAGAAGAATGGGAAAGGAACCAATGATGCCGTTTAAGGAGTCATCGGCTCCCAGTGAACTGGCGTATCCGGAGAGGAAAGCACCTGTGGTGAGCGTAACGATACCATTGGCACAGCACCCCTCGGCAATAAAAAGATTTCTTCCTTTTGAAAAATCTGCGGCTGTCATGGGTGGTGTTTCCTGGCTGTAAAACGCGGATTTTTTTCTGATCAAATAAGTAACCATATTATCGAAACGGCAAATCTGCCGTGTTCCCCTTTTCTTTTATTCGTAGATCTGCTATCCTTTTTAAAGAAATAAAAATACTTTCTCTATATTGCCAGTTTGAGTCAAAGGTTGCAAGAGGAAAAAGAAGCGAAAAACTGGATGATTCCGACTTGAAGACGACAGGGGGGCGACACATGGAACATTACTTACATCTAAAGGCAGTTCTTCCAGTGAGGGCATTAAATGCAGGATATCTGGTTACAGGGGGGAAGGGCCGGCACGCAGACCGTGTCATGGATTCTTTTGAAATCATCTATGTCAATTCCGGTGTGCTTGGGATCGCGGAAGAGGATGTGGAATACGAAGTGGAGGAGGGGGAAGCCCTGATCCTCTTTCCGGGAAGACATCACTGGGGGACCAGGGAGTTTGATAAAGACTTAAATTTTTACTGGCTCCATTTTCATTTGGAGGAGAAGGCAGAAGAAACAGGGACAGATATTATGTCTCTTCCCCAGCTTATTCGGATTGGAAAGCCGCAGCAGTTTGAAGAACTGTTTCGACGGTTTATCAAGAGACAGAACGTATGCAGGGAAGACAGAACCATATTAAATCTGGTCCTTTTAGAACTATTGTGCGAGTTGAGTGATTCACTTTCTCCAATGGAGATAAACGGGCAGAAGGTGCTTCTGGCCAATCAGGCAGGGCAGTATATCAGAAACCACTTAAAGGAACCATTATCGGCTTCCATATTAGCGGAACAGCTGGAATGCAGCCCGGATTATTTAGGGCGGACGTATCATGCGGTTTATGGGAAGACTTTGACGGAAGGAATTCATGAAGCCCGGCTTAATAAGGCATGCAGAATGCTGATTGAGACCAATTTAACCGGCAGTGAGATTGCTTACCGGTGCGGATATGAAGACGTGGATTATTTCAGAAGAATTTTCAAAAAATATATGGGAATGACAGCCAAGGAATACCGGCAGACCTATAGTGTCATTGAACGGTAGAAGAAGGGCGGCAGGGGATGATCTCACCTTGCCGCCTTCCTGTATTCTGCAGGAGATACTCCGGCTGTTTTTTTAAAGATACGGCTGAAATAGAGGGGATTTTCATAGCCTATGATTCCGCCTATTTCACCGATGCTGTAGTCCGTGCTTTCTAATAGTTCCTTGGCTTTCCTGATCCGTATATCGGTTAAATATCTTCCGGGAGGCATTCCGGCATATTCCCTGAAGCTCCGGATAAACCAGCAGGTGCTCATGTGAAGCTGTCTCGCATAGGCCTCGACCTGGATGTTTTTCGCCAGATTCTCATGAAAAAAACGGACTGCTTTTTCCATTTCTTTCTGAATTTCTGTTTTCTGAAAGCCGCCTTCTTCTCTGATTCGTTTCAGAAGGAGAAAAAGCTGCTTTAAATAAAGGGCTGACAGTTCTTCATAGGAGGGGCGCGTAAGCTGTACCTCCCGGATTACGGACAGGAACAGTTCCTGGTATTTGGAAGATATTCCGGTATACAGAACCTGTTTTTCGGTAAACCCCGCTTCTCTGGTAAGAGACGCTGCCTCGCTGCCTGTGAAGTGGAGCCAGTAAACTTCCGGTTTATCGTTTATATAGTAAGCATATTG
Source organism: Lacrimispora sp. 38-1 (assembly GCF_049890855.1). NCBI lineage: Bacteria > Bacillati > Bacillota > Clostridia > Lachnospirales > Lachnospiraceae > Lacrimispora > Lacrimispora sp. 38-1. The sequence goes on along the minus strand of NZ_JBANEW010000066.1, from coordinate 44,118 downwards.
CTGGGGAGTATGGGGGAGATATAAAACCATACTGCCTTCTGAAACTTCAGTGGCAATTCCGTCAATTGTAAAAAAAGCTTTTCCTGCCGCGATATAGAGCAGCTGATAGTCGGAACGGCCGAGAGGACGAAAGGTTGACATAACTGGGAGAGAGACCAGGCGGTAGACTCCGCAGCTGTTGACCCTTAAGGGGATTTTTGTATTTTCCAGTTCATCTTCCGTTAAATTCATATAGCCTGTATTTGTGTACATGGAGAGAATCTCCTTTCGGCATGTATGGTATGATTTTATCCACTCTTTTATATCTGTCTACACAGCTGGAAAAAATATCAATTTTTTTGGTTATATTTATCAGCAATGCTATTTAGTTTGGCGTCATAGTCTTCGTTGATACTTTCCATGCTTTCATTAAATTCTTTTACTACATCCTTTTTTTCTGAATTTTCCTTCTTTTTTGAGATGAGACTATCTGTAGCGTAATCGTAAAGATCTACAGAATCTTCATTTCCAGGTAAAATATAGTAAGTGTGATTAGTTTCATTGTTTTCTGCAGAAAGAATTGTCCATGAATCAGTAAAGCCTCTATAAGAACAGTTGCATTTTACTTTATATAAATTAGTTGTTAATACGACATCCAAAAAAATAGTATCAGAATCTATTTTTTTAATGTTATCATAGTAAGCATCTGTTATTTCGCTAATTCCAATTTGGGAAGCAAAATTTCTCAGTTTATCTTTAAGATTATCTAAATTTGGCAACTCCTCTGTATCTGCAGATGTATCTGCAACCGTATCTTCTGTTGAAGATATAGTAGAACTTTCCATTGTGGGAGGCGTTGTTGCTTTTGTATCTGTAAATTTGCTGCAGGCAGTTATTAAAGTGAATGAAGAGATTAGAAGTGCTGTTGTTAAAAGTTTTGATTTTTTCATAGTCAATATTCCCCTTTTTTATTAAATATTATATATAAGCCAACGCTTGATTATAATTATAACTGATATGATGAAAATTTCAATTAATAGATTAATAAATAAAATTTATTTCAACTAAGGCTGCAAAGCAGATAAAGACGGGCTTCCGGATAACACGAGAAGGGTTATATCATATTTAATACTGTGCTATAATAAGTGATATTTAAAACCATAATCTGATAAACAATGATTATTTACATAACGGAAACGGAGGCTAATATGATTAAGGCAATATTGTTTGATTTTGATGGTGTACTAACCACGGATGCAACAGGTTCCATGTCCATATGTAATTATATTTGCATGAAAACAGGTTTAGATATTAATAAATTTAAAAATGAGTATTACAAATATAATGAGGACCTTTTATACGGGAAAACAAGTCACGGAGAAATATGGGGGAAATTGTGTGAAGGATTAAATACTGAGGTTGATATAAATATATTATATGAATCCTTTATAAATACTCCTATAGATATGCGAATGACAGCAATTATGGATGAATTGAAACAGGAAAATTATAAAATAGGTATGGTTACTGATAACAAAAAAGATCGTATAGATACCATTGTCAAATACTATGACTGGAATAAAATATTTGATGCTGTCACTGTTTCGGCAGAAATTGGTTCGGGAAAAGATTATAATGAAATTTTTCTGAAAACGATACAAAGTCTGAATGTAAGTGCTGATGAATGTGTATTCATTGACAATCAGGAGAAAAATCTTATTATTCCTAAAAGCATGGGAATGAACGTTATTTATTTTGATCATGAAAACAGAGATTATGAAAAACTTATGAAAGAATTTAAAGATCTGTCAATTGATTTTTAAGATAAATATAATATTCTGCTGACCACATACTGAGAGGAATGTTTTTTGGGTTATAAATAAAGAACGTGCTGCAAAACCATTTGGAAAAAAGTTTTGTAGTACGTTATTTATTTTGATTTTATTAGAAGAATGCATAAAAAAGAATTTAAGTCATCTGCTGAAGCAGCCGGATATAATGATTTGATTCGCGCAGTACATGATCTGCAAGCAAAGGCAGAATAACGCTGTATATCTTACATTCATTGATTCCTTTTGTCCCCGCCTCTTTGAAATCACGGTACTTCATCGTTTCCTGCAGGGTTATATCTGTTACACTGTGAATTGTCATATCTGTAGCTGTCCTTGCCGCCTGCATCAGATCATTATATTGTCCGGCAAAATCATTGGCAGTATTAATGAGCTCGCATTCGGTTGGATCAAGCAGACCCCGGATAAATAAGGCATGCTCCATCATGATCTGATCCCAAAACAGTTCTGTTTCTGTTAAATTGTGCTCTGGGTTCTGACGCTTTTCCAGTGCAATTAAATGAGTATAATACATATTTGCCTCGCGCAGTATATGGTCAATGAGCAGTGGGTAGTTTGCGGTGAACATGCGGCAGGCCGATACATTATTCAATATTGTTGTTTTAAAGTCAATAAGTCCTTCCAGCAGTGGAATTACTATGGCATTTAGCTGGCTCACCTGCTGTACCAGTGCTGGAGTTATCATGGGATTAATTACGCCGCAAAGTGCCTCTTCCAGCTTCGTGATCTCCTGGTTAATGGTTATACCGGTAAAGTATTGTGTTTTTTGTTCGCTGCCAAGGGTATAACCCGTGACGATTTCACCAGAAGAGACAACAAGAGGGCTGATAATCCCATTTCCTAATATCACGGCATTTTGTAAAATAGTCTCAAAGTGGCGTTTGTACTCATCTGCAGCTTTTGAAAAGTCAGGATTGGCCGGAGTAAAGCCAGCTTCCAAAAATAAGGAATGCTCTTTCATAATACGTCCAAAAAATATATTTAGCTCTAGTGAAAGTATTACATACTGTTGTTCAGTAATCATTGTGAATCTCCTTAATTGTTATACCAATAACATATGATTTTCAGAACGTTTTTTGATAAATAAATCAGATATTTTTAAAATTATTGGTTACCTTTTATATGTCTGATCATACTAATAATTTAAGATATATTTTATTAGGTCGTGAATGAATGCCGCAATACCCATTTAAAACAATTTGTTATAGAATATGTCCAGGGGACACATTATTTTCAATTGCCCAGATGTTTGATACAACTATAGATGAAATCATGACTGCTAATCCTGGATTAGACCCAGAAAATCTATTTGTCGGGCAAGTTATTTGTCTGAATCCGGGATTAGGATATTTTTCTTCAGATGGATACAATACTTATAATGAAATAAGTAAATCACAAGCGGACTTAAGCGATTATATACGTAAACTTTGGGAGCAGCATATTACCTGGACCAGGCTGACTATCTTAAGTTTGGTATTTGATTTGCCGGATACAGATTTAGTCACAAACCGACTGCTTAGGAATCCGAAAGACTTTGAAGAAATTCTGAAGCTTCTTTATGGAGATAGGAAAGCTTCTACATTTGCAGATTTATTTACAAATCATCTTGTAATTGCTGCAGAGCTGGTAAATGCAGCCAAGGCCGGTGATAGTAATGCCGCTGCAGATGCGGAAAAGAGATGGTATGAAAATGCTGATGAAATAGCTGATTTCCTTGCAAGTATCAACCCCTATTGGTCTCGGGAAGATTGGAAGAAAATGCTGTATCAGCATCTGGAAATGACGAAAGATGAAGCTGTTAATATGCTTACCGGTAAGTATTCGGAAAGTATTACAGGATATGATCAAATAGAAGAACAGGCATTGGTTATGGCTGATATGATGACGAATGGTATTGTTAATCAATTTCCTGATGTTTTTTAATAAAAAAATTTACCATATATGCAAATAAGAATATCATTTTGTGCATGTTTTGTCTAATGCGACAAAACCCTTTGTTTATGCACGTTTGAAGGGTATGATTTGACGGATAAGGTTGCGATTGTGGTAAAGGTGAACTGGAAACATTCCTGGATAAGCTATAAGGAATCCAAGGACTTTGAATACGGTGCTTAACAGTATTACCTTATGGGAGTAAAGTAGGAGTAGCGTAGCGGTAAGAATGTTTATGTGGAAGATGAGTCCAGGACATTTTATGAGTGTAGCACAAACCGTTCTGCTCTGGTAGGAGTTTGATGGATCTGTGAAGAGATTGTGAAAGTAAAATGGTACATTGAGAACTTAATATTGCTAGTTAGTAAGCATGGTGATATTCTACTCATGAAGATATTATATTGTGAGAGGTGAAAAAATGGAAAAGAAATTTCTATGCGTGATGGCTGGATATGATGACAAAACCGAACAACATCTTGCTGCCTTTCAGAATAGGCTATATGAAGAAGGCTTTATTGGTACACATACTAAAGATTTGCCCCAGCATATAACATTAGGGACTTTTTCTGTAGTAGAAGAAAATGAACTGATTAATTTGGTGACGCGAGTTTCACGGGAAATCAAACCATTTGAAATTACTTTTAATCATATTGGAATATTTGGTGGTTCAAAAGTGTTATTTGTTGCGCCGGATCCCAATAGTAATCTTTTTAACCTAAAAGAGAAATTTGGCAATAGCTTTAATTGGACTCCCCATACAACTATGTTGATAGATGAGCCAGAAACTATATATTCTGCATTACCGTTTCTGGCAGAAAGTTTTAAATCTTTCCAAGGTTCCATACAAAATATTCATTTATATGAATTCTGGCCAACTCGTCATATTTTGTCAAAGATATTAAAATGAAATAGAATAAAAAATAGAATTAAATGTAAAAAACTACTAACTATCAGTATTAAGTTGGTAGTTTTTTTATTACCAGAAAGAGAAAGGAGCTTAATTTGGTAGACCAGAGAGAAATGGAAAAGATAGTTACGCCTATGATGGAACATGTATGTGATCACCTGTGCCGGTTTCCCTGGGAGTTTGAGCGCAAGGAAGATCTGGAAGAGGTATGCGCCGGTTGCCAGATGGACCAATATACAACCGTATTCTGAATTAGTATGATAAAGTAAACGATTTCGAGAAAGGCCAGTGTGTATATTTTACTGAAAGAGCTGGCAATAGAGCGGGCGAAGTATGAGAACATGGTGGCTGACTGGAAGTGGCATTTAACAGAACGGTTTAGCCGAATTAGAATTTAATGGTGTTTAAATGGAGTTTCCTATCCTTGGAACAAAGTTCACCATGCCGTGGGAAGTTATTGCCACACACGAAAAACAGGAAATGTCAAACTATGGTCAAACGATCAAAAGACTTGCGGAACGTGGCGGTCTGGATTGGGTGGAAGCCCTGGCCGTAATGGAAGATAGAAAATGGGTAAGATTGGATTCAGAGATTGCAAGAAAAAAGGTATTATCCATTGTTTCTGAGCAGGAGAATAACATGGACATTGATGAAACAATTCAACACTGTAAAGAAAAAGCCATAGAAAATAGTTGCAATCAATGCGGAAAAGACCACGAACAATTAGCAAAGTGATTGACTGAATTAAAAGAATACAGGGATATAGTGTCTGTAATTTCAGAAAGTTAGAGATAAAGACCTGTATGGAATTCGTTTAAACTGAAACTTGTGGAATTAATAAGTATTACATTGATTAAACTTTAGCGAAACCCAAGGGTAAAGCCAGAAAGGCAACTTCACCCTTGGAATACAAATGCCTTTTATAATTTTTTATTTTTGCTCTACGCGGTAATAAACAGTACCTTGATTGGAGGTCCCTATCGCATATATTGCTATCTCAATTCTATATCGGCTTGTCCCTGAAAGTGTTGACAAATCAGTAGTTGATAAAGGATCGTAAAAGTTCATAAATGAATATGTTTGTTGTGTTCCACCTAAAACTGGAATTGCGGTTACTGTTCCTTGTATTAAATCTTTTCTGTTGTTATTGGGACAATAAAACTTTAATTGAACATTATCACTGGCAGTAACGGTTGAAGTAAGTGAAGCTTTAAGCGTATATCCACGTGTTACCGTTCCTAGTAATGTGTAAGTTTTTCCGTCTGGTGCAGTAATTGTTGAAGCCCCCACAGCGGAGGACACCTCTTTGTTTTTTGTTGTAGAATCAGGTTTTACTTCTAATGTTTTTTCAGATGCAAAGACTGGTATACATGTCATACAAAAAATCAATGTACTAATTACCAGCCCTTTTAAAAATTTTTTCATTTTAATACCTCCTATATTTTTTAATAATATAGTTATTATACAACCTGATTTGTGAAAAAAATGTCATATTCGGAAATGAATAAAAAAATTTTTAAATTAGAAAGAAGGTACAGCTTGAAACTTGAAGAAAAACAGAAAGTCAATGTCCAGGTTTATCCTGGAAAGAAGAGGCTGGCGGCTGGCGTTACTATAATGGAGATACCGGTCTGCCGGTTCGCGATGGCTGGGTAAAGGATCAGGACAAGTAATACTGGTTTAATGCTGCGGGGATTATGGTCACTAATACATGGAACCAGTATAATAGCGCTTGGTATTACCTGGGGCCAGACGGGGCTATGTGTAAATCTCAGCTGTTGAGAATTCCGGAAAGATCTATGCGGTGGACGTTGACGGTAAGATGATAACAGAGCTTTTGAAGCTCACTCCGGATCAGGATGGGGCGCTACAGTATCCGGGGTTAGTGAAATAGTGCTAAATTTGTTTGGTAAGGATACCGATTGTCCGGATTGAAACAAGATGATAAGATGAAGGCATTCTAAATCATAAATGAAAAAGCTGAAATCCCAGAATACTATAATCGATTATAATAAAAATTTACAAGTCATTTGTACATTCAGGTGGCTTTCTTTTCTGCGCTTTATTTATTGATTTAGAATGTTTACTACAATAATTACAAAAGATAAATTTTGGAGGTACATGTATGAGTAAGAGAGTATTGCTAAGATTGGCAACGAGTATTTGTTTTATGCTTTGTATAATGGTTTTAGGGCAGATTACTGTTTTTGCTGAAGATAGTAAACCTTTACATGAGTATAAATTTGACGGAGAAAGTGATATAACAGTTATCGATACAGGAACGCAAAGGCAAATTGGAACCTCATATGGTGAAAACTGTGATAAATTTTATACTGGCTATAATGGTATAGGTAGATCAAGGTTTTTTAATGGAAATGATGATTATATAGCTTTGGGAAATTATTATTTACATACAGGAGCAAAATCTATTAGATTTAAGTTCAAAAAAGAAACTTCACCAGCTTCTAATAAAATTGAGCATATTATAAGAACCTCTGGTGATAATTATAATTATGGTTATTTTATTGGCATAGGTTCTGATATACTAAATCAAACAATAGGTAATTATGGGTTTTTACCAAAAACTGGTAGTCTTTATATTGCACATGTAACTGGAGAACGTCAAATGAACTTTGAACTTCAAACACCAGAAAATGTGTGTGACGGACAGTGGCATGATGTTTTATTTACATGGGATGGAACAATGGAAGTTAATTCAATTAAATTATATTTAGATGATATGCAAACTCCTGTGGCTCAAACAACACCTAAATATAATCCTGAAAGAAGTGGAGTACCCGCAACTATTGGTAAAGGATATCACGGATATTTAGATGATATTCAAATTTACAATACAGTAATAACACCAGAAACGCCAACTCCTGTCACACCTTTAAATCTAAACGCCACAGCTGGCAATTCAAAAATAGATTTAACCTGGGATGTAGTAGAAAAAGCAACAAGCTACACTATTAAACGCTCCACAACTGCAGGAGGACCATATACAGCTATTGCAACGGATATAACTGATATCTCTTATACGGATACTGATGTAAAAAATGGAACAACTTATTATTATATTGTAAGTGCCATAAATGCAGGTGCCGAAATAGGCAATTCAAACGAAGCTTATGCACAGCCTACTGAGTCTCAGACACCCCCTATAACCGACTCAAAATTAAAAGTAGTATTAGAGGTATCTGAAGCACTTCGATTAAGTGTAGATAATGACTTAAATGTAAATACACAAATGTCCTGGTCTTCTTCAGATCCAACAGTAGCTACAGTAAATGAAAAAGGTATAGTGACAGCTCTGGCTCCTGGTAACACAGTTATAACAGTTAAGAGTGTGGACGGCTCTTATACGGACTACATAAATGTATTAGTTGTAGAGAATGCAGACGATTACAGGCTTGCAATTGATTTAAAAATTGGAGAAACAGCCAGATTGACAGCGGATGATTTTACTAACACAGCTAATATCACATGGGCTCCTATGGATTCATCAATAGCAAATGTTACCAGCAAAGGAAAAGTCACAGCACTGAGTAAAGGATTGGTTTTAATTAGTGCAAAAGACGCAGATGGAAATATCATTGGCCGTGTTTACGTAAGAGTAAGAGAATAGTTTGATTAAAGGCGGGTATCCGGTATTCCGGACCCGTCTTACTATTATAGAAGATTATATCATTTCCTGACTGTATTTTGACTGCATGAGGCATGGTTTTGACTACATTTAAGTGGTAAAAGCTGGTGATTCTAAAAGTCTCGGAAACCTCAGTTTTAAGCCAAAAGCTACCGCTTTACAGGAAAAAATAAAATCATTGGTATCATTTTGTGCATGTTTTGTCTAATCAAAGATATGGATTTTTGACTCTGTCCTTTTATAATAAAAGATAAGAAAAGAAGGAGGAGTCGACTATGATCGTACCCAGACATTATGAAAATCTGCATCTGCTTCATGAAAACACCATGCCACACAGAGCTTATTATATCCCGGCTTCCACAGCACAGTTTGATCTGATTCATAAAAGAGAAAATTCCGACCGTTTCTGCCTCTTAAACGGAAACTGGAAGTTTCGCTATTATGACAGCATTTATGACGTTAAAGAAGAATTTTATCTGGAAGGCTTTGATACGTCTAAGTTTGGTGAGATTCCGGTACCCGGTTGTTTTCAAAATTATGGCTATGACAAGCACCAGTATACCAATACCAAATATCCATTCCCCATGGACCCTCCCTATGTTCCGGCTGAGAATCCATGCGGTGCATACGTCCATCATTTTGTCTATAAGAGAGAGTGTGAGGCACCCAGAGCTTACTTAAACTTTGAGGGAGTGGATTCCTGTTTCTATGTGTGGTTAAACGGCAGCTATGTGGGATACAGCCAGGTTTCTCATGGAACCAGCGAATTTGATGTAACAGGAGTGATTCGGGAGGGGGACAATACTCTTTCCGTTCTCGTCCTAAAATGGTGTGACGGAAGCTACCTTGAAGATCAGGACAAATTCCGTATGACCGGAATTTTCCGGGACGTATATCTGCTGAAGAGACCGGAAGAAGGGATTTTTGATTACTTCCTCACTACATCTGTGAGAGGTGGCCAGGCTCATGTTGAGGCTGCAATTACCTTTAGCGGTAAAGAGATTCCAGTGACAGTAACCGTAACAGACAGAAACGGGAATACCGTTGCCAGAAAAGAGGGATATCCTGCAGAAGGAAAGATAAAATTTGATATAGAAAATCCTGTGCTCTGGAATGCAGAAAACCCGTATCTTTATACGGTTGTATTTGAGACCGGCCAGGAAGCAATCGTTGACCGTCTGGGAATCAGGGAAATTACCAATCGTGATGGTGTGGTATATTTAAACGGTGAGAAAATTAAGTTCCATGGTGTAAACCGCCACGACAGCGATCCGGTTACCGGTTTTACAATCAGCCTGGATCAGATGAAGCGTGATTTGCGACTTATGAAGCAGCATAATGTAAATGCTATCCGCACCAGCCATTATCCCAATGCGCCTCAGTTCTATCAGCTTTGTGATGAATATGGATTTTATGTCATTGATGAGGCAGATAATGAAAGCCATGGTACCGGCTATATTTATATGGAGACCCGTACTACGGAGGTATGGCGTGACCGCTGGAACCGCGCTATTGCGGACAATCCGGAATTTACGGAGGCGACCGTTGACAGGACAAAGCTTTTGGTCGAGCGGGATAAGAACCGTCCCTGCGTAGTAATCTGGTCTATGGGAAATGAATGCGCTTACGGCTGCACATTTGAAGCGGCACTTTCCTGGACAAAGTCTTACGATCCCACCAGGCTTACTCACTATGAGGGTGCCAGATACCGGGCTGTGGATAAAACTTATGATTTCTCCAATATCGATTTATTCAGCCGGATGTACCCCAGCCTGGAAGAAATTATCGAATACACCAAACGTGAGACTGCAAAGCCATTTATCCTGTGTGAATACAGTCATGCCATGGGGAATGGACCTGGGGATCTGGAAGGTTACTTCCAGGTGTTTGAACAGTACGACCGTGTATGTGGCGGTTTTGTATGGGAATGGTGTGACCATGCAATTTACCAGGGAAGAACCATTGACGGTAAGCCGATGTATCTTTATGGAGGAGATCATGGGGAATATCCTCATGACGGCAATTTCTGTATGGATGGTCTTGTATATCCGGACAGAAGACCGCATACGGGTCTGATGGAGTTTAAGAATGTAAATCGCCCGGTACGTGTAGTCTCCTTTGATCAGGAGAAAAAAGAACTGACGCTTCATAATTACCTTCATTTCACCAATTTTAAAGAATATGGATATATCACCTATGAGATGACCTGCGATGGTGAGTTAAAGGCAAAGAAAGTTGTGGGGGAAGCTGATATGCCCGAGCTTATGCCCCGGCAGGAGTGCAGACTTCCGCTGAACTTTGAGGTTCCGGCAGCAGGTAAATGTTACTTAAAGGTAAGTTATTATCTGAAGGAAAGCAGTGCTCTTGTAGAAGCAGGAAGCCTTCTTGGATTTGATGAGATTCTGCTGAAAAACGAAGATATGAGAAACCAGACGGCAGCAGCACTCTTAGACGAAAAAGTGAAGGACGGAGCATTTGAGGTATGCGAAGACGATCGTTATATTCATATTAATGGGAAAAGCTTTTTCTACACCTACAGTAAATTGACAGGAATATTTCAGAAAATGAACTTTGAAAACCATTCCATTCTGGAACGTCCTATGGAAATTAATATCTGGAGAGCACCTACGGATAATGACAGTGATATTAAAAGTAAATGGATGGAGGCTCACTATCACCGTGCTTCTTCCAGAGGGTATGAAACCAGATGGGAAGAAAAAGAAGGCTGCCTTGAAATATCCACTGTGATGTCTATGGTAGCAGCACCCATTCAGCGGATTTTAATGATTGATGCGTTATGGACGATCGGAGCAGATGGCGCTTTAAGCGGAAAGCTGGATGTAAAGAGAGATAAGGAGTTTCCGGAACTTCCACGGTTTGGTCTCAGACTGTTCCTTTCAAAACAGATGGATCAGGTGACCTATTTCGGACTTGGCCCTGTCGAAAACTATATAGATAAGAAAAATGCCAGCTATCATGGTCTGTTTTCTTCCAGCGTAAAAGAAATGCATGAGGACTATTTAAGACCACAGGAAAACGGAAGCCGCAGTGATTGTGACTTTGTAACCATAGAGGGAGGCAGTCTGTCACTCACTGTTGCAGCTCATAAGGCATTCTCTTTCCATGCATCAGAATATACACAGGAGGAACTGACGGAAAAAGCCCATAATTATGAATTGATTCCTTCCGGCTTTACAGAATTCTGTGTGGACTACCGGCAGAACGGAATGGGATCGGAAAGCTGCGGACCGGAACTCCGGAAAGAATATATGTTTGAGGAAGAAGAATTTACATTTGAGTTTAAGATGGTGCCCGGAAGTAACCGGAACGGTTCCATGAAATAAATTCGAAATACGAAAATATGGAAGACAGGGGAGATGCATAAGCACCTCCCCTTATACTATTTCTCTAAAATCACCGCAATTGTTGGGCTTTCCTTTTTCCATGGAGTCCCAGACACGTCTGCATATGTACCACAGACTTTAAAGCCAGATGCTTCCACCTCTTTTATCAGAGTCGCTTCTGTATAATAGGTATTCCAGAGATAGTAAACAGAAGCTCCTGTTTTTGAAATAATGACGTATTGATCCAGGGTTACATTAACAGGATACTTGCAGCATCTTTTCAATTCAGCATATTCATCCTCCCGCCAGAAACCGTTGCTTTCATGAATATCCCATATCTGTTTTTCCTGGAAACTATCGAATTCATTTAAGGAAAAAGCATCAAACAAAAATTTACCTCCTGGTTTTAAACGGTCATAAACCTGTTTTAAAACGATTTTTCTTTTCTCAGGAGAAAGAGCACCGTAATCACAGTAAATCATTACTGCAAAATCAAATGTACGGTTTAATTCAAGGGAAAGATAGTTCTGACAGGAATAATCGATGTTTAACTTTTTTTCAGCAGCTGATTTTTTTGCATAATCAATGGAACGTGAGGAAAAATCCACTCCGGTTACATTAAATCCGGATTTTGAAAAGAATTCTCCATAGATTCCGGGACCGCACCCTAAATCCAGCAGCAGGGGATAGTCTTTGGGCGGAACCGTTTTGGCAATCCATTCCGCTGATTTCCGGATAAAATCCAGCTTTCGGCTGGCACCGTCAAATTCCGGATCAAGATGGGCTTTCAGCATTTGTCTGGAAATGTATTCATCATCCCAAAAAGGAATACTGGTTTCCTGATATAATTCAGGTCGTTTTAATAAATCTTTGATTTCATACAGCATAATGAGCGCCTCCTTATAAATTGGTAAAATAATAGCCGCGGACATTACTCCGCGGCTGTTCTTAAATCGATAAAGAAAAGACTGAGAGTAAATAAAATCAAAAAGCAGGCACAAAAATAAGGCTGACAATTCAGCTTTTAATTTTCGTCTGTTCCATTGATTTTTTTACTCTTTTCCAGCTATATCCATGTCTGCGAATTTATAACATCTGATATACCGGAATTTCTTCACCTCTTTTTATTATTTTTACCTTTTAATCATATTGCAGTATACACGTTTTGTCAATCATAAACCATCAGTTAATCAGCTGGCGCAGATAGGAAAGCAGACCCAGCCTGCGAAACGTTTCTAATAAAAAGGCGGCAAACAGAGTACCGCACACTGTGCTCATAAGAAAGGGAACAACAAAGAAGAAAACTGCAACTTCCTTTCCCAGTATCAGCACTGCAACCGGATAGCTGAGAAGAGCGCCGATCAGCCCGGTTCCTGTAATTTCTCCCACATAGGCCAAAAGAAGTTTTCCGGTCTTTTTAAACAGAAGCGCACTGAGATATGCCCCCACCATGCTTCCGGGGAAAGCCAGAAGCGTTCCGGTACCGGATAAGTTTCTGATGAGAGATGAGACAAATGCCATGGCAACTCCGTAAGCAGGACCTAAAAATACCCCTGCCAGTACATTTACCAGGTGCTGAATCGGGAAACATTTGGAGGCTCCGATGGGAATGGAAAAGCCGGAGAGCGAAACGGTGAGTGCTACCAGCATTCCGCCAGCCGCCAATTTTTTTATGGTAACTCCTGCAGAGGTCTGAGTGACAGCAGCTTTATTTAAATTTGTTTTCGGATTCATGATTTTTTCTCCTTTTAAGTCAATATCATTCGTCATAGATGTTGACAATCTCTCCGTCTAAAATCCGGTTCATATTTTTCATAGCGCAGAAATTACCGCACATGGAACAGGTATCTTCTTTTTCCGGTTTGGAAGATGCACGATACCTTCTTGCTTTTTCCGGATCAATGGACAGAGCAAACATTGCTTCCCAGTCCAGCCGTTTCCTTGCATCACTCATCTGGTAATCCCATTCTTTCGCACCCTTGATGCCTTTTGCCAGATCAGCAGCATGGGCTGCAATCCGGGCAGAGATAATGCCTTCCTTCACATCATCTGCATCAGGAAGCCTTAAATGTTCCGCAGGGGTCACGTAGCAGAGGAAAGAAGCTCCGGCAGCAGCAGCTATGGCCCCTCCGATGGCTGCGGTAATGTGATCATATCCGGGAGCAATGTCAGTGACGAGAGGCCCCAGTACATAAAAAGGTGCACCCTTACAGATAGTCTGCTGGATTTTCATATTGGCGGCGATCTGGTCCAGGGGCATATGTCCTGGTCCTTCAATAATTACCTGTACATCCTTTTCCCACGCACGGCGGGTCAGTTCCCCAAGGGTAACCAGCTCTTCAATCTGGGAAATATCAGAGGCATCCGCAATGCAGCCAGGTCGGCAGGCATCTCCAAGGCTTAATGTCACATCATGTTCCCGGCAGATTTCCAGAATACGGTCATAATGCTCATAGAATGGATTTTCATTTCCAGTCATCTCCATCCAGGCAAAGATGATGGAACCGCCTCTGGATACAATATTAGTCAGGCGTTTTGCCTCTTTAAAACGGTGCGCTGTCTGCTTGTTGATGCCTACGTGAATAGTCATGAAATCCACTCCGTCAAGGGCATGCATTTCCACAATCTGAATCCATTCTTCAGAAGTTATCTCCTTAAGAGGCTTATGATAATAAACAACGGCATCGTAAATGGGCACCGTTCCAATCATGGCCGGGCATTCTCCTGTCAGCCGTTTCCTGAATTTCCTTGTATCTCCGAAGGAACTTAAATCCATAATGGATTCAGCCCCCAGTGAAACCGCATCCTCTACCTTTTTTAATTCCAGATCCATGTCATTTAAATCTCTGGAAGTTCCAAGATTTACATTGATTTTTGTTTTCAGCATGGAACCGATGGCGTTTGGCTCCAGGCAGGTATGGTGTTTGTTGGCAGGGATAACTGCCTTACCTTGTGCAATCAGCTTTATAAGCTCCTCCGGTTTAATCCCTTCTTTTTTCGCTGTGATTTCCATTTCCCGCGTCATAATGCCTTTTCTTGCGGCATCCATCTGTGTGGTGTAATTCATATGTAGTCCTCCTTCATTATTTGGAGGGATTTACGGCTCTGGACAAAAAAAGAGCCCATACCAACAGGTACAGGCCCAGATCAATACATCCGTCTCGTATAAATCCCTACGTTGGCATTACCCAAATCAGGTTATAAAGGTCGAAGTTTGATAACTTCCTCTCAGCCCGCATACGAGCTCCCTCTTGTGGCACTAGTGTAGCACCGGTCTAAATGAATGTCAAGTGGAATTTGCTTAATCAAAGTGGGAGGATCAATCAGTTATTGCAGATTTCATCTCTCTTATGTAGCTGCAGATCGGTTCCACACAGTCTTTTCCATGCATGGCAGCCAGCTTCACAATGGCGCTTCCCACGATAATACCATCTGCATATTTACTTAATTCCTTCGCCTGTTCCGGTGTGGAAATTCCAAAGCCTATGGCACAGGGAATATCTTTGGAATTCTTTACAAGAGAAACCATATCTCCGATGTCAGAGGTGATTTCCTTTCTCACACCTGTTACGCCCATGGAAGAAACACAGTAAACAAATCCCTCTGCTTCTGAAGCAATGGCCGTAATCCGTTCCTTAGAAGTGGGAGCGATCAGAGAAATTAAGTCAATCCCGTACTTTTGGCAGATGGGATGAAGTTCATTCTTTTCTTCAAAAGGCATATCTGGCACGATAAGAGCATCGATGCCGCATTCTGCCGCATTTTTAATGAAACGCTCGCTTCCATATACAAATATGGGATTAATGTAAGTCATAAATGCCAGGGGCACATTTGTTTTTTGCCGAATGCGTGTGACAGTTTCGAAAATTTTATCTGAGGTAGTGCCGGAGGCAAGGGCGCGCTGGTCAGCTTCCTGGATCACGATTCCCTCTGCAACCGGATCAGAAAAAGGAATTCCCAGTTCTATGATATCGGCACCTGCCTTAGCCATGGCAGGAACCAGCTGCTCTGTAATTGCAAGGTCCGGGTCACCGGCTGTAATAAACGGGATAAATGCTTTCCCTTTTGCAAATGCTTCACTGATTCTACTCATAGATTTCTACCCCCTTGTAACGTGCAATTGCGGCCACATCCTTGTCTCCTCGGCCGGATAAGTTAATGACGATAACCTGGTCCTTTCCCATGGAAGGTGCAACTTTTCTGGCATAAGCCACGGCATGGGCGCTTTCAATGGCTGGTATGATTCCTTCCTTCCGGGATAAATATTCAAATGCATCTACCGCCTCGTTGTCGGTAACAGGAACATAATCTGCTCTTCCGGTATCAAACAGTGCGGCGTGCTCCGGTCCGATTCCCGGATAGTCAAGTCCTGCTGAGATGGAGTAAACCGGAGCGATCTGTCCGTATTCATCCTGGCAGAAGTAGGATTTCATACCATGGAAAATACCCACGGTTCCTGTGGAGATGGTGGCAGCATTTTTATCTGTATCAATGCCGTGTCCTGCAGCCTCACAGCCCACCAGCTTAACAGAGCTGTCTCCAATAAAATCATAAAACAGGCCCATGGCATTGCTGCCTCCGCCCACACAGGCGATCAGCATGTCGGGAAGCTTTCCTTCTGCTTTTAAGATCTGCTCCCTGACTTCCTTTCCGATGATGCTCTGGAAGTCCCGCACAATGGTGGGAAATGGGTGAGGTCCCATGACGGAACCCAGAACGTAGTGGGTATCCTCCACCCGGTTGGTCCATTCCCGGAGAGTTTCATTTACCGCATCCTTTAAGGTCTGCGTACCGCTGGTAACTGGATGAACCTTTGCACCCAGAAGCTCCATACGGAATACATTTAATGCCTGGCGGTCCGTATCCTCTTTTCCCATGAAGATTTCACATTCCATCCCCATTAAGGCTGCGGCAGTAGCAGTAGCCACTCCGTGCTGGCCTGCACCGGTTTCTGCGATGACACGGGTTTTTCCCATTTTTTTTGCAAGAAGAACCTGACCAAGTGCATTGTTGATTTTGTGGGATCCGGTGTGGTTTAAATCTTCCCGTTTTAAATAAATCTTTGCACCGCCAAGATCCTCTGTCATTTTCTCTGCGTAGTAAAGCAGAGAAGGTCTTCCTGTGTAGGTTTCATGCAGTGTCTTTAACTCTGCCAGAAATTCTTCATCCTGCATACAGGCATTGTAGGCTTTCTCCAGTTCCGTCACTGCATTCATCAGCGTTTCGGGGATAAATTGTCCGCCGTGCTGTCCAAATCTTCCTTTTGACATGATTTTCCACTCCTTACTGTTTGTATGATTTTTTTTATTTTTTCCGGGTCTTTTTTGCCATTTGTTTCAGCCAGACTGCTGACATCCAGACAGAATGCTTTGGTTTTAAGAGCTTCCTCTATGTTTTCCATGCCGATTCCCCCTGCCAGAAACCAGGGTTTTTTAATCGCCGGAATCATGTTCCAGTCAAAACATTTCCCGCTTCCGCCCTGAATTCCCCTTACATAGGAGTCCAGAAGAAGATAGTCTGCAGAAAGCTTTTCCGCTTCTGAAATATCAGCCGCGGACTGGACACGGATTGCTTTAATAATGGGGACCGGACGGTCTAATCTGTTTTTCAGTTCCAGAATATCCGTCTCATGTTCCTCCCCGTGAAGCTGAATCAGCTGAATAATGTTACTTTTTACCAGGGAAATGATCTCGTCTGCCGGACTGTTTACGAAGACTCCTACAGCCGGAATTTCAGGGAGCAGATCATTTCTTAAGAATTCAGCCTGCCTGAAATTCAGCTGCCGCCTTCCTGGTGCAAAAACAAAACCTGCGTAATCCGGCTGATAGGTGTTGACGGCAATCACATCTTCTTTTCCTGTGAGGCCGCAGATTTTAATTTTCTTTTCAAAATTCATCATTGGCCGCTTTCCTCATTTCCTGAAGAATCTTTTTCTTGTCAGGAGAGCGCATCAGGCTTTCTCCGATTAAGACTCCGTTTACACCTGCCTGATACAGCCGCTTTACATCGTCGGGGGTCTGTATTCCGCTTTCAGCAATGAATGCGGTTCCTGCAGGCACAAGGCTTCTTAAACGGATGGAATTTTCAAAGTCAACCTCGAACGTCTTTAAGTTCCGGTTATTGACTCCGATCAGCCGGGCTCCTGCAGAAAGTGCGCTGTGGATTTCTTCCTCATCATGAGCTTCGACAAGAGCGCTGAGTCCAAGGCTGTCACTGATTTTTAAGTATTCTTTCAGCTGTCCGGTATTAAGAAGAGTACAGATAAGAAGAACTGCCGAGGCGCCAAGCACTTTCGCTTCCAGTATCTGATAAGGATCTACGGTAAAATCCTTTCTCAGAAGAGGAAGGGAAACAGACTTGCTGATTTCGGTTAAATATTCCCCTTTTCCCAGAAAGTATTCCGGTTCTGTCAGTACGGAAACGGCATCTGCGCCAGCTGCTTCATACTCCATGGCAATTTCCCTGTAAGGAAATTCCGGTGCAATCATCCCTTTTGAGGGAGAGGCACGCTTTACTTCGCAGATAAAGGAGATTCCGGGAGAGGTAATCACCCGCTCAAAAGAGAAATCAGATTCCCTCTGTCCTGCGTCAAAGGCACTGTATGCCATCTTTTCCATCTTACTGAGCGGAATCGTTTTTTTCGCCTCCTCCGCCCGCTTTTTTGAGGCTGCGGCCAGGGTATCAAGGATCATAAAGCCACCTCATTCACTGCTTTTACAAATTCTTCCAGTTTTGCAGCTGCTTTTCCGGAATCAATTAAGTCGGAAGCAGTCTGAATGCAGTCGGATATGGTGCAGTTGTCAATGCCAAGATAAAGACTGAGGGCGGAATTTAAAACCACAATATCCCGTTTTGGACCGCGAAGTGTTCCCTCTAAAATTTCCTTTGTAATTTTGGCATTATCGGAAGGAGTTCCGCCCAGTAAGTCGGAAAGGCTGCTGCGGCTTAGGGAAAACTGCTCCGGAGTAATTTCATATGAAATCAACTCCCCGAAACGGATTTCGCAGACGTGGGTTGGACCCGTTACGGTTGCTTCGTCCAGTCCGTCTGATCCGCAGACAACCAGCCCCCGCTTCACTCCTAAGTTGCTTAATACCTGGGCAAGTGGTTCCACCAGCTTTTTATCGTATACACCTAAAAGCTGCATGGTGGCGCCTGCAGGGTTTGATAAGGGTCCAAGAATGTTAAATATGGTACGGACTCCAAGCTCTTTTCTGACAGGACCTGCATACTTCATGGAAGAATGATGAACCTGTGCGAAGAGAAAACACATTCCCGTCTCCTTTAAAACCTTTGCCGACTGTTCTGCCGTGAGATTTAAGTTGACTCCCAGCTGCTCCAAAACGTCCGCAGCGCCGCTTTTGCTGGAAACGCTTCTGTTCCCGTGCTTTGCAACCGGAACACCTCCTGCAGCCACTACAAAGGCGCTGGTAGTGGAGATATTAAAGGTTCCAACCTCATCGCCTCCTGTGCCTACGATATCAATAACCGGAAAATCCGGTTCCAGCTTCATCGCCTTTTCTCTCATGACTGTGGCGCAGGCGGTGATCTCATCAATCGTCTCACCCTTCATACGAAGAGCCGTTAAAAATGCTGCCATCTGGGCCGGAGTAGTTTCCCCGCTCATAATTTCATTCATAACCTCTCTTGCAGCCTGAAAGCTCAAGTCCTGTCCTTCAATTACATTGTGGATTGCTTCCTGAATCATTGGGTTTGCCTCCTTTATATAATAGTCAGAAAATTTTTTAAAATGGTCATTCCATCTGGTGTGAGTATGGATTCCGGGTGAAACTGCAGTCCGTAGACCGCATACTCTTTATGTTTTACTGCCATGACTTCACCGATGGAGTCAGTTCCGATCACTGACAGGCAGTCCGGAAGGGAGCCCTTTTCGGCAATCAGGGAATGATATCTGGCAGCAGGTATTGTATCTGGAAGCCCCCTGAATATGGGATCTGAGGTATCAATGTCAATCAGGCTCTGCTTCCCGTGCATCAGTTTTTTTGCGTGGGTGATATTCGCCCCGTATACTTCACAGATGCCCTGGTGTCCCAGACAGACACCAAGAATGGGAACAGTTCCGGAAAGTTCCTTTACCACCGTTTCGCACACACCCGCATCCTTTGGATATCCAGGACCTGGAGAGAGTATAATATGGGAGGGATGTAAGAGACGGATTTCCTCCACAGTCAGTTCATCATTTCTTATGACTTTAATATCCGGTTCAATGGAACCGAACAGCTGGACCAGATTATAGGAGAAGCTGTCATAATTATCAATCAGCAGTATCATCAGTCATTCACCTCCCCAGCCGTTTCAATTGCGTGGATTACAGCCTTTGCTTTGTTTCCTGATTCTTCATATTCCAGCTCCGGAACACTGTCAGCCACAATTCCGCCGCCGGCCTGAACGGTTACCGTTCCATTTTTCTTCACAGCCATTCGTATGGCAATGCAGGTATCCATGTTTCCGGTAAAATCAATGTATCCCAGCGCGCCCCCGTAGATACCTCGTGGTTCCCGCTCCAGTTCCTCGATAATCTCACAGGCGCGGATCTTCGGTGCACCGGAGAGAGTGCCTGCGGGAAGTACCGCTTCAATTGCGGAGAGTCCGTCACAGTCTGATCTTATGTCTGCCTCCACCTGGGAACAGATGTGCATGATCCTGGAAAAACGGTGGATCATTTTATATCCGGTAACCTCTACGGTGGAAAACTTAGCGATTTTCCCTAAGTCATTCCGTCCTAAATCCACAAGCATATTGTGCTCGGACAGCTCCTTTTCATCGGCAAGCAGCTCTTCTTCCAGCTGTCGGTCTTCCTCCTCACTGCTTCCCCGTGGTCTGGAACCGGCTACGGGGAAGGTAGTCAGTCTGCCGTCTTTTAAACGGACTAAAGTCTCAGGAGAAGTGCTGATAATCTCTGTCTCATCCATGTGAAGATAGACCATGTAAGGGGAAGGGTTGGTGGTCCTAAGCACCCGGTAAGCATTTAAGAGGCTGTCGTGATATTCGCTTTTAAACTGTCTGGATAAGACAGCCTGAAAAATATCTCCGTCCACGATGTATTCCTTCGCTTTTTCAACCATTTGGCAGTATTCCTCTTTGGAAACGTTACAGTGAAAATCAGGCCTTTCCTGTACGGCTGATTTTTTCAGGGGAGTATTTTCTCCGATCATCCGTGCGATACTTTCCAGTCTTGTGCAGGCCGCCCCATAGTTTTCCATAATCCGGTCCGTCTTCATATTTACCACGATGCTTATTTTCTGCTTCAAATGGTCATAGGCAATCACTGTGTCAAACAGCATCAGATCAAAGTCGCTGCAGTCCCCTTTTTTGATAGACAGGACAGGCTCTGCATAACCAATCATGCTGTAAGCGAAATAACCCACAAAGCCTCCGGTAAATGGCGGAAGTCCGGAAATTTTCGGAGAGCGGTAATCCTTTAATATGTCCCGGAGAACTAAAAAGGGAGTGTCTGATCTAAATACCTCATCCTGACCAGCTCCTGTGATGCTGTCGTAACGGCGTATGGTGACCACATGGTCCTGGCAGCTGACCTTCATGACAGGGTCATAACCAAGAAAGGAGTAGCGTCCCCAGGTTTCGCCGCCCTCAATGCTTTCTAACAGAAAGTGTTTTCTGCTTAATGCCCCGATTTTTCTCAGCAGAGTGATGGGGGTTACAATGTCTGCGAAAATTTCCCTGCAGACTGGTATGACAGGGTAGGAAGCGCCAAGCGCTTCAATCTCCCTGCAATCCGGTGTGATAATCATAATACTGGCTCCTTTCCTGATTAAGATTTTTTAATAAAAAAAGCTCCCGTCCCTCTTCCATAATTCTATGGATAAGAGGGACGGAAGCTTGTAGTGACTCGTTCCGCGGTACCACCCTGATTGGAGAAGATAGACTTCTCCCGCTTATAACACACCAACATGTGCCTCCCCTTGATAACGGATAGGAAACCCGTCAGCATCTACTACCGGAGATAAATACCGGTTTCAAGCCGCCCTCGCAGGTCCATTCAGACCAGACATCAACGCTTCCTTTCACCAACCGGAAGCTCTCTGTGCATGATGAAGAGATCTTACTTACTCCTGCTCAACAGTTTATTACTTTGCTTTGCTACAGTATATGAGATTAAAATGAAAATGTCAATACGTAATTTGAAATTTAATTTGTTCAGATCACATCAATCGCCATATGGCCGTCCACAAGTGTTTATTCTTCACTCATGATTACCCGTTCTATGTGCATGGCTAAATAACCGATTTCTACTTCTTTTATTTCCAGTTTTAATGCAATGCTTAACTCGTCACAGATTGTAGTTGCTATTGTAAAGGATTCCGGAATCTTAAATTCCAGATAGTCATTGATATTCAACTTTAATTCTTCGTTCTTTACGATTCTGGCCATAAGCCTGTTATAAGACAGGGACATCACATCGATCTTACAATTTTTTTCATTTTCAATGATGTTGATACATCTTCTTACCGCCTCAGCCATCTTCATCGAGATTGAGGTGTGAATATCCTCTTTTGCTGCATGAATGTGCAGGGAAACATATCCGATCTCATCATCATCTATATCAATGTTCTTTTCATTTTTTAGTATATCCCGTAAAACCAGTGCTGCCTTAAATTCGCTATGGAATAAGGCTTTTATATCTTCTGTTAGCGGATTATATATCTGCTCCCCATTCTGGATTCTCTGTACCGCAAATGAAATATGATCCGCCATTGGAAACAGGATGCTCCGGTCAAGCTTTCCAACCCTTTTCTCTGCCTCATCTAAAATTGCATTGGCATATTCAAAGTATTCAGGTGAAACGCTCTTAACCAGCTCTCTGTTCGTACCTCGTTCTGACTTTTCCTGTAAAGAGTAAACAGAGCAATCCTCTGGTGCCTCAAAACGTTCCGATACCTTTTTCCCAAATCCAATTCCTTTTCCCAATAAAATATATTCTTTATTATCATTCATATCAATTGCGATTATACTGTTGTTATTTAATATCTTACTTATGCGGTACATATCGTAAACGCCATCCTCTCTGTATGTCTATTCTTTCCATTTTACCATGAATAAAACGGAAAGAATAGGACATTCACAATATGCATTTCACAAATACTTATTCAAAAGTATCCACTGCAAATAATGGTTCGCCTGCTTTAACCTTACCATTTGCAATTAGTCTGATCTCCTGATTATCCTTAAGTTCTGTGCAGATGACAGGAGAGCATACAGATGGTGCTGCTGTTTTTAAGTACTCTAAATCAATTTTAAGGAGCTTATCCCCTTTCCTGACCTTTTGTCCATTTTCCACAAATACCTCAAATCCTTTTCCAGCAAGTTTGACCGTATCGATTCCTACATGGATAATCATTGTGACACCAAGGTCCGTTTGATAACCTATCGCATGTTTTGTATCAAAAACGAAGCAGACTTCCCCATCTTCAGGTGCAGTAACTATTTCTTCTGTTGGTGTAACGACTGCACCATCTCCCATCATTTTTTTTGCAAATCCTTCATCAGGTGCAGTGGTAATATCTGCAGCCTCTCCTGTAAACGGGCTGGAAATGATTATGGAATTGATCACCTTTTTATCTTTCTTAGATTTTACGCTTTCTGACGAATCGTGGTTTCCTGTATAATCAAAGTCTGTTTCCTCTGGTGCAGTCTCTAAATAGTCTTCAAAATTTGACTTAATAATGGTCACTCTGGGACCATATATAATCTGTACGCCGTTTCCTTTATGCACGACTCCACTGGCACCTGTTGCCTTTAACACATCATCGTTAACAAGATTTCCATCTGTTACTGTACAGCGAAGTCTTGTCGCACAACAATCCACGGAAGCTATATTCTTCTTTCCTCCAAGGCCTTTTAAGATGCCTGCTGAAACAACGTCTTCCGGGGTTTCATTGTTTCCATTCTTTTGAGCATTTACATCGGCTCTTGTATACAGTTTTATTTCTTCCTGCTTATCACGGCCTGGTGTCTTTAAATCAAATTTCCTGATTAAGTATGAGAATAGAATATAATAAAACAGGAAATATCCAATCCCGACTATTACAATCCATATCCAGCTGGTCTTTGCATTTCCCTGAAGGATACCAAATAAGAACATATCAATAAATCCGCCGGAAAAGGTCATGCCTACACCAACACCGCATATATGCATGATCATATAAGATGCACCTGCCAGAACACAATGAATCCCGTAAAGTAAAGGAGCAACAAATAAGAACGTAAATTCAAGAGGCTCCGTGATACCTGTAAGCATTGAGGTAAGTGCTGCTGACAATAATAATCCTCCGACAACCTTTCTGTTTTCAGGTCTTGCAGTACGGTACATGGCAAGTGCTGCTCCTGGAAGTCCAAAAATCATAAGAGGGAATTTTCCTGACATAAAACGTGTAGCCGAAACAGCAAAATGTTTTACAGTGGGATCTGTAAGCTGGGCAAAGAAAATATTCTGCGCACCTTCGATCATTTTACCTGAAACCTCTAACCTTCCACCAATACTTGTCTGCCAGAATGGCAGGTAAAATACATGATGAAGACCAAATGGTATCAGAAGCCTTTCCATAAACCCATAAACCCATGTTCCGGCATAACCACTATTTAAAACAACGTTTCCTACTCCAAATATTCCCATCTGAACAACCGGCCAGACATAATACATAAGAATACCTACAAAAACATATACCACTCCGGAAATAATCGGTACAAATCGTGTTCCGCCAAAAAATGACAGCACCTGCGGAAGCTGTATCTTATAAAATTTATTATGAAGTGCGGCTACTCCTAACCCTACAATAATGCCTCCAAAAACACCCATCTGCAAGGATGGAATACCGCAAACGGAAGTTGTAGCACCTGCTAAAAGACCTTCTCCATTATTATGAATACTGATTAATGAGCTAATAGAAGCATGCATAATAAAAAATGCAATTGTCGCAGCCAAAGCTGCAACTTCCTTCTCTTTATTTGCCATACCAATCGCAACACCAATTGCAAAAATAATTGGTAAATTCGAAAATACAATATTACCTGCACTATTCATGATCTGTAACAATGCATTGAGAACGGTTCCTTCGCCCATGACTCTTGTAAGTCCATAGGCGTCTAACATGGTTTTATTAGTAAAAGAACCACCTATTCCAAGCAGCAGACCAGCAACCGGTAAAATTGCTATTGGTAACATAAATGATCTGCCAATTCTTTGTAATACTCCAAAAATCCTGTCCTTCATTAATAAGACTCCTTTCAACTTCTTAATTATAATAATTTTTGATTTTGAAATGCTTATTAGGAAGCTTTTTAGTCTCCGGACACAAAAAAAGCACTAACCAGCATAAACATTCCAAAAATATTCATGCATAGTTAATGCCTGATTAATCAGTAACACACTATAACTGTTTAATCATATATTATTATCTCAATTTTGTCAATTAATATCTTCCTTCATTGACATTTAAAAAAATGGTGTTAGAATGGTGCTAATTGATAGCAGTTAAAAGCAGGAGGATATCAGATGGCGAAAATAGGAATTATTGGAATCGGAAATATGGGATACGCAATTGCCAGAGGATTGCTGAAGCAATATGAAAAAGAGGATATTATCTTTACTGATGTAAATCAGGACCGCTGTGCTGAAGTATCAAAGGAACTGGGCATTGACTGGGTAAAATCAAACCAGGAGTGTGCAGGCCTTACAAAATATATTGTTCTGGCGGTAAAACCCCAGTATTTTAACCCGGTTCTGGGGGAACTGCGGGATGTGGTGACGGAAAAAAATGTCATTATATCCATTGCACCCGGAATTACCACGATCCAGCTTAAGGAAAAGCTGGGAGACGAAAAAAGAGTGGTTCGCGCCATGCCCAATACCCCTGCACTGCTGGGAGAAGGCATGACAGGAGTCTGCTATGAAGAAAAGGCTTTTTCAGAGGAAGAGAAGGAGGCCATTGCCGGCATTTTCACTTCCCTTGGTAAGATGCGGATAGTAGAAGAACGCCTGATGAATGCGGTGGTCTGTGTCAGCGGCAGTTCTCCGGCCTATGTTTATATGTTTATAGAGGCACTGGCTGACAGCGCCGTAAAATACGGTCTGCCACGTGATGCGGCATATGAGATGGCTGCACAGGCTGTGGCCGGCAGTGCGAGAATGGTGCTGGAATCAGGGGAGCATCCGGGAGCACTCAAGGACAAGGTTTGTTCCCCTGGAGGAACCACCATTGCCGCAGTCTCTGCTTTAGAGGAATATGGTTTCCGCAATGCGGTGATAAAGGCATCAGATGCCTGCTTTAAGAAATGTGAGAAGATATAGGACGATGACAGGAAAGGAGAAGCTATTATGGATCAGCTTCCGGTAAAACGATTAAACAGAACCCTTAAATATCAGGGGAGCATTTTGAAAATTTACGAAGATACAGTAGATGCAAACGGACATCTGGCGCACTGGGATTTTATTCATCATATTGGAGCGGCAGCAGTAGTTCCGGTCACAAAAGATGGAACGATACTTATGGTCAGGCAGTACCGCAATGCACTGGACCGCTATACTCTGGAAGTTCCTGCGGGAGCACTGAATTTTCCTGAGGAGCCGAAGATTGACTGTGCCCACAGAGAACTGGAGGAAGAGACCGGATTTAAGACAGAAAAAGAGAAGTTGGAATTTCTCATAAGAGTCAATACTACGGTTGCGTTCTGTGATGAAGTAATTGATATTTTTGTGGCACGGGATTTAGAGCCGTCCAGACAAAATTTAGATGAAGATGAATATATTGAAGTGGAAGAATGGACAGTAAAGGATCTGGAAGAAAAGATCTACCAGGGAGAGATTACAGACGGAAAGACCATTGCGGCGATACTGGCATATGCCAGGAAGTATGATGTAAAATAAGGGAATAAACAGACCCTCTGCAGGCATAAATTATGACAAGACCTGTAGGGGGATTTTTATGGCTGATTATCTGATGCGATTGAAATCCGGACTAAAGAGGAGAGCTGTAAGGAGCGGATATATTCCCGTATCAACGAAAGTCAGAGCGGATGACCGGTATCTGGTCTGCTTTTTTATCGGTCTGATGGCAGGAACAGTCATTGCCAATTTCTGGTATTCTTCTTTTGAGAATGAAGCAGTTTATTATCTGGGGCTTTTAGACAGAAACAGAAGCGTAAGTGGGCAGGAGAGCATGGGGCTTTTCCTGGAAGTCTTAAGACAGAGAATAATTCAGATCCTGATTGCCTTGCTGATCGGGATGACTGCGTATGCGGTTTTTTTATACTGTCTGTTCACTGCAGGACTGGGGTTTTCCATGGGATTTGTCATGTCTGTCATTACCGTACAGAAAGGATTAATGGGACTGCCGTTTTTTTTCATGACAGTCATGCCTCAGTGGCTCTGCTATCTGCCGCTGTGGACTCTTTTGCTGTACTGGGGCCTGCAGAAGGGGAAGCGGTTTCGGGCTGCCGTACTTTTTTTCATTCTTCTTCTGTCTGTACTGGGAAGTGCCCTGGAGACCTGGATTAATCCCGTTTTTTTAAAAATTGTCTTATAATCAGGGGACTATTAAAAAAAATAATGTAAAATGATTGACCAAAAGTTACCATATCTTGCGAAATAACGATGCGTGCCACCAATATCTGGTATATGTTATGTAAAGTGCTTTTTCTGCTCAAAAAATGTGTTTGATTTTATCGAAAATAGTCTATATAATGTTAGGAAGAAGCCTTATTTTAGGGCATTTTTTGAAACCGGAAGGTCAGGGGATATTGAAATGGTAGCCGATATTAATCATTTTATAATTTATTTAAGAGAGATAAAAAAAACATCAAAAAACACTGAGGTGTCTTACCAGAGAGATTTAATTCAGATGGCTTCTTTTTTGGGGAAGCAGGGAATTATGGAAGTGGACAAGGTGACGAAGACAAGTTTAAACTCCTATATCCTGTTTCTGGAAAAAGAAGGCAGAGCGACTACTACCATTTCACGCTGTCTGGCTTCCATGAAGGCATTTTTCCATTATGAATGCAGGGAAGGTCTGATATCCAGAGATCCGGCAGAGCTTTTAAAGGCGCCCAGGGTTGAGAAGAAGGCGCCGACCATATTGACTGTAGATGAAGTCAACTGCCTCTTAAGCCAGCCAAACGGGGACTCCCCCAAAGAGCTGAGAGACCGAGCCATGCTGGAACTTCTTTATGCAACAGGAATCAGGGTGTCGGAGCTGATTCATTTAGAGAGCAGGGATGTGAATCTGACCGTGGGCTATATCACATGCCGGGATGAGCATAAGGAGCGTATGATACCCTTTGGCAAGGTGGCAAAGCTCGCTCTTTCCGCCTATATGGAACGGGGCAGACAGACTCTTTTAAAGGGACAGGAATCGGACTGGCTGTTTACCAACTGCAGCGGAAAACCCATGAGCCGTCAGGGATTCTGGAAGATCATTAAATATTATGGTGATAAGGCGGGCATTCAGTCCGATATTACCCCTCATACGTTAAGACATTCTTTCGCGGCCCATCTGCTCCGCAACGGTGCGGATATTCATGCGGTACAGGCCATGCTTGGCCATTCTGATATGGCTACAACACAGATGTATATGAACTATGCCCAGAAGGAAACCGTGCGGCGTACCTACGCAGGGGCGCACCCAAGAAGCTAGCCGGAATATAATATAGAAGAATATAAAACAATATTTGCCTGTGAAGACTCTTTGCGCTATAATAGGTGAGTCGGCGTGAAAAGCTGCAGGAAAATTTTATGATTATGAGGGATAAAAGATGAAGAAATTAGAAGATTATGTCACAAGCATTCCGGATTTTCCGGAGGCAGGAATTGTATTCCGTGATGTGACTACCATTCTGGAAGACCCGGACGGACTTACCATGGCTGTGGATGGCATTCGTCAGATGTTAAAAGGAGTGGAATATGATTCTGTAATCGGGCCTGAGTCCAGAGGCTTTATTTTTGGTGTGCCGGTAGCCTATGCAGAGCACAAGGGATTTATACCTGTGCGTAAGAAGGGAAAGCTTCCGAGAGAGGTTCTTTCTGCTGATTATGAACTGGAATATGGTAAGGCAACTGTGGAGATACACAAAGATTCCATTAAACCGGGACAGAAGGTGGTTATTATTGATGACCTGATTGCAACCGGAGGAACCATTGAAGCGATCATCAAGCTGGTTGAAGAGCTTGGCGGTGAAGTGGTTAAGATCTGTTTTATCATGGAGCTTGCAGGATTAAACGGAAGAGACAGACTTACCGGATATGATGTGGAAGCGATGATTACCTACGAGGGTAAATAATCACCAGGTAAGAGAATTTAAGGTTTTTTGCCGCCTGTTTTCATGGGGGCATAAAGGCTTTGAATTCTCTTTTTTTAATAAGAATCCTTGATAAATCGATATTTTTTTGTCATAATTTATTTTTTTTTATACATGCATGCAGCCTATTGATTTTCTGATTTTGAGTGTGATATGATGTGTCCAGCACATTGCATTGTATACAATGTGCAACATAAGAACAATTGAAACCGGAAAGAATAATAGAGAGCAAAACGAAAGGAAAATAAATATGGCTGTACATGTAATTGATGAAGCAAACAGATGCTTAAACTGCAAAAAACCATTATGCCGGCAGGGGTGTCCCATACAGACTGCCATTCCCCAGATGATTCAGGCATTTAAAGAGGGAAATTTAAATAAAGCAGGAGAGATGGTATTTGAAAATAATCCCATGTCTCTGGTTTGTTCTCTGGTCTGCAACCATGAGAAGCAGTGTGAAGGCCACTGCATATTAGGGAAAAAGGGCCAGCCTGTCCATATCAGCAGTATTGAAAACTATATTTCTGATACAATTTTTGATCAGATGAAGATTGAATGTCTGCCTGAAAACGGGAAGAAGGTGGCGGTGATCGGTGCAGGACCGGCCGGTATAACCATTGCTATCCTGCTTACAAAAAAGGGCTACAGTGTGACCATTTTTGATGCCAGAGATAAGGTTGGAGGAGTTTTACAATACGGTATCCCTGAATTCCGCCTTCCCAAATCCATACTGGAGCGTTATAAGAAAAAACTGCTGGAAATCGGTGTGAAAATACGTCCGAATACAGCAATTGGTACAGCGCTGGAAATAAAAGATCTGATTCGGGATGGATATCAGAGCATCTTTATCGGAACCGGTGTATGGAGACCAAAAACTCTTGGAGTAAAGGGAGAATCTCTGGGTAATGTCCATTATGCCATTGATTATCTTGCTAATCCGGACGCCTATCATCTGGGAGATACCATTGCCATCATAGGAATGGGCAATTCCGCCATGGATGTGGCCAGAACTGCCATTCGCCACGGCGCCAGAAAAGTGACTCTTTATGCAAGAGGTATGGCAAGCAATGCCAGTGAACATGAAACAGCCTATGCCAGACTGGACGGTGCTGAATTTCAATTCGGAATGCAGATCGTGGAAATAACGGATAATGGTCCTGTATTTGTTAAGGTTCTTCACGATGCAGATGGAAAACAGACAGGACTGGGTGAGGAGAGGGAGCAGATTTTTGCCGATTCCACCATTATTTCTGTCAGCCAGGGTCCAAAGAGCAAACTGGTGAATACCACCGAGGGCTTAAAAGCCAGCCAGAACGGTCTGCTTATGACAGACGACAATGGGCAGACAACCATACCTGGTATCTTTGCATCAGGTGACGTAGTGCTTGGAGCCAGAACAGTCGTTGAGGCTGTGGCCTACTCCAAAACAGTGGCAGAAGCCATGGATGAATATATGAAAACAAAAGAAGAGTGAAAATTATGATAAATAGCAGTCTCATAAACCTCCAGGGTATGCTGTTTTTGCTGGTTGCATCCGGAGTAGTTTTAAGAAAACTGGGAATCCTTCCGGACAGTGCAAAACAGGTGCTGACAGATCTGGTTATTGATCTCATCCTGCCGTGCAACATCATCAGTTCCTTTCTCATTGAATTTAATATGGATATTTTAAAAGGTTTTGCGGTTATTCTGGTGATTGCCACACTGATTCAGTTTGGCTGTCTGATAATAGCCAATACCTTTTATAGAAAGGAACCGGAGCGGCGTAAGAAGGTGCTTCAGTATGGAACGGTCTGCTCTAATGCCGGTTTTATGGGAAATCCAATTGCAGAAGGGGTTTACGGGGCAGAGGGACTGATGTATGCGTCCATCTTTCTCGTTCCCCAGAGAATTGTCATGTGGTCTGCGGGAGTCTCTTATTTTACAGAAAGTCCGGATAAGAAGACCGTGGTAAAGAAGGTTCTTACCCACCCCTGTATCGTTGCAGTATATATCGGATTGTTTTTTATGATTACCCAGATATCAATGCCTGTATTTTTAGAAAATACCATTCGAAATGTGGGCGGCTGTACCACAACGGTTTCCATGGTTTTAATCGGAACAATTCTTGCAGAGGTGAAAGCAGGCAGTATTTTTGATAAGGGGATTATGAAGTATACATTTATTCGTCTGTTTTTTATTCCCTTTCTGGTTTTTATATGCTGCCGCCTCTTTCCTGTGAGTCCGATGATATCCGGCGTATCGGTGCTGCTGACGGGTATGCCGGCAGGAAGCACCACTGCAATACTGGCAGCAAAGTACGATGGAGATTATATTTTTGCCACCAAATGCGTGGTGGTGACCACCCTGCTATCCCTGGTGACGATTCCTTTGTGGTGCATGGTTTTATAATCCTGGCAGCTGCGAATGTTTTGAGATACTTTGAGATACTTTTAGACACAACGGTTGACACGCAAGTACTTTAGGTATAAAATAAAGATACAAAGGGATTATGTATTTCAATTGTTGCACAAACGAAAACCCAGGGACTGCCATCCCTGGGTTTTCTTATGCTCACTGTTATTTGTCCTTTCGGTCGAGCCATTTGCAAACGTAATGAGTCACTACGCCTGCTATGACCGAAAGCATAAGGGTTAATATGTATTCCAACTGTTGCACCCCCTTCCTGCTGTGCAGTTTGGGATATAACAGCACTTTACATTATATTTCCTTTTTCGTGTTTCGTCTACAATTTTCCTCCCTGGTTGCCCGGAGCTGCTCTGAACAGGAATTGAGCTGAGATACAATTTATCTGTTTTTTATCCAATCTTTGATTCTGATGATTTCCCCTGGCTCTTATCCAAATGTAGTGATGTTTCTGATTGTTTCACCTTCAATGTATATTATGCTCTTCTAATGTGAAACCATCTGATACTTCTTTCCCTAAAATTAGCCAAACTAACGATACATGTAGATATTCTTGTATTGACCAAATCGGTTCATGACGCTATAATAAAACTATGAACCGAATCGGTCAATATTATTTTAGAAGGTGAAAATATGGAAAAACTAAAAGAATTGTCAGAAGAAAAGCAGCAGCCTATCATTGAGGCAGCGTTAAAGTGTTTTGGAAAGCATGGATACAAGAAAGCCTCCATGGGGGACATTGCCAAAGGCAGCGGAGTATCCAAGCCCATGCTGTTCCATTATTTTGGCACAAAAAGGGATTTATACCTTTACCTGTCAGAATACGTAAGAACTGTTATGGTTGATGCATACAAACGGAATAAAATTGATGTATGCAGCGATTTGTTTGAGCGCATCACTGCAGCTTCAAGAATGAAAATGAGTATACTGAAAAAATATCCGAACATACTGAAATTTATAATCAGTATGTTTGATGAAACGGATGAAGAAGTAATTGACATCACAAAAAAGATCATGCCGGAAGCCCAGCAGTTTTCTTATAGCCTGGTGGTGAAAAAGGAGGATGCGGCCAAATTTAAGGAAGGTGTGGACATTGATGTGGTCATGCGCCTGATGTTCCTTATGGCGGAAGGATATGCCCATGAAATGTCCGATGGCCGGTGTGATCTTGGAGAGATCACTGAAGAACTGGAAAAAACCATACACATGTTGAAATGCAATCTGTATAAGGAGGAATACCTGTGATGTATATACTGAAAATTCAGGATAAAGAGGCAGGCGCCATCATGATGTCCGGGGGCAAGGGAGCCAGCCTTTCGAGACTTGCCCGATGTTTCCCTGAAAAGGTTCCGGATGGTTTTATTATTACTACAGAATTTTATAAAAACTTTATCCAGCCGGCCGTCATTCATGCCCAGGGTGACATAAAATCCGCTATTGCCGGACTTACTTTACCCGCTCAGGCAGTAAAATTAATCCAGACTGCCTATGACGGTCTTGGAGATAACAGCTTGGTTGCCGTTCGTTCCTCTGCCACAGCCGAGGATTTGCCGGATGCTTCTTTTGCAGGTCAACAGGACACTTATTTAAACGTTTCCGGTTCTGAAGCTGTAATAAAAGCAGTCATCAACTGTTTTGCCTCCCTGTATAATCAGCGGGCAGTTTCCTACCGGGCAAAAAACGGGTTTGATGAAGGCGAAGTCCTGATGGCTGTAGTTGTGCAAAAAATGGTGGAGGCAAAGGCGGCAGGGGTCATGTTTACTGCTGATCCCATAACCTCAGACCGTTTTACAACTGCCATTGAAGCAGTGGAAGGACTTGGGGAAGAGCTGGTATCCGGTCGTAAGACTCCGGTAACATGGACGGTCAAGGGAGGCACTGTAAAGAAAAGAAGCGGCGCAGAGGCATGTCTTACGGAAGCTAAAGTAACCGCCCTTTCCGCCATAGGAAAAAAGATCGAAAAGGAATTTGGCAGTCCTCAGGACATCGAATGGTGCTTTGACGGGGAGAGGTTCTACATCGTCCAGTCCCGGGCAATCACCACCCTTTTTCCCTGCCCTCCATCACCCGATGGCTTTAAACGCTGTTTTATCTCCGCCGGTCATTTACAGATGATGACAGACACCATGCTGCCCCTCGGTATGTCTCTTTGGAAATTAATGTCAAAAACTGTAAAGGTTACGGAAATCGGCGGGCGTCCTTATATGGAAATTACCCATAACCTTAACAGCCCGGTAGGCAAAGCCCTGGTGCGGCAGAAGCTTTCCAACTCCGATGAGCTTATGTGTAACGCATTCAATCAGGTCCTGGAAAGAAAAGATTATATAAAATCCATTCCCAAAGGCCAGAAAAGCGACTTTGCAATACCGGCGGATGTGTTCAGGTGCATAACTGCCGGATTCAGAATCTACAGGAAAAACGATCCGGCCGTCATTGACGGCTACAACCGCCGCATGGAAGCGATAATCCAAAAAACAAAAAAAGGACTTGAACACCTGACGGGTAAAGCAGTGGTCGATTACATTGTAAACGACACGGATAATCTCATGAAAAGCCTGTTTGACCCGGAAGGATTAGGACCTCTTTTAGTCACTTTCTACCTCACGAAGCCTATTGATAAAGCTGGCAAAGTCCTCCTTGGGAGAGACAATATGAGCGTTGATATATCAAAATCCATAAAGGGAAACATCACATCAGAAATGGGATTTTATGTCAGCCATATAGCAGACGCAGCCAGAGATTATCCGGAGGTTGTAAAATACCTTGAAACAGCCGGAGACTGGTTTAGCATTGATGAATTGCGCAGGCGGCAGGGCGGAGAGAAGGCAGCAAAAGCTTTTGAAGAATTTTTCTCCCGTTATGGAATGCGCTGCCCCGGGGAAATCGATGTTGCAAAACCCCGTTTTGCCGAAGCTCCGGGAAAAATCCTGCCTACCGTATTGGCCGATATAAGACTACCCAAAGGCCACGCGGAGCAACGGCTGATTCAGGGACAAAAAGAAAGCGGGGAAGCAGTAAAGGCTATGGTACTGGCTGCCAAAAAGAAATGGGGGAAAAGAAAAGCCGGGAAGCTTGCAAAACAGCTTTCCTTTTACCGGAATTTCCTGGGCCTGCGGGAATCCCCGAAATATTACTGGATGAAACGCTATTGGGAATACAAACAGGCGATTATCCGGGAATCTGAAAAGCTTGTGGAAAAAGGCGGATTAAGAAGAGTTGATGATGTTTTCTATATGAGTCTTCCGGAACTTGCCTGCATATTTGCCGGAGAGCAGGAACCCGATTATAAAAAAATTGATAAATTGCGTGCAGATTATGAAAAGTACGCGTCCCTGACTCCGCCCCGCCTCATCTTTTCTGACGGAGAAGTGGTGGAAGGGGAATACAAACGCAAGGTTCCTAAGGGTGCACTACCTGGGCTTGCTGTCTCGGGCGGTATAACGGAGGGCAGGGCCAGAGTTGTCCTGGACTTAAAGGAAGCCGGAAAAATAGAAAAAGGCGATATTCTGGTGACAAAATTTACCGATCCCAGCTGGACCCCGGCTTTTATCTCCATAAGCGGACTTGTCACGGAGGTAGGGGGAATGGCTACTCACGGTGCAGTCATCACACGGGAATACGGTCTGCCTGCGGTGGTGGGCGTGACTGATGCCACAAAACAAATAAAGGATGGAGACCGAATCCGTATAAACGGCAATTTGGGATATGTAGAGTTTTTGGAATGATAAAAAGTGGAGCTGCCTGAGATTGGCCGGAACAATCCTAAATGAAAAATAAGAGCATTCAGCAGATAAGAGACAGCAAAACGCTGTCTCTTATCTGCATAACAGTAACATTAAAACGTATAATCTTTAAGCTCAACCTTATCCGAATCCTGATATGGTGCCAGAGTGGAAATCATTTTCACTGTGGTTTGAAACGGATTAAAGCAGTAATGGATCTCTGATGGTTCAATATGTATAAAATCCCCCTGCTTTAAATGATAAGTTACTCCATCCACAACAATTTTTATTTCTCCTTCCAGAATGAAGAAATTCTCTTCCATCACATTGTGGTAATGTGCAGTGAAGTCTTCACCGGGCTGAAACTGAACTACTGCAAAATTCATGCGGGGTCCTTTCATTAGATATTTGGGCCCGCTGTCTCCGAACCGGTATTCCTTTTCAGATTCATTTATTATATACATACTTTTTATCTCCTTTTTATTTACTTCTGTTTATAAGCCTGGGGCAATCCACATATTCTTTGTGATTTTCCGGTCACAAAGTGACAGCTGTGTGCTGTAAAATTCTTTCCATGCTCCGTAAATTCCCTCGTAAATTCTATGATTTTCCATATCAGGTGTGAACTGTTGTTCTATGATAACAAGATCTTTTGCTGTTTGTGATATATCCTGATATAAACCGATTCCATAACCTGCAAGAATTGCGGCACCTAAGGCGGTCGCTTCCCTGACTTTTGGAATTTTAACCGGAATCCCCAGAACATCCGACAAAATCTGTGCCCAGAGACTGCTGTTTGCGGCTCCTCCTGCAAAAGTAATTTCTTCTGGTAAATGTCCGGTGGTACTTTTTACAAGCTCTAAATGCCCTTTTGTAATGAAAGCCGTATTTTCCAGGATTGCCCGGTAAAAGGTATAATGATTAAATCTGTCAGAATCGAGTTCAAAATTAGAGAAGGTAGGAGCTGCATGCTTCCAGTTCATAAAATTCATGATATCTGAAAATGCACACATCATTCCGTAACATCCCGGTGGTATTTTTTCTGCTTCTTCGTTCATCAGATCATAAACAGATCTTCCGGTTTCCAATGCAATTTTTTTTTCTGCAAGACAAAAACTATCCCTGAACCAGCGCATCACAAGACCCGGTTTAAATGCCAGAGCTTCGTACTGCCAGAGAGAAGGAATGGCATGACAGTTGACACGGACCCGGCAAAGAGGATCCATAACAGGTGTGTCCGTATTGTATTCATATTGCCAGAAGCTTCCGCCAAAGACTGCGGCATCTCCTGAGTTTACAACGCCCACCCCGATACAGCCCAGCTGAGCATCCCCGCCTCCTGCAACCACGGGAATTCCCTCTGAAAGTCCGGTAGACTGCTCCAGTCCGGAAATGGTTTTCCCGATCACAGTACCGCATTCTTTTACAGGAGGAAACAAATCGGTCCGTAAGCCGCACCTCTGGTTGATTAAAGGATCCCATGTCCGGGATTTTAAGTTAAACAGTCCGGAGGTAGAGCCATTACTTGGCTCAACAGCAAGAATTCCGGTTAATTTATAGCAAAGCCAGTCGTTAAACATCCCTAATTGAGCGGTTTTTTCATAAATTTCCGGCAGCTTATTCTTCACCCAGAGAAGTCTTGGAATGGCATCCAAAGCATAAGACTGACCGGATTCCTCATACAGGAGACGTTCCAGTTCCGGATCCTGGCGGATTAGCTGTTCTACTTCATCATTGCTTCTGGCGTCGACGTTGGCACAGGCCCAGATTTCAATACCCTCTTTATTATAGAGAACGATACCTTCTCTCATACAGGTGGTGGATATTGCGGCAATCTCCAGGGGATTCACAGCGCTGCCGGTTATGACCCGGTGAATACAGGCGGCTGCAAGCTCCCAGTTATGCACCCAGTCAAAATTCATGCTTCCAGGATAGAGAGGGTCTTCTCTGTGCTCCCATTCCGTCTGGGCACAGGCAATCTGGTTACCTTTTTGATCAAACAATACGGCACGTACACTTCCGGTTCCGGCGTCAATAGCTAAAAGATAATTTGATGACATGCAGATACCTCCATTTTGTTTTTGTTATCAGCCGGGATCTTCAGCCAGCAGGCTCAGAGCGGTTTCTTCATCAGTAATCAGTGTATTTAAATATCCGCCACTTAAAGAAGCCCGGATTGCTTTCACCTTGCTGCTTCCGGCCGCTACTCCAATTACGTTTGGAAGAGCGCGGAGTGTGGTCAGGGGGGTGCTTAAAAGCCGTTCCTCAATATCTGTCTCAACCGGATTTCCATCTTTGTCTATAAAATGGCTCAAAAGGTCACCAACAGCTCCCTGCATGGAAAGGTAAAGAAAGTCATTTTTTGTGAAAATCCCATTTTTTATAATAGTTGCATCTTCATTAATTCCTCCGATGCTTATAACTGTCATAGAAGCCAGATTTACCATTCGGGAGATTTCCTGAATGGAGGGCTCACCTTGCATTGCATTACAAAGTTCCTTGGTTGATACAATTAATGGTGCAGGATATAAATAAAGTTTTGCATTAAAAACGCTTGAAAAGGTATTGGGGAGATAGTAGCTGACTCCGCCGGTCAGAGAAACGGCAGAAACAGGTGCTTCCGTCACCGTTGCCAAATGGTTTAAAACCCGGCTTAGAGTGTCCCCATAACCGATGTTGATATAGGTATTATCCGTGATCCGGTCATTGATGTACATGGCTGCAGCTTTGGCAACTGTATCATTCGCGCAGGAATCATCGGGTGAGGCTGGTACTACAAATGCATCTTTTAAATTCCATCTGCTGATCAGGTCCTGTTCGACCTGCAGGTGATGGCTGCGCTCCTGTGAAATTTTAAACTGTATTACCCCGTTCTGCCGCGCTTTATCCAGCAG
Organism: Lacrimispora sp. 38-1; assembly: GCF_049890855.1. NCBI lineage: Bacteria > Bacillati > Bacillota > Clostridia > Lachnospirales > Lachnospiraceae > Lacrimispora > Lacrimispora sp. 38-1. The sequence goes on along the minus strand of NZ_JBANEW010000066.1, from coordinate 6,110 downwards.
TTTTATTACCTTCATGCGGGAAATACCGAGCCGCTCCGAAATTTTTTGCTGCGTCATATTCTCTATGTAATAATACCATGCTGTCTTGACGATAAGGGAATCTTCGTAGTTCATTCTGTTCATCTCCGGTTTCTTATGATTGTTACAAAAGTTGTTGTATAAATAAAATGTTTGCAACTATATGTAGTATAACAATTTGCATATCATCTGTCAATAGTGCTGAGCTAAAAATAAAAAAATGATATAAAACGTGAAAAAAACAAAATAAATGCATAAAATATGAAGATAATAATTGAAATATTAGTGAAAAAGCACTATAGAATTTTTTGAAGCCTATTGACAAGCTGTATGGAATCATGTATGATGATGACTGTAACAAAAGTTTAGCATTGAAACAAATATCTCAAATTAGCGGGTGGGGAAAAATGACAAAATATTCAGAAGCAGCGTATCAGGATCAAAAACTGTTTACTGCCAGCGGAATTATAAAAACGTTTGGACTCAATTCTGTTTTAAAAGGAATTGATATAAGCGTGGGTGAAGGCGAAGTGCTGGCATTGATCGGGGGAAACGGAGCTGGAAAAAGTACTTTGATGAAAATAATTATGGGCATCTATCAGCCTGATGAAGGGAGTGTTTCCATTGCTGGAGAAAAGATGACTGTTTTCAAGCCAAGTGCTTCTCTGGCAAAGGGTATTTATATGGTACCTCAGGAACCTATGCTGTTTCCTAATATGACAGTTGAGGAGAATATCCTGATTGGATTCTGTGAAAAATCAGGGATTCTTAAAAAAAGATTGAAAGAAATCAAGGATGAAATCGGCTGGGATTTGGATCTGGGAAGGAAGGCTATGAGCTTATCCATAGCAGAGCAGCAGCTGGTAGAGCTTTTAAGAGGACTGATGAGACAGGCAAGGGTTCTGATCCTGGACGAACCCACCAGTGCGCTTACATTTGATGAAGTAGAAAGCCTTTTTAAGATTGTGGAAGATTTAAAGAAAAAAGGAATTGGTATGATCTATATCACCCACCGCCTGACAGAGGTATTCCAAATTGCAACCCATGTGGCAATCATGAGAGACGGTGTTATTACGCTGAAGGGAAAAATTACTGAATTCACCAGGGAGATGCTGGTTAAGGGGCTGCTCCCTGCTGACTGCAAGGAGGCTGAAAGGCAGGAGGCAGAAGAACTGGATTATAGCGGGCTGGCGCCTGTCTTTGAGTTGAAAAATTATTCGGGTTATGGATTTCGGGATATCAGTCTGAATGTCTATCCGGGGGAAATTCTCGGCGTGGCCGGAGTAGTCGGTGCAGGCCGTACAGAGCTGGCTGTAACTGTATTTGGCAAAGATAAAGTGCTTTCCGGAACGGCCGTTTTGGATGGAAAAGATGTGACCGGTTTTTCTACCAGAGAGATATTAAAGGCTGGTATCAACTATGTTCCGGAGGACCGCCGTCTTAACGGAATGTTTGGAATCAGTGATGTGGCTGCAAATATGACCTCTGCACTGATTACTGGGAAATCAATGGGGAAACTATTTGTTAACAGAAAGACGGAATACGAAATAACCAGCAAATACGTAGATGATTTCAGAATTAAGATAACAGGACAGGATCAGTCTGCAGGCAGCTTATCCGGCGGAAACCAGCAGAAAATAGTCATTGGAAGGACATTGGCAACCGGTCCCAGACTGGTGATCCTTGATGAACCCACAAGAGGTATTGATGCAGCGGCCCGAAAGGATGTATATGGGATTATTCATAAACTTAAAAAACTGGGGGTAGCTGTTATGCTGATTTCTTCCGATATGGAAGAAATTGTAGAATTATCAGACCGGGCTGTCGTAGTGTATCAGGGGCAAATCAGAGGGGAACTGAAAAAGCATGAAATTACCCAGTCCGGACTGATGGCAGCATCCTTTGGTGTGGGTGAAGGAAAGCAGGTGAAGGGATGAGGAAAATTATAAAAAACCGGGAAATAAACAGCTTTCTGTTCCTGACAGTGCTTTTTTCTGGTAGGTTTGATCAATCAAAGCTTCTGGAAACCGGAAACGATAATCAATTGTTTTAATGACAGTGTTGTATTCACTTTTCTTTCGGCAGGAATTGCATTCGTTATCCTGACAGGGGAAATTGATGTATCAATTGGTTCGGTGCTTGGACTATCAGCTGCTGTGGGTGCCACACTGCTCCGGGATGGTTACGGAATTGGAGCAGCTTTGTCTGCATCAATTTTAGTGGGAGCGCTGGTCGGACTGATCAATGGAATAGGAGTTGCGGTATTAAACATACCGTCTCTGATCTTTACACTGGGTGTCAATGGAGTTGTCAGGGGCATTGTTTATGTATACACAAAGGGTGCCTGGGTAGAAAATCTGCCGGCGGATTTCACTATTTTATCAAATCGTTTTTTGGCAGGCAATGTTACATATTTTTATGGAGCAGCACTTGTAATTGTAATTATTGGACATTTGATTCTTACGAAAACCAGGAAAGGAAAATATTTTGTGGCAGTGGGAGATAATGCCGCTGGAGCTACACTGGTAGGAATACCGGCGGATAAAACCAAGATCATGGCATATGTGCTATGCGGAGTGTTTGCATCAATAGCAGGGATAATTTATGCTTCCAGAATTGGATTTATCACTCCCACCGCAGGTAATGGATATGAGATGAAAGCAATAGCGGCGTGTGTATTGGGGGGCTTAAGCCTGACTGGCGGTATTGGAAGTCTGGCTGGTGCATCCATTGGAGCGGTGATCATGTCTTCCATCAGCAGAATTCTTGTCTTCTTAGGCTTTTCATCAGATTACGACAATACCATTACAGGTTTTCTGCTGTTGACGATTGTAGTAATAAATACGACTGTTTTAAACCGTGCAGCGCTAAAAAACCGGCATGATATTTTGTCTGCCAGAACCGCTGAAAAAGGAGGAAAAAAATCATGAGAACTTCTTTTTCCCTGAAAATGAAGCAGATATGGAAAAAGTGGGAATTCATTCTGTTTCTGGTGATTGTACTTGAAATTGTTATTTTTGCAACAAAAAACAGTAAATTTTTAATGCCAAGAGTATTGTTTGGCAGCATGAATGATATTATTTCCATCTGCATCATCTCTTTGTTTGTAACCTTTGTAATGATCACAGGAGGAATTGACATTCAGGCAGGGTCCATTGTTGGATTGTCCTCCATTATACTTGGTGTAGCCTGGCAGGATGGAGGGGTGAATATCTGGGCGGCTTCTTTTCTTGCAATGGCAGCTGCAGGAGTATGCGGCGGAATTTCAGGATTTTTTATTGCGTACTGCCAGGTTCAGCCTATGGTAGTCACTCTGGGCGGAAGTTTTCTTTATACGGGAATTGGGCTTCTGGTTTCAAAACTGTCTGCAACAGAAAGCTATAAAGGAATTAACGGGTTTCCGGAAAGCTTTCTTAAGCTGTCCAAATTTAAGCTGTTTGGAGTTATCCCCAGCCAGGTTATTATTTTTTTGATACTTGCGGTTCTGGCATACCTCCTTTTGCATAAAACCCGCTACGGCAGACAGGTGTTTTTAGTTGGTGTCAATCAAAATGCAGCAGAATATTCAGGAATACACACAAAACTGATTATTATGAGTACATATGTGCTTTCAGCAGTCAGTGCGTCTGTAGCAGGGATTATTCTGACTTCTTATTTAGGGACAGCCAAAAGTGATATCGGAGCAACACTGACATTGCCCATCATTACGGCAGTAGTGCTTGGCGGAACATTAAGTACGGGCGGTAAGGGCAGTGTCCCTGGAACGGCGCTGGCGGCAATTGCCATCGGTACATTAAGATTTGGTCTGCCTCTTTGCTTTAAAGTGAGTCAGCAGTATCTTGATATACCGGTTGGAATTCTATTACTGGTAATCATAATAGGGCGGGCTGTGTTTAACCGTCCGCAATTAAAAACTTATCTTATGAAAATGAAATGGAACGGGAGAGGTAATTAGAGGGTTACGCCTCATTTATAAAGAGTTATATAAAAGAAGGAGGATTTTCTTATGAGGAAGGCAATTGCATTTGTAGTGGCAGGAATGCTGGCAGTAACTGCAGTAACAGGGTGCAGCAAATCCGGAGGGGAAACTGAGGCAGCAGCAAAAGCTGCTGAAACCAAAGCTGAGGCAGTCAAAGACAATGGTAAGGCTTCCGATATCGCCGGAAAGACAGTGGTATTCATACCAAAACTGACAGGTAATGCGTTTTTTGAATCAGCAGGAAAAGGGGCTCAGAAATACGGAAAAGAATGGGGAATAAACGTAGATTATCAGGGAAGTCCCAATGCGGCTGTGGCAGATCAGGTTTCAGTAATTAATAACGCGGTGGCAAGCGGAGTGGATGCAATCTGTGTCTCATCTGTAGATGCAACCGGACTTGATTCGGCACTGAAGGAAGCGTCAGCAGCAGGAGTGACTGTGGTTACCTGGGATTCTGACGTATCAAGTACAGCCCGTACCCTGATGGTATCCCAGGGTACTCCGGATATACTTGGAAAGATGCTGGTTGATATGGGAGCGGATTCTCTGACAAAGAGGGGAAAGGATATAAAAGCTGATAAGATTAAATATTGCTGGCATTATTCCCAGGCAACAGTTGCCGATCAGAATTCCTGGCAGGCGGCAGGAGAAGCGTATATTAAGGAAAATTATCCAAACTGGGAAAATGTAGCACCTGATAATTACTATTCCGAGCAGGATGCAGAAAAAGCTGTTTCCATTGGTGCATCTATTCTGGAGGCCAATCCGGACATCGATTTGATAATCTGCAATGACTCAACAGCGCTGCCGGGCCAGTGTAAGGCGGCTCAGAACAAAGGGCTTACAAAAGAGAATGTCACAATCACCGGCTTCGCTTCCCCCATGTCCATCAAGGATTACTGCAATGCGGGAATTATCGAACAGTGGGGGCTCTGGGATTGTCAGGTTCAAGGTGCAATCGGCAGCTACCTGGCAGCATACATATCAGCAGGAAATCAGTTAAAGGTAGGCGATAAGGTAGACATTCCGAAAATCGGTACTGTGGAAGTGCTGCCAAATGACTGTCTGGTAGAAGGGGAATCTACCGGTGAGGTGAACAACGGAGTTGTACTTCTTCCGGAACGGACCATATTTAACAAAGATAATATGAACAATTATGATTTCTGATTTGAGGCAAATTGAATAAAACGAATAGGAGAAAATGAAAATGGCAGATCTTGATGGCGTAAAAGTTGCACACAATTATTATACGGAGGTTCCCTTTGGAAATAATAAGCCGTTTCACGTAAAAGGGGCAAATAATTTAGACTGGGGTATGAAAAAGCATCTGTCTAATATCTTTGATGAAACCAGCCAGAATACGGTCATGTTTGCATTTGACCATGGATATTTTATGGGAGCTGCCGCAGGTCTGGAACGTCTGGATTTGGTTGTACCTAAGATTCTTCCATATGTGGATGTTTTAATGGGAACCAGAGGGGCGATCAGAAGCTGTGTACCTGCTGCAGGAAAGAAAGGTATTGCTCTTCGAACAACATCAGGTTCCTCCATGCTGGATGAGGACCTTTCTCATGAAATTCTGGCTGTGGACATTGAAGATGCAATCCGTATGAATGCGGACTGTCTGGCGATTCAGACCTTTATCGGAGCAGATGGACAGCTTTCCAGTCTTGACAATCTTTCAAAGGCGGTTAATTTAGGTATCCGCTACAGCATTCCTACCATGGGCGTTGTAGCAGTGGGCAAACAGATGGAACGCACAGACCGCTTCTTTAAGCTGGCTACACGAATTGTTGCGGAGTTGGGTGCAAACATCATTAAAACCTATTACTGTGAGAATTTTGAAGAGGTTGTGGCAGCCTGTCCGGTTCCCATTGTGGTAGCAGGAGGAAAGAAGCTTCCGGAGAAAGAGGCGCTGGAGCTTGCTTATCTTTCCATCAGCCATGGCGCAAAGGGAGTTGACATGGGAAGAAACATATTCCAGAGTGAAAATCCCGTTGAAATGTGTGCAGCAGTCAGGAAAATTGTTCACGAAGGCTTTACTGATAAAGAAGCCTATGAATTTTATGAAGAGATGGTGCATCATTAAAAAGAGAAAGAACTGTCCGGCAAT
>NZ_JBANEW010000065.1:0-317 GCF_049890855.1 Lacrimispora sp. 38-1 | reverse complement strand
TATTTTTAAAAAAAGCTTTCATTTATCAATGCTTTTTTATATGGACGCTGAAAATGACGGTATAAGAATTTATATCTTTGCATAAAAATAAACTCTCTATTATACTTGGAATGTAGTCTGCTTCTTTTATTAAAAATAGTAACTGACGTAAGTTCTGACGGCTTAACAGGTGATTTTGGTAAAACAAGCAGAATGAAGCTTAAAAACAACGTTTAATTTATTACAATATACATATTTCTACATAATATACTATTATTTGACAATTAATTTAGGGTGATGTATAATAAAAATATATCATTTTTTCATCAATATTCACT
>NZ_JBANEW010000064.1:0-102636 GCF_049890855.1 Lacrimispora sp. 38-1 | reverse complement strand
AATATTATCGGCGTGTATTTTATGCAACACTTCCATAACTGCATTTCGCAGTATCCTGCTAAAAGCCGGAGAGCTGAGAGCACTGCACGCCCAGCAATATGTTAAATAAAAAGGAGAAAACTATGTCGGAGCATGCTTCAGGAAAAAACGTGAGAAAGATTCACAAATTTGGTTTAAAAAGTCTTCTGACTAAAATACTTTTTTTTGTCGGAATCCCTGTCATTCTGTCCTTTTGTATTGTGGGTGCGGTCATCTTGTTTCTAGTAAAATCCAGTGTGGAAGACATGACTGAAAAAGAGCTGATTGCAAAATCACAGGTAGCGGCTGAGGAGATGGAAGGTTACTTTAATCAATACAAACACAAAGCCGGCCAGTTGTCAGATACGGTGACGCTTCAGAAATTTTTCCAGGATTTAAAGCCAGGCACAGTCATTACATCGGCATCAGGATTTGATGATATCAAACAGACCATGGTTCGGTCTTATGAGAAGGATAAGGATTCTATCGTGGCTTTCTGGATTGCAGACATAGATTCCAGCCAGCTGGCCCAGTCGGACGGCTTTGTGTCTGATCAGACTTATCATGTCACAGAGCGTCCGTGGTATCAGAGTGTGGTGGATTCGGGAAGTATAATTATGACAGAGCCTTTTGAGGACTTCGCAACAAAGGCACAGATTGTAAGTATTATAGCCCCTGTTTTTGGAGCAGATGGCAAGGATATCATAGGAGCCGTAGGAATTGACTTTTCTCTGGATGGACTTGTAAAAACCATTGGCTCATACCAGCTTGGAGATACTGGATTTTACATACTTACATCGAAAGAAGGACAGGTTATTTACCATCCGGACAAGGAGATGGTAAATAAAAAAATTGCCGATTTAGATATGTCACAGAACATGAAAGATGCTCTTACCTCCTCTTTGGAAGGATACCTTTCCTTTACATCAAAACAGTCAGAGGCTGAGGGGTATGTGCGTAAGGTAGGAGATACGGGCTGGACTGTAGCTGCGGGACTTCCGGTAAAGGAGTTTTATGAGGGTTACAGGGCAATCACAGTCTCTATGATCGGGGTATTTGCGATTGCAGTGCTGGTGGTAGTTGTCATGATCCTGCTGATTTCCAAAATGATTGTTGCCCCAATTAAGAAGCTGACCAAAACGGCTGACTTAATCGCTGACGGCAGGCTGGATATATCGGCAGATGTAAGCTCCAGTGATGAGACCGGGCAGATGGCGTTTGCATTAAACCGCACGGTAGTCCAGTTAAACCGGTATATTGAATATATCCGTGAGATCACCCAGGTGCTTGAAGTGATGGCGGACGGGAATATGCAGATAGAGCTTCATCAGGATTATAAAGGGGAATTTGCCCCTGTAAAAGAGGCACTTTTAACCATTTCCCAGTCGTTAAACCATACTCTGAAGCTGATTCAGGCAAGTGCAGATGAGGTGGGGATCGGAGCAGACCAGGTATCCCAGGGAGCCCAGACTCTGGCATCAGGTTCGGCAGAACAGGCCGCCACCATTGAAGAATTAAGCGCTTCCATTGAAGGAATGTCAGAGCAGGCGGAACTGAATCTGGAGAAGGTGAAAAAAGCAGCAGAGTCTGTCCTTCAATCAGCACAGGGACTTTCAAAGAGTAATGAATTTATGGAACAGTTAAGAACAGCCATGAAAGATATCAGCACTTCCTCCGATAAAATAAACAGCATTACAAAGGTAATTGAAGATATCGCCTTCCAGACGAATATTCTTGCCTTAAATGCTGCAGTGGAAGCTGCCAGAGCAGGAGAAGCCGGGAAGGGATTTGCAGTAGTCGCTGACGAGGTCCGCAGCCTGGCTGAGAAGTCAGCACAGGCAGCAGGGCAGACTGCAGCCATCATTGTGCACTCTTCCGATACCGTTTCAAGAGGAGAAAAACTGGTTGGCATCACATCTGAGACCTTAAATGAGGTTGCGGTGAGCTCTGGTTTTGTTGAACAGGTCATTGGTGAAATCGAAGCTGCATCAAGATCACAGGCAGAATCGGCAAAACAGATGGCACTGGGACTTAACCAGGTATCAGCAGTGGTGCAGTCCAATGCAGCAACTGCACAGGAAAGCTCCGCTTCCAGCGAAGAACTGGCCGCCCAGGCCCAGACTCTCAGGGATGAAGTCGGGAAGTTTAAGCTCAGCTGAAACACATAAGCAAGTGCAGTCGGCTGTGATAATTTTTATCAATAAATCTGCGGGAAATTTAAAAAACCTTTTTGACACGTGGCGAAAAAAGGATTATACTGGTGATATATGGAAAAAAGGGGGAGTAATCTCCCTTTTTTTCTCCGGAAATCACAGGACAGAGAAGTATCTGGTTTCCGGATTTTATTACGGAGGAGGCACCAGGATTTATGAAGTATTTAAAAAATAAGCTTATACTTTTTATTTCATTATTATTGGTTTCTACAGTAACATTTTTAACGGCAATCTCATCATTTTTTTATTACCAGAGTTCTCTGGTGGAAGCAAAGAAAAACTCTTCTTATCTGGCAGCATCGTATCAGCAGGGGATCGACTCAGTGCTTGACATTTACCGGAACCAGATTAAGATCACCGCTTCAAAGAGCTTTCTTACAGATGGAAAAACATCTGCTTCAGAACAGAAGCGTCTTCTGGAGGAGGAGGCTCAGGCTTCCGGTTTTGAGTATATTACCATTGCCGATTCCAATGGGAGCAATGATATGGGAGACCAGATTGCAGATCAGGAGTTTTTTAAACAGGCAGTCAGCGGAGTGACCTATATTTCCAGTCCGTTCCTTAAGGGAGATAATAATTTAATGTTTTATATTGGTGCGCCAATCGGCAGCACTGGAAAAGTGCTGTATGGCCTGCTTCCTTACAAAGCATTCAGTGATGAGCTGACAAAGATCAAAATTGGAGAAAGCGGATACGCATTTGTAGTGAATAAGGAGGGAAGAACTGTCATTCATCCTGATGCTGAGAATGTGATCAATCCGAAAGATTATCTTGAACTTGCAAAAAAGGATGCATCCTATGAACCTACGGCTAAGATTTTCCAGGAGATGATGGCTGGAAAAACAGGTACGGGCTTCAGCTATTATAATGGAGTCCGCCGTCTGGTGGGATACATTCCTCTGGACGGCCCGGAGGGCTGGTCTGTTGCAGTAACTACGCCATTGACACAGATTGAGGGAAATGTACGTTTCACGCTTTTTATGTGCGCGTTTACCGGTCTGGTTCTCCTCGCAGCTTCCAATTTAATTATAAGAGCATTTGCACAGCGGATTACAAAGCCGATCATTGAAGCGACACAGCGTATTGAGCGTCTGGCTCATGGAGATCTGCAGGAGGATGTGGAGCTTACCAATGGAAAAGATGAAAGTGCCCGTCTGGTTCTTGCGCTTCACAATACCATCAGAGAGCTTCGGTCTTACATTATGGATATTTCCCATGTGTTAGATTCTGTGGCAAATAATGATCTGACGGTGACAAGTTCCGTAGTGTACATGGGTGATTTTATTCCTATCCAGACTGCTCTTCGTAAGATTCTGTCCTCTCTTAACAAGACGTTACATAACATTGCCTGCTCTGCAGACCAGGTAGGAGCAAGTTCTGCCCAGGTCGCTTTGGGAGGACAGAATCTGGCTGCCAATTCCACGGAACAGGCGGCTACCACGGAGAGTCTCAGCTTATCCCTGGAGACGGTTTCCACCCATATAAAGGACAATGCCCAGTATTCCCTTACCATAAAGAACATGACGGAATCCGCCATCCTTGAGACCAGACAGGGAGATGAGGAGATGAAAAAGCTGCTGGAATCCATGGCAAGCATCGATTCATCCTCCAAGAAGATTCAGGAGATCATTCATATTATTGATGATATTGCTTTCCAGACCAATATTCTGGCGTTAAATGCAGCCATTGAAGCAGCCCGTGCAGGTGAGGCAGGAAAAGGCTTTTCCGTTGTTGCCGATGAAGTGAGAGAACTGGCTGGAAAAAGTGCTGATGCTGCAAAGCAGACAACGGATTTGATACACAGCACCATGGAATCGGTTGCACAGGGAAAACGAAACACCGAATCGACTGCCCAGGTATTTAATAAGATCGTGGAGCAGACTAATACCATCGATACCCTTGTGTCCAAGGTGTCTCAGTCATTAAAGAGCCAGGCAGACAGTGTGTCCCAGTTAGAAGATGGTATGCAAAAGATTTCCATGGTTACCCAGGCAAACTCAGCAACAGCAGAAGAAAGCGCTGCTACCAGTGAAGAGCTGTTAAGCCAGATGCAGATGTTAAAGGAACTGATTATGGAATTCAGGCTTTCTAATGCGTCCGATCAGCTTTAATACTTAGGTTTATCAATAAGACATGATAATTTTTATCGAAGAAATAAAAATAAGCGTTATTGAGAAAAAATGACCGGCAGGGCGTGTTGACGCCCTGCATTTTTTGTACGATAATAACATCGTTATATAACAGTGTTATAAAGGAGAATAAATGGGTACTCAGCCAAATGATACACGCCTCGCTATCCTGGAAGCGGGGAAACAGGAGTTTTTGAAATACGGATACGTTGGGGCGTCCTTAAGACGGATTGCCAGAGAAGCATGTGTAACAACAGGAGCCATATACGGATATTTTCCAGGCAAGGAGGCACTTTTTGAGGAACTGACCGGAAATGCTGCAGACGGGCTGATGGAAGGATACAGAAAGATGCATGTGGATTTTGCCGCTCTGCCTCCCGAAAAGCAGGCAGCAGCCCTTGATGTGATCTCAGACGAAAATATTCCATGGATGGTGGATTATGTTTATGACCGGTTTGATTTATTTAAACTGATCTTCTGTAAAAGCAGCAAAGAATACTGTGACAGCTACTTAAGCCAGCTGACTGAAATTGAAGAAGCCTCAACCTGGGAATTTGTTAAGGCGATGAAGGAATTGGGGCATGAGGTCATGGATATTGACAGCACCATCATTCATATTTTGTCCCGGTCGTTTTTTCAGCAGTTATGGGAGTTTGTAGCACATGACGTTCCAAGGGAAAAGGCCCTGTCTTACGGGCTGGTACTTGGAACCTTCCAGCATGCGGGCTGGAAAAAAATTATGGGGCTTTGATGCTCCATATTATTTTGAATATTGATTAGCCATAACTAACCAATGGCTGACCAGAATATTCCTAAGGAGGAAAAAAGGTGGAAGAAAAAAAGAATCTGATGACAGAGCTGACGGATACCGGGAAGGTCACACTCCTGACGTTTGCAGGAAATTATAAGTATTTAACGTGGCTCGGCTGTCTTCTGTCCGGAATCAGTGCTGTGGTTGGACTGTTTCCGTATGTATTTATGTGGAAGGCGGTGAAAGCAGCAGTAACAGCCTGGCCGGATATCAGCGCAGCGGGTGAGATGATCACTTATGGCTGGTATTCTGTGGCGGCTGCCCTTGGTAGTATGATCATTTATTTTGGTGCTCTTATGTGCACTCATTTATCCGCATTCCGTACGGCCAGGAATATGAAGACAGTTGCCCTTCATCATTTAACAAAGCTGCCAGTCGGTTACGTGAAACGGGCGGGAAGCGGAAAACTGCGCCGGATCATTGATGACGGGGCAGGACAGACGGAAACCTATCTGGCCCACCAGCTTCCCGATTTAACGGGGGCCATGGTGACTCCTGCCGCGGTGTTACTGCTCCTTTTGTTTTTCGACTGGAGGTTTGGACTGATCAGCCTTCTGCCTATGGCAGCCGGACTCTTTGTCTTAACCCGGGTAATGATGGGAGACATGGAAAATGCCATGGCACAGTATCAGAACGCCTTAGAGGATATGAACAATGAGGCTGTGGAGTATGTGAGGGGAATCCCGGTAGTAAAAACATTTCAGCAAAGCATTTTTTCCTTTAAAAATTTTCATGAGGCCATTCTCCGTTATAAAAACTGGGCAGTTGCCTATACCGTTTCTTTAAGGATTCCCATGTGTGCTTATACCGTAAGTATTAATGGAATTTTCGCTTTTCTCATTCCGGCAGGTCTTATTCTGACTGCGGATTTAGGATATGGCGCCTCTTATCTCAAGGTGGTTCTGGATATTCTCTTTTATGTTCTGTTCACACCTGTCTGCGTTACCATGATGGATAAAATCATGTGGACCAGTGAGAATACCTTAAAAGCGAAGGATGCCTTGAACCGGGTTATGGCCATTGTAAAAGAGCCCCCGCTAAAAGAGCCGGATCAACCAAAAGCTCCGGGGGATTCCTCTGTGGAATTTAAAAATGTAACCTTTACCTATGAAAAGGGAAAGGAGCCTGCCTTACGGAATGTGTCATTTCAAATCCCCCAGGGAGCCACTGTGGCAATTGTAGGTCCATCGGGAGGCGGAAAGACGACGGCAGCCAGTCTCATTCCCCGCTTTTATGACGTAGATAATGGCAGTATTTGTGTGGGAGGCGTGGATATCAGGGAAATGAATACGGAAAAACTGATGGAGAATATCAGCTTTGTATTTCAGGACAGCCATCTTTTTAAGGATACGATTCTTAATAATATCCGGGCGGCAAGGCCACAGGCATCGAGAGAGGAAGTAGAACAGGCGGTAAAAGCGGCCTGCTGTCAGGACATTATTGACAAATTCCCCGATGGGTATGAGACCGTGGTAGGAACCAGAGGCGTTTACTTATCAGGCGGAGAATGCCAGCGAATTGCCATAGCCAGAGCTGTACTAAAGAATGCCCCCATCGTTCTTCTTGATGAAGCAACGGCATTTGCTGATCCTGACAATGAATATCAGATTCAGAAAGCCTTTGAAACCCTGGTAAAAGGAAAGACAGTACTGATGATTGCCCACCGCCTTTCCACTGTCCGGGGGGCAGACCGGATTTTAGTCATGAATCAGGGGAGGATCGAAGAGGGGAAGTCATGAGGAACTGATTCACCGGCAGGGACTGTATGCCGCTATGTGGGGGGATTATCAGACCTCAGTTTCATGGAAAGTAGGTGAAAAGCATGAGTAAGTATTTACAGAGACGGTTTGCACTTAGTGAGCAGGGAGGAAAGGATCTTACAAGAGCAGTTTTTGCCTGTGCGGCGGCGAATGTGGGACTTATTTTCCCCATGGGACTGATCATTCTTTTTCTTGAGAAGCTGCTGATGCCTGTCACAGGAGAAAAAACAACGGAAATGGGACCTTTTGGGTTTATTGGAATGAGTGTGCTCTTTCTGCTGCTTATTTTTGTTCTTCAGTATATCCAGTATAACAAAACGTTTCTGGCCTCCTATCAGGAAAGTGCCAATTTACGTATCCGGCTGGCGGAAAAATTAAGAAAAATCCCCCTTTCTTTCTTTGGAAAACGAGATTTAGCAGATTTAACAACCACCATTATGGCAGACTGCGCATGGATGGAGACCGCATTCTCCCATTTTATTCCCGAACTCATCGGTGCGCTCCTTTCCACCGCTTTTGTCGGACTGGGAATGTTTTTCCTGGACTGGAAGATGGCACTGGCCCTTTTGTGGGTGATTCCCACGGCATTTATGCTGTCAGCAGGCACCAGACCAGTCATTGACCGGTTGGAGCGGAGGGAAAAATGTAAGAAGCTGGCGGCCTCCGATGGTATCCAGGAGTGTATCGAGAATATTCAGGATATCAAGGCGAACAATCAGAGAGAGTCTTATTTAAAGGATTTAGATTCAAAGATTATTGCAGTGGAAAAGGGAACCGTTAAAATGGAGACCTTAAACGGCAGCTTTGTGACGGCATCCCAGATGGTATTGCGTCTTGGAATGGCAACAACGGTTCTCTCCGGTGCGTTTCTCATGACGGAGAAGAAGCTGGATCTCATGGTATTTCTCATTTTCATGGTTGCGGCTACCCGCATCTACGGTCCGCTCACAGGCAGCTTAAATAATTTATCAGCTGTTTATTCCACACTGCTGCAGGTTGAGCGGATGAGGGCAATTGAGGAGGAGCCGGTACAGGACGGAGCAGAGACAAAAGAGCTGAATGGATACGATATCGTATATGATCATGTAGGATTTTCCTACCATCAGAACGAGACTGTTTTAGAGGATGTGTCCTTTTGCGCCAGACAGGGCCAGGTTACCGCGCTGGTAGGCCCCTCAGGCGGAGGAAAAAGTACAGCAGCCAGACTGGCAGCCCGTTTCTGGGATGTGGAAAAGGGAAGAGTCACAATTGGAGGCGCAGATGTAAAGGAGATTGATCCGGAACATCTACTAAAGAACATCTCAGTGGTATTCCAGGATGTCATGCTTTTTAATAACACAGTCATGGAAAATATAAGGATCGGACGAAAGGATGCATCAGACAAAGAGGTGATGGAAGCGGCAGAGGCTGCCCAGTGCATGGACTTTATCAGCCGTCTGCCGGAAGGCTTTCAGACCAGGATCGGTGAGAACGGGTCTGCACTTTCCGGAGGAGAGCGGCAGAGGCTTTCCATTGCAAGAGCTTTATTAAAGGATGCTCCTGTCATTATTCTTGATGAAGCCACCGCTTCTCTTGATGTGGAAAACGAATCGCTGATCCAGAGTGCCATATCAAATCTGATCCGCAGCAAGACCGTTCTCATTATCGCCCACCGGATGAGAACCGTTGCCCAGGCGGATAAAATCGTGGTTTTAAAAGACGGGAGAGTGGCAGAAGAAGGCAGACCCGAAGTTCTTTATAAGAAGGGAGGCATCTACCGCCATATGACTGACTTACAGAATCAGAGCCAGAACTGGTCAATCGGCTAACAGAGGATTCTGTTGTAAGATTGTGGAATTTATGGTATAATTGCCATGCAGTTTTACAGCAGTCAAAAGAAAAAGGAGGGTATTCACATGAAGTTTTTAAAGTGTAATCATTGCGGAAATATTGTAGCGGTTGTAGAAGAAAAAGGCGGCACCATTACCTGCTGCGGAGACAACATGCAGGAGATGAAAGCCAATACCACAGATGCGGCAACTGAAAAACATGTTCCGGTTATTGAAATTGATGGCCAGAGCGTTACTGTTACGGTTGGTTCTGTAGAACATCCCATGCTTCCTGAACATTTCATTGGCTGGATCGTATTAGAGACAAAGATGGGTAACCAGAGAAAGATCTTAAACCCGGGTGACAAACCGGTCGCAAAATTCATGATGTGCGAAGGCGATGAGGTCCTGGCAGCCTATGAGTACTGCAATCTTCACGGTTTGTGGAAAGCAGAGAAATAAATTGAATGAAAAAGCTCACAGACCTCTGGTGTGTGGGCTTTTTGGCGATATCTAAAGAAACAGACAGCATTAGACAGGAGAATATCTTGAATGAATAAGAAAGAAGCAAGTGAGTTAAAAAAACTTTTTACGCCAGCCAACTGCGCCATCAGCCGGATCTGCGGCTGCTATGTAGACGCAGAAAAGAATAAACGGACAGAGTTAAAGGAGGCCTTTCTCTCTCTTCCGGAAGATGAGGCATTTAAATATTTCACCATCTTTAAAAGCGCTCTATCAGGTACGTTTGGAAAGAATCTGGTGAATATGGAATTTCCCCTCCATACTGAGGAAGAGGGAGGTACCCAGAATTTCCTGTTAAAGCTGAGAGACAGCCAGTTAAAGGATGACAGCCTGATTGACGAGTTTTATGATAAAGTCATTGCAAGCTATGATTACGGTGAGAACTATTACATAATCCTGATTCATTGTGCCTACGATATACCGGCAAGATCTTCCGACGGACTTGAGATGTACGATGCCTCTGATTTTGTCTATGAATTTATCCAGTGTACCATCTGCCCCGTAAAACTGTCAAAGGCTGGCCTCTGTTATAATTCCCAGGCGAATGTAATTGAGAACAGGAACAGGGACTGGATCGTGGAGGCTCCGGAAACAGGGTTTTTATTTCCGGCATTTACAGACCGTAACACGGACATTCACGGACTTGTCTATTATTCCAAAAATCCGGAGCTGCTGCCGGAGCGTCTGATTGACGAACTATTAGGCTGCGTCATTCCAATGACTGCAAAGAGCCAGAAGGAGACGTTTCAGACGATTATAGAGGAAACCCTGGGAGAAAACTGTGATTTTGAGACAGTAAAGAACATTCATGAAACCATCAATGAGATGCTGGAAGAAACAAAGGATGAACCGGCTCCCTTTACCATTGATAAATACCAGATGAAGAAGCTTTTGGAAAACAACGGCGCATCACAGGAGAAGCTTGAGGAATTAGAACAGCGTTTAACCCAGGAAGAACAGGAAAAGAATCCGGGATTCCTTGCCTCCAATATCGTAAACGCAAGAAGCTTTGAAATCAAGACCACGGATGTGAGCATAAAGGTGGCTCCGGATAAAACCTACCTGGTGGAGAACCGGATGATCGAGGGGCGCCCCTGTATTGTAATCGGGATCAGTGAGCATGTGGAGATTAACGGGATAACTGTAAGACCCATTGCTGCACAACACTCCTATGAAGAAGAGGCGGATGAATAACCTTCATTGCCTGTCAGGATTCGGACCAGACGGGAGAATTATTTCCGGAAGAAATATACAACTGTCTGGCCGAAGAGAGAAAAGGCTCAGCCTTTGATTATGTTTTTTATCTGATCTAAATGATTTAAAATATAGGAATAAAATTTTGTCTTTCGGTTGACGTCTATCACCAGTTCATTTAACTTCAGTCGTTCCTCAGCCGATTTATGAGCCACATTTGCCATGTTTTCTGTAATATTTTTCACTGCCTCTAAATTTGTGCTTTGAGACTCTTTTACATGGGTAACTTTAACCCCTACATGATTCTCAGCATCTACGATTCCGTCGATCAGCTTTTCTGATTCTTCAACCATAGATTTTGCTTCTTCCACAACCTTTCCGCCGTCACTGGATTTCTCAATCAGTTTTTCGAAGGTTTCCGTCATGTTTTTTAATGATTCTATGATATCGTCAGCATTTTTCTGGGATTCATCAGAAAGTTTTTTTATTTCATTTGACACAACGGCAAATCCCACGCCTGCGGAACCGGCTCTGGCAGCTTCTATGGATGCGTTAAACGACAAAAGCCTGGTCTGCTGGGCAACACTGGTTATCATATTGGTAAATCCGGTGATCTCATTATATTGAAGCTTCAGCAGTTCAAACAGGCTGTAGAAATCTTTAAATACATTTAAAACCTCATCCATCTTGCCTGACATACGAATGTAAGCATTCCGCGTATCCTCAATCGCTTCTGCGGATAACTTTAAGCTGCCGGATACGGCTTCTACCGAATCATTGGTTATATTAATGCTGTCATCAAGACGTTTCAGCTGCATCTCAACCTTGTGTATTTCATTCAGTGTAAATTCAGTTCCTGCCAGAAGTTCATTTAACCCGTGAGTTAAGTTCCCCTCTTCTTTTAAGAGACCATTCATGTTGCGGTCGGCATCGATTGCTAAATCGCCAATTAATTCCTGTATATCTTCGGATCTGTTCTGAGTTTGGTTAATTAATTTCTTCTCATACCCATATTTAAACATAGCGGCCTCCTATTCTATTGCCAGCAATATCATGGTCTGATTCACGTGTCGCTGATAAAATTGTTCGCCATAACTGATGAATCCGGTCGTATTCTGGCATGCGCCGGTCAGATTCTGATCAATTGCGGGCCAAAGACCTTCCTGCTGGAATTTGAGACATCTCAGTATGCAGTTAATTGCCAGTACAAACTGGGGCTTAAAGGGAATTCCCTTCAGCGTTTCTTTAATGACTTCTTCCGGCGATAACGGTTCTAAGATTTTCACAAAGGAATTGGGCATGATCTGGCAATAAAAAGACAGTGACTGATTGCCGTTTATCTTTTGGGGCGATGCAATATAGATTTCTGAATCGTATTCAATACCTAACGGATGATTCATGAAATGATTATTTAAATCCCTTTCAGAAACTCCAAGATTTTTCGCATATTCCGTACTTGCAGGGCTGCCGTTAAAGGATCTGACAATTCTGTTCATAGGGTCAGCATCGGTTACCAGCATTTCTTTACCGGATGGCCTGTAAATGTTCTCCCTGACTAAATACGTTTTTCTTTTACAGTCAAAGAACAACCCCACACTATGTACCTTTTCTCTTCCTATATAAACAGGAGTTTCTGTAAAAGATAAATCGTCTCCGGCGGAACCTCCGATCACCTTAAAATCCCTGTCCATAAAATAGAGTGATGTCATTATCTTCTCCTCAATTTTAGACAGACCCTCACATAATAACAGTAAAAATGCATTTGGGTTATTCTTTACTTTCTGATAGGCTTGTTTCATGTCTTTTATGCTCAGGGCAGGAACGGGATCAATCGGTACAATTTCGGCCATCTGGGGATCATATTCGAATCCGGATATAATACCGTTTTGATAACCCTGGGAACAATATTCACCTGCTGCTGAACATAAGACAGTGGATTGCTTGATCTGTTGAGATAATTCATGCACGTCGGAAGGTGCACAAAATAATACAAAAGCAGCATTGCTATGGTTAACAGTATCAAGAGCAGTGCGGCTGTCTTTGAAATAAACTGATTTCATTCGTCTCTCCTTTTTGTTGGTTGTAACGACTGCTTCCTTTATAATTTTTTATTCCACGCACTGATGTCTAAAAGTAGTCGAAAAATGACGTTACATTTTGCTGAATAACGACGTTATCTCCCTATATTATACAACAAATGACAAAAATTTACCATAGTTTTACACAAAATTATTGAATGTATCCTGATACAGGAAGAGGAGATGGAGATCAAATTATTTTGCCTATCTGCTTTTCCTATGCTATACTGTAAGAAAACTACAGTGAGGAATGAAACGTGGCTGAGAGAACATTTGGCTGGGTACAGGAGGCCTATACCCTGGACAATTTAAAAAATGTGGTATCCGTATTTGTACCGGATTCCAGAATAAACCGGCTGCTGAAAACGGATAAGATTCCAAGGCTCATTCCGGATAAGGACAAACGTGAGGAATTCATAAAAGAACTGGATCAGGAAGAAATCCGCATTCCCTATACCCATTTAAAAGGAAAAGGTACACCAAAAGGCTATACCAGAAGCAACGCACCCTGTTCCGGAATCATACAGGCGGTACTTCCCGGACAGAGAAAAGAGTATCAGTCCGACTGGCCGGCAGATTCATTTTTAAGATGGGCGGTCAGCATTGGATTTTTGGATTATGACAGGGCGGCTGATGAATGCTCCTTATCCGTTTTGGGAAGTCAGTATGCCAAGGCAGAGGAGGGAAGCGAAGAAGAGGAAGAAGTATTAAAGACAGCCCTTCTTTCCTATCCTCCGGTGTGCAGAGTGCTGTCCCTTCTGATGAAGGAAGGGCATATGACAAAGTTTGAGATAGGTGCAAAGCTTGGATTTATCGGAGAAGCGGGATTTACTTCCATTCCCCAGTCCATGATTGTGGAGGGGCTTGCGGCAGCGCAGGAGAAGGAAGAAAAGACAAAGCTGCTTCAGGATACGGAAGGAACCAGCGATAAGTACGTCAGAACGATCTGCAGCTGGCTGATTTCTGTGGGCTGGGTGAAGAAAATACCAAAAGAGATTAAAGGACTGTATGGGAGCGGGATAAATACAGAGGTGATTCCCCAGTCCTATCAGCTGACTTTAAAGGGAAGGACCATATGCAACCATATAACCGGGGGATCCAGATGCAGGAAGATACCAAAGCGGGTGATGTGGGATATGCTGGCGACCAAAGCAGCAGACCGGGAATATTTACGGAACCGGAGAGCCCATATTATTATGGGCCTGGAAAAATCAGCCCTTACTCCTTTGCAGATTCAGGAATATTTAAAACAGAAGGGGTTGGAGGAAGAGACGGAAACCATCCTTGACGATCTAAAGAGTCTGGAAAATATCGGACTGCAGATTCAAAAGACCAGAGATACATACCGGATTACAGATGAGATTACGGGGCTTTTGTTCCCAGAGACGCTTAAGTCCTTCCTTCCGGTGAAATCAGAAGTTTCCATACTGAAGGATTATCTGCGGTCCCATTTAACCCATATAGACCACAAATACTTAATTCTTGTAGATTTAGGCTTTGACGGCACTTCAGACCGGGATTACGAGATTCAGACAGCCCAGCTGCTTACAGCAGAGCTTTCATTTCACGGGGGAAGGCTTGGGGATACCAGAAAGCCTGATGTGTGTATTTACTACGAAGACAACGGACTGATCATCGACAATAAAGCATATGGAAAGGGTTATTCCCTTCCCATAAAGCAGGCAGATGAGATGTACCGCTATATAGAAGAAAATAAGGAGCGCAGCCAGCTGTTAAACCCTAACTGCTGGTGGAACGTTTTCGGCAAAGAGGTGAAAACATTTCATTTTGCCTTTGTGTCAGGAGAGTTTACAGGCGGTTTCCGGGACAGATTAAACCATATTTCCATGCGCTCCGGTTTAAAAGGGGCAGCAGTGAATTCCGCTAATCTGCTTATTATGGCAGAAAAGTTAAAAGCGGGAACAATGGGATACGGAGAATTCTTTCGATTGTTTGATACCAATGATGAGATTTTATTTTTACATGAATAATGACAGGGAGGTTTTATAATATGACACTGGGAGATTATCTTCCCTTTTGGAACAAGCTGACAGAGAAACAGAGAGAGAGGCTGTCAACGAAATCAAATAAAATCAGATTTGAAAAGGGAATGCTGGTACATGGGGATTCCGATGAATGCAGCGGCTTTCTTCTTGTAACAGAAGGTCAGTTAAGAGTGTTTACCATATCGGATGAAGGGCGGGAACTGACTTTGTACCGGTTGTTTGAACGGGATATCTGTCTGTTTTCCGGTTCCTGTATGGTGAAGAATATTGAATTTGATGTGACAGTGGAGGCAGAACAGGATACGATAGTGTTCCAGATTCCCCCCGATGTCTATCGTGATTTAATGGAAGAGTCGGCTGTAGTCTCAAACTTCACCAATGAACTGATGGCATCGAGATTCTCTGATGTCATGTGGCTGATGGATCAGGTGATGAACAAGAAAATGGATGGAAGGCTGGCTGCATTTTTACTGGAAGAGTGCAGACTTAATGAAACAAAGGAACTTTCCATTACCCATGAACAGATTGCCCGGCATTTAGGTACTGCCAGAGAAGTGGTAACCCGTCTGCTTCGCCTGTTTCAGGGAGAAAATCTGGTGAAGATCACCCGTGGAACGGTGGAACTGCTTGATGAAGATGGTCTTGAAGTACTGGCTGCCCATAGTCTGAGATAAAATTTTATTGTATTATTTCAGGAACATGGAAAATAGGCTTGCTTTCTTCTATCTGGAACGTTATATTATAAAAAGTTTATAAAAATTTTATAATAGACAAAGGATGAAGAAATGAAAGATTTGGTACCTCAATTTTTTTTATCAATGAAGCATTATACAAAGGAACAGTTTTTTAAAGACTTCGTTTCCGGAATCATTGTTGCCATCATTGCCCTTCCGCTTTCCATTGCTCTGGCGTTAGCCAGTGGCGTCACTCCGGAACAGGGACTTTACACGGCCATTACAGCCGGTTTTGTGATCTCTTTTCTGGGAGGGAGCAAGGTGCAGATCGCTGGTCCCACTGCTGCATTTGCATCAATTGTGGCGGGGATTGCTGCAAAAAACGGCTTTGACGGACTGGTTATTGCAACGATTATGGCAGGAATCTTTCTGGTTATTATGGGAAGTTTGCGGATGGGAAGCCTGATCCGTTTTATTCCTTACACCATTACCACAGGATTTACGACTGGAATTGCAGTTACTATTTTCATCGGACAGATCAAGGATTTTCTGGGACTTACCTTTGAGCATGCACCCATCGAAACTCTTGAAAAAGTCAGTGAGGTTGTACACAGCATGGGTACGCTTAATCCTATGGCTCTTACAGTCGGATTGACAGCGCTCCTGATTCTCATTGTATGGCCCCGATTTTTTAAGACCATACCGCCGTCACTGATTGCAGTCATCGTTACAGCAGGGCTTGTAAAAGTGTTTCAGCTTCCTGTAAATACCATTGGAGATTTATATACCATATCATCGGACCTTCCTGCATTTCATCTTCCCGTATTTTCTATGAGTATGGTGCAGACGGTAATGCCGGATGCAATGACTATAGCGGTACTGGCAGCCGTGGAATCCTTATTGTCCTGCGTTGTCGCAGATGGGATGGTTGGGAGCAGGCATAATTCCAACATGGAGCTGGTTGCCCAGGGCGCCGGCAATATCTGTTCCGCCCTTTTTGGGGGAATTCCGGCGACAGGAGCCATTGCAAGAACTGCGGCAAACATAAAAAACGGCGGAAGAACACCTGTTGCAGGCATGGTTCACGCTGCGATGCTTCTGCTGGTACTTGTATTTTTAATGCCTTATGCTGCGTTAATTCCCATGCCGGCCATAGCAGCCATTCTCTTTATGGTGGCTTATAACATGAGTGAGTGGAGAGTATTCCTTTCCATCATGAAAACAGCTCCCAAAAGTGACTGGTCCGTGCTTCTTGTCACCTTTGTATTAACCGTTGCATTTGATCTGGTTACAGCCATTGCAGTTGGAATTTTATTTGCTTCCCTGTTGTTTATGAAACGTATGGCAGATGTGACTGAAATAAGCAGCTGGAAATATATAGAGGATGAAGAGGAAAACAGCAGCGAGTCCATAGACTTAAAACCTGTGCCGAAGCATGTGGCAGTCTTTGAGGTGAGCGGTCCCATGTTTTTCGGTGCTGCGGAGAAGATTTCCCAGCTGATTATAGAAGAAGGAAAGAGAGTCATGATTCTTCGAATGAGAAGTGTACCTGCAATGGATGCGACGGCGTTAAAAAGTCTGGAAAAACTATATCAGAATTTAAAGAGGAAGCATATAACCCTTATTTTATCCCATGTCAATGAACAGCCCATGTCCATGATGGAGCGGGCGGGCTTTCTGGAGTCAGTGGGAAAGGAGAATCTGGCGGGATGTATTGATGAGGCGCTTTCTTTTGCAGCTGATCTTTAACCTTCTATAAAAAAGAACCGAAGTTCAATTATTGAACCTCGGCTTTTTTTTATTGACTTACTAACTGATCCAGAGATTTAAACTGATAACCCATTTCTTCCCACTTGGTCAGCAGCTCATCAAGTATCTGGGCATTGGTACTGGAAGTGCTGTGCAAAAGCACGATGGCGCCGGGGTGAATCCGTCCTAAAAGTTTCTTGAAGGCCTCTTCCTTTGAAGGCTGTTTATCCTGGTACCAGTCCACGTAGGCCAGGCTCCAGAAAAAGGTTTTGTAACCCATATCTTTAGCCATCTGTAAATTGGATTCACTGTATTTGCCCTGGGGCGGACGGTAATACTTTTTCATCTGCTGCCCAGTGGTCTGTTCAAACAATGTTTCCAGATCCCCAAGCTCTTTTTCAAAGGCTTCCTTTGAGCTCATTTTGGACATATCCGGGTGATGGTAGGTATGATTGCCTACTGTGTGTCCTTCTGCTATCATTCGTTTCACCAGCTCCGGTGCAGTTTCTATGTAGTTTCCCACAACAAAAAAGGTAGCCGGTGCGTGGTGTTTTTTTAATGCATCCAGAATCGCGGCAGTATTTCCATTTTCATATCCGGCATCAAAGGTGAGATATAAGATCTTATCCGGGGTTTTTTGTGCATAATAGGCATTGTATTGTTTTAAATAGTCCATGGTGGCATTGGCCACCGGAGCCTGCCCTTCCTGCTGGAAGCTTAATCCCCAGTTTCCCTCTGCTGCAGTTTCCACAGCACGATGATGTTCGGTCAGCATAGCCCCCAGACGCCCGGCAAAAAAGGCGCATAAAAGAAACAGAAATGCCTTCAGGACTTTCTTTCCCTTTTCTGGCGAAACGGAAAATGTTCTGATTTTTTCCGTCAGTCTTAATCGGTTGAACCATTTCATAGTAAAACTCCGTCATGTACGTTTGTTTCAATATATGACAGAGTTTCGGAGATATATGCTGCAGGATTAACGTTCAGACCATTTTTCTCCCCAGATTTTCATCTGATTGACGACGTTTTGTAAATCCATGCCTTTCTCTGTCAGCGTATAATGGACTTCAGGCGGTATGGTTGGGATGACTTCTCTTGTTAAAATGCCATGTGATTCTAAAGAACGCAGACAGGCAGTCAGTGTTTTGGGACTGATTCCGTGTAAGCTGCTTCGAAGCTCTCCGAATCGCTTCGTGCCTGGAAAGAGATTTTTTATAATAAGAAAGGACCATTTTCCGCCGATAATATTAAACATTTTTTCTACATGGCATTCCAGGGTTTTGGGTTTTATTTCTTTATTCTTCATAGTTAGTCTGCCTCGATATTATTATTTTGATAGTTAGTATCTTTAAGGTAATTATATAACGAAAATGTAATTACTTGTCAAGAGGAACTAACCGTATTAAGATAGAAAAAACAAGCATGAGGAGGATTTTTATGAAAAAATCATATCGGATCTACCAGGTGGATTCATTTACCAGAGAGCGGTTTACCGGCAATCCGGCAGGTGTGGTGGCCAATGCCGACGGTCTAAGTGACAGTATGATGCTTAAAATAGCAAGAGAATTAAATAATTCGGAAACAGCCTTTCTTTTTCCGGGATCAGAGGGAGAGTATGACGTTCATGTGCGTTTTTTCACACCCCGGTGTGAAGTGCCCATCTGCGGTCACGCGACAATTGCAGCCCACTATGTAAGAGCATTGGAGCGCGGTATGGCTTCCGGAGTGGTCATACAGAAAACAGGGGCGGGAATCCTTCCTGTTGAAATCCGGTCAGAGGATGGAGATTATACCATCACTATGACACAGGGAGAAGTGGAAGTGGGAGAGCCGCTGCCGCTGCCGGTTCAGATGGAGATTATAGAAGCCCTTGGGATACCGGAAGAAAAACTCAGAAGGGACTGCCCCATTGCCATAGCATCAACCGGTCATTCCAAGGTGATGATTGGCATAACTGAGTTAAACCTGCTGCACAGCTTAAAACCTGACCTTGCAAAACTGACAGAAATCAGCTCCAGGACCGGCTGCAACGGATATTATGTATTCACGCTTCATCCGGAGGAAGCAACCCTTGTTCATGGGAGGATGTTTGCACCTGCCATTGGGATTGCAGAGGATCCGGTGACAGGAAATGCAAATGGACCTTTAGGGGCTTACTTCGTTACATATGGACTGTTTGGAAAGAATAAAGAGGAATTTTCTTTTGAGGCGGTACAGGGAGAAGCCATCGGACGTATGGGGAAAATTTCAGTTACTGTAGCAATAAAAGGAGGCAAACCGGTTAAAGTGAAAATCACAGGCAAGGCTGTGACTGTCTTTTCAACGGAAATGGAACTGTAATAGAAAGAAGGATTCTTGTCCGGCGTATTCTATCCGGGCAAAAATCCTTTTCTTTGTCTATGATTCTGTTATAATGGTACCTGCTTTATCATCCAGGCTTTCTTCTGCTTTTTCCAGGGAAGTAATGATCGCTTTCCGGTTTCTGCCATGTTCAATGAAATCCAGGGAGGCCTCAATCTTTGGAAGCATGGAGGAGGATTCGAACTGATTGTCCTCAATATAAGCGGCAGCTTCTTTAATACTCATGCGGCCGATTGGTCTGGCCTCCGGTTTCCCGAAGTTTAAGGTTACATTATCCACGTTTGTTAAAATCATTAGCACGTCGGCATCGATTTCTTTCGCCAGCAGTCCGGCAGCTCTGTCCTTCTCAATAACAGCACTGGCGCCCTTTAAGTAGCAGCCCTGCTCCATAACAGGAATGCCGCCGCCTCCGCAGGCGATCACAATCTGATCTGCATCCATAACCGCCTTTATGATATCAATCTCAACGATAGAAACTGGCTTTGGGGAAGCGACAACTCTCCGGAAACCTTTGCCGGGAACCTCTTCCACATAGTTCCCTTTTTCCTCTTCTTCCTTTGCTTCCTCTGCAGACATGAAACGGCCGATGGGCTTCATGGGTGTGTAGAAAGCCTCGTCATATGGGTTTACCATCATCTGGGTTAAAATCGTAGCTGCGGATTTATAGATGCCCCGGGTCATGAGTTCTGCACGGATGCCGTTCTGTAAGTCGTAGCCGATGTATCCCTGGCTCATGGCAGAACAGACAGACATGGGAGCGCAGGTGTATCCGTCATGCTGCTTTCCGAATTCATTCATTGCAGTGTGGATCATTCCGACCTGTGGAGCATTGCTGTGAGTAACGGCCACCTGCCAGCCGGACTGGATAAAATCTGCAATTACCTTGGCAGTCCTGGCAACTGCCGTCTTCTGCTCCGGAAGGTTTGTTCCCAAAGCATGATGTCCCAAAGCTATCACAATACGTTTTTTTGCCATATCATTTCCTCTCAGTTTCATGTAGTTTAATGAGAAATTATAAAGACATTATATTATCAGCGGTTAAAAAAAGCAACCGCTTTCGGGCATACAGGGATATGAGAAAAGATTTCAATAGATTTTAGAAATAATTTTAAAAAAATTAAGTGGATATCCTGAAATCAGGTGGTATAATGTTTAAGAAGATACAGAAAATGAAAGGAAAGGTACTTATGATAGTAATCATTCTGCATCTGATTCTTCCTTTGTTTACCTATACGTTAGCCACCACTTTCCTGTATTTGGCGGTGCCTTTGGGTCCTCTTTCGGCTACGGGATTATCTGCAGCGCTGAATATTCCGGTTTTGCTCTGGGTCTATTATTATGATCAGAAAAACAGAGGATATTCGCTGGCAGAGAGTTTTAAGCTTACAAACAGTCCTGTTTCCATATGGCTGCTTGGGGCAGCTCTTTGCATCTTGGGTAATTCTGTTGTGGAAGTCATGGGACTGACCAGGATATCAAAGGCATATCAGGAAGCGGCCAATGCCCTGTATTCCCCGCCGTTTGCGCTGCAGCTTCTGGCTTCCGGTTTTATTATTCCGGCAGCAGAGGAACTGATTTTCAGAGGGATGATATTTGCACCCCTTCGGGATAAATTTTCGTTTGGGCTTTCGGCTGTCATATCAGCCGGTTTATTTGGACTTTACCACGGAAATCTTCCCCAGGGTGTTTATGCTTTTTTAATCGGTCTTGCGGCAGCCTGGCTTTATGAGAGAACAAAAGCCCTGTCAGCAGCCTTCATGCTTCATATCCCGGCTAATTTACTTTCGCTTTTCATAACCAACACAAAGCTGTCCGGATTTCTGTTTCAAAGAGGACATGCTGCAGTGACTGTGGCTGTTGTAGCTGCGGCAGTTGTTGTGACTGTATTTTGTATTGTCCGGATTTATTGGAAAAACAACCTAAAGGAGGATATTGTGTGAAACTCTTATCTGTAGCAATTCCATGTTATAATTCAGAAGCCTATATGAGGAACTGCATCGATTCCCTGCTGCCAGGCGGTGATGAGGTGGAGATCCTTATTGTAGATGACGGTTCTCTAAAGGACCGTACAGCCGAAATTGCAGATGAATATGAACGGAATTATCCGGGAATCTGCAGGGCAATCCATCAGGAGAACGGCGGACATGGAGAAGCGGTTAATGCAGGATTAAGGAATGCATCCGGAATCTATTTTAAGGTAGTGGACAGCGATGACTGGGTGGATGAATCAGCTTATAAGGAAATTCTCAATACGCTCAGGCGTTTTGTCTACGGTGAAAAGACACTTGACATGCTGGTGAGCAATTTTGTATATGAAAAACAGGGTTCAAAAAGGAAAAAAGTAATGAATTACCGGACTGCACTTCCGGAGAATGAGCTGATAGACTGGGACGACGTGAAGGTATTTATACTGGGACAATACATTCTTATGCACTCTGTTATTTACAGGACCGAGCTTCTAAGGCAGTGCGGTCTGGAACTGCCCAAGCATACCTTTTACGTAGATAATATTTTTGTATACCAGCCGCTTCCCCATGTGAAGACCATGTATTATTTAAACGTGAACTTTTACCGCTATTTCATAGGCAGGGAGGATCAGTCAGTCAATGAACAGATCATGATAGGGAGAATAGACCAGCAGATCCGTGTAACAAAGCTGATGCTTTCCTATTATGACGTAATGAAGATAAAGCAGCGCAAGCTTCGCCGTTACATGGTGAGGTATTTAGAGATTATGATGGTTATAACTTCTATTCTTGCAATTAAGTCCGGAACAGAGGAAAATATGGAGAAAAAGAAAGAACTATGGCAGAGCCTGCGAAAACAGAATTTAAAGCTCTATTTAAGGCTTCGTTACGGATTCCTGGGACAGGGAGTCAATCTGCCGGGAAAGGGCGGAATGAAATTCCCCATCGCCATTTATAAAATGACTCAGAAATTTTTTGGCTTTAATTAAAATGGTTCTAAAAAAGACCTCCCCGGCATGGGAAGGTCTTTTTTTTAAGTGATTGCTTTTTCGGAAACCTTTTTTCTGTTTGGAACAAGGGAATCAGAATAAACAAACTGATACATGATATATGCCATGGCGATGGAGCCAAGACCGTCAAAAGCAGAATGCTGCTTTAAGAATACAGTTGCCAGGCAGATTGAAATCATTAAAACAAAGGATCCCGCTCTTAACAGTCCGTACTTTTTCAAACGTTCACTCCGGCAGACTGCGATGTGCACACAGATGGAATTGTACACATGTATGCTTGGAAATACATTGGTGCAGGTATCTGCAGAGTAGAGAAGATAAACAATTGCAGATGGAATATTCTTATTCGGATCAACAAGCGGTCTGAAATCCGTTCCGTTTGGAAAGACGGTGCAGATTACAAGGCTTATGGTCATACCAGTAAACAGCATGGTGCATAGTCTGTAATATTCTTTTACATCATGAAAGAAAAAATAACAGATGGAAACTGCCACATAAGCAAACCACATCAGGTATGGAATAATGAAATATTCATTAAACGGGATATAGTCATCAATGGCTATATGCATGATATGGTAGTTGCTGGTCACCGTTTTTTCCAGGTAGAAAAACCATGGTATATAGAGGAAGGCGTAGCTGAGAATCCATACATGCCGGTATTTGGTTAATAACTGTTTTATATTCATAAAAGACATCCTTCTTAACTGTGTGTGGGATAATAATAATCAACTTTTGAGGATTATATCACACTCGTTTTGTCAGTACAATAGTATTTCATAAATGTTAATATTTTATTCAGTAAAGGTTTCAAATCATGTATGTAAATATAATCTTTTTATAAAACAGTTGATAGACGGTCCATCTTTGTGTATAGTATAAAAGCAGACTTTTATTATGAAAGGAATAGATGATGTTACAAAAATATATAACGGTATTTTTAATTTCCATGGTTCCTCTTATCGAGCTAAGGGGAGCGATTCCTTACTCTGCAGTGATGGGACTGCCTTTGTTCCAGTCCTACCTTATTGCGATAATCGGTAATCTGCTTCCAGTACCGGTTATCTATCTGTTTGCCAGGAGGGTTCTTGAGTGGGGAGCAGATAAGCCGGTGATCGGCGGATTCTTTACATGGTGTCTGGAAAAAGGAAAGCGCGGCGGAGAAAAACTGCAGGCGAAAGCCGGAAGGGGATTGTTCATTGCTCTGTTGATATTTGTTGGAGTCCCTCTTCCTGGTACCGGTGCCTGGACTGGCACATTGGCTGCCAGCCTGCTTGATATTGATTTTAAATCCAGTATTTTAGCTGTGATGGGAGGCGTTCTGATGGCAGGAGTTATTATGGGACTTGCCAGTGCAGGTGTACTTGGAGCGCTTCAGTCCATTGTATTTTAAAAAACTGGTAGGAAGAAGGGCAGAATGGAACGAAAGAATGAAGAAGGGCTGACGGAAAAAGAGTTTCTTTTACAATACCGTCCGGGAGATTACGAACGCCCGTCGGTAACGGTGGATATGCTGATATTTGCATGGGACCAGGAGGAGTCAAAGACAGATATTCTTCTTATCAAACGGAAAAACCACCCCTGCATAGGCCAGTGGGCGATTCCGGGAGGATTTGTGAACATGGATGAATCCCTGGAAGAAGCAGCAGCCAGAGAACTGCTGGAAGAAACCGGGTTAAAAGGAATCTATATGGAACAGCTTTATACCTGGGGCAGCGTAAAGCGGGATCCCAGGACCAGAGTGATTTCCGTTTCTTACTTAGCTGCTGTATCAAAGGATCAGCTGACTGTACAGGCCGGTGATGATGCCAAAAAGGCGTGTTGGTTTGAAGTAAAGAAAAAGAAGCTTTCCGACCTTGAAAACGGAGCGACATATGCGCTTACCATAGAGAATGAGGACGAACATATTTTTATCAGTTATCGGATCACGGAAACTTTTGAACGGGATGGCATGATGTGGAAGAGAGATGTTGACATTGAACTTCTTCCTGCAATTGACATGTTAGACCAGGAGAAACTGGCATTTGACCATGCGGAGATTTTAAATATTGCCATGGACAGGCTGGAAGAGTTGGAAAAAGAGGACTGATACAGAGGATTTTACAGATCATGCATCACTTATATGAGTGATGCATTTTTTTTTTGATTGTAAGAAAATTTTAAGCAGAAATTACTGGATTATATGATATACTGATATAAGAAAAAACAGGCAGAAAGATACAGGAGACAATAGGCTATGACAAAAAACACATGCAGATTAATGAGTCTGGTAATCAGCTTTTCCATGATGGCATCCGGCATCTCTTACGCAACAGAGATACCTACGGTTTCGCCCTTCCCAGGTTCCGCACAGGAAACACAGGCAGCAGCCGGACCGGGGGCGGTTATAAGCGGACAGGCAGACCAGAACGCAGACAGCCAGAAATCCGCACCGGCTTCCACGGGGACTTCCACAGCAGCTTTAAGCGTAAGTGTGCCCCAGATTTCTTCAGAGGGAGCAGTGTTAATGGATGCCGATACCGGCGCACTCCTTTATTCCAAAAACAGTGAGACGAAGTATTATCCGGCCAGCATTACCAAACTGATGACGGCGCTTCTGGTGGCAGAACGGACGAACCTTTCGGATACTGTTATCTTTTCGAAGGCAGCCACTACCAATCTGGAAGCAGGGGCGGTCACCTTAAATATGGCAGAAGGCGATAAGCTGACAGTGGAGCAGTGTCTCTATGGTCTTATGCTCAAGTCCGCCAATGATGTGGCAAACGGCCTGGCTGAGCATGTATCCGGCAGTGTCAGTTCCTTTGCCCAGCTGATGAATGCTAAAGCGAAAGAACTTGGCTGTACCAATACAAATTTTGTCAATCCCAACGGTCTTAATAATTCCAATCATTATACAACGCCTCATGATATGGCGCTGATTGCAAAAGCTGCCTTTCAAAACAGTGTGGTAAGAAAAGTGTGCTCTACTGTCAGCTATCAGATTCCAGCCACTAAGAAGGCAGGCGCCAGAACCGTAACCATGGGACATAAGATGATTAATTCTTCCGACTCCCGTTATTATCCCGGTGTGGTGGGCGGAAAGACAGGTTTTACATCTCTGGCAGGCAATACACTGGTTACATATGCGGAAAAGAATGGATCCCGCTTAATTGTAGTTATTATGAAAAGCAAATCAACCCATTATGGCGATACAAAAGCTCTTCTTGATTATGGCTTTGCCTTAAAAGGGACAGGCAGCAGTAATTTAACAGCGAATGCTTCCGGCGGCTGGGTGCAGTCAGGAGATAAGTGGTATTATTACCGGCAGGATGGAACCATGGCATGCAATTACTGGGTGAAAACCAATGATAAGTGGTATTACCTTGGCAGTGACGGTGTTATGTTAAAGGATACGGTTACACCGGATGGATACCGCCTGGATACCTCCGGTGTCTGGATCTCCTAAGATGGATCTGGCATGAAAAAAGAGCCTTCCGGCTCTTTTTTCATGCCAAATCCTCTGAAGGAAAAGCCTGTTATTTATTTTCCTCAGGGTCAGTATCACAGGTCATGTCTGCTGCCTCGCAAATATCGGCCCGATATTCCATAATTTCTTCCACGCCGCAGTTTAAAATTTTGCAAAGCATGTCAATCGTATGAGTAGATACGAAATTGTTTTTCTTAAGCCGTCCGATTTGTCCAGCGCTGACCTTGCAATATTTGATCAGATGATACTGGCTGACGTTTTTCTTTTTCATGGTTTCCCACAGTCTGTCATAAACAATCATAGTTAGTCACCTCACACTCTTATTAAACCGTGATTATCCAGTATTGCATATTATCCATAATTGGTATCCATTATACGGGTATCGGTTACAATTATAAAAGCCTTTTACTTGACTCAGACGTGTTTTTCATTGTATGATGAAAGGACAGCAAAAGAAGGAATGAGAAAAGATGAGGAATAAACAGATGTGGTTTGCTGCCGGAGTTTTTTGTGCTGCTGCAGGCGCAGTGTCATTGCTGCGCTCTGAATACGAGAGAGAACAGCTTTCCGTAGAGAAGACAGTTGTAAAAAGCAGTAAGATCGGAAAAAACTTAAGGCTGGTATTCCTTTCGGATCTTCACAGTCACTGTTTTGGAGCAGACAATGAGAGACTGCTAAAGACAATTGATCATGTGAATCCGGATGTGGTGCTTGTCGGCGGTGATATGATGGTTGTAAAGAAAACAGCAGATACGTCGGTCAGTTTAAGACTGATGGAGAAGCTGACGTCCAGATATCCTGTTTTTTACGGCAATGGGAATCATGAAAACCGGATGGACCGGGAGCGTTCCGTTTACGGAGACCAGTATGATACGTATGAGAGCAGCTTAAAAAAGCTTGGTGTGATTGTTTTAAGAGACCGGACGGAATTATACCGGAAGGATATAGCGATTACAGGTGTTGATTTAAAGGAAGGATGCTATAAGGATTTTCGTCCGGAGCGTCTTTTTCCAGATGAGCTGGAACAAAAAGCAGGGAAGGCATCACAAGAACGGTTTCAGATCCTTTTGTCCCATTCTCCCCTTTATTTTCCGGCTTATCAGGGCTGGGGGGCGGATTTGGCCCTTTCCGGTCATTTTCATGGGGGCACCATACGCCTTCCGTTTCTGGGAGGAGTCATGACCCCTCAATATCAGTTTTTTAACCCCTGCTGTGCAGGGACGTTTCAGAAAGATGAGAAATACATGATTGTAAGCAGGGGCCTTGGAACCCACTCCATTAACATCCGGCTGAATAACAAACCCCAGGTGGTGGTTGTGGATTTAAAACCCAAATCCTTAATTTGAACCTTCCATATATTTACAGATTGGTCCGGATTTGGTATACTGCTTTTTAGCATGCTTTCAATCTGCTTTGGAGGAATATATGGGAATCTCTTATAAACTGGATAATTTCGAAGGACCTCTTGACCTGCTTCTTCACTTGATTGATAAAAACAAAGTGAATATCTATGACATTCCCATTGTGACTATTACAGAACAGTATTTAGATTACATGAATCATATGGAAACTGAGGATTTGAATATTGTCAGCGAATTTCTTGTCATGGCTGCAACGCTTATTGACATTAAAGCGCGCATGCTTCTTCCGAAAGAGATCAATGAAGAAGGGGAGGAAGAAGATCCAAGGGCAGAGCTTGTTGCCCGCCTTCTGGAATACAAATATTTTAAATATATGGCGTCGGAGTTAAGAGACAGGGAGATAGGAGCAGACCGCCTGCTTTTTAAGACCCCTACTGTACCTGCTCAGGTGGCGAAGTATGAGCCTCCCGTAGATTTAGACAAGCTTCTTGACGGACTTACTCTGGCAAAGCTGCAGGAAATTTTCCGTGCGGTGACGAAGCGGACGGAGGACCGGGTGGATCCCATCAGAAGCCGTTTTGGCAACATCCGCAAGGAAGCAGTAAGCCTGGAAGATAAGATAAAATCGGTTATGGATTTTGCCAGACAAAACCGGAAGTTTTCCTTTCGGAAGATGCTTGAGGGACAGCCTGACAAGATTGAGGTAGTGGTCACTTTTTTAGCGCTTCTGGAGCTCATGAAGATCGGCAAGATCACTCTGACCCAGGAGCATTTATTTGATGATATGATGATTGAAACCCTGGAGCCGGAAGGTGAGGAAGGGGAACTGGATTTTTCGGATCTGGGAGAGGAAGAGAAAGTCAATGGATAAAGAAACTCTGACAGCAAACGGGTCAGGAAAGAGCGCGAAAGAAGAAAAGAAATGGGAAGCGGTCATTGAGGCGGTTCTTTTTACCATGGGAAATTCGGTGGAGCTTGGCCGGCTGGCTGCAGCCATCGATCAGGATGAGGAAACAGCAAAAGAAGCGGTGCTTCGCCTGATGAAGCGGTATGAGACGGGCAAAAAGGGAATGCAGATCATTGCACTGGAGAACAGCTTTCAGATGTGCACCCGCCCGGAGTACTATGAGAATCTAATCCGTGTTGCCTGTGCTCCGAAAAAACAGGTATTATCGGAAGTGGTTCTGGAGACACTTTCCATCATTGCATACAAACAGCCGGTTACAAAGCTTGAGATAGAGAAGATCCGCGGAGTAAAGTCGGATCATGCGGTAAACAAGCTGGTAGAATATAATCTGGTTTATGAGGTCGGGCGTTTGGATGCACCGGGGCGTCCTGCACTTTTTGCAACAACAGAAGAATTTTTAAGAAGATTTGGCATTGGTTCCACTCAGAATTTACCGGCGGCGGATCCTATGGTAGCAGCGGAGATTCGAATGGAAGTGGAAGAAGAACTTTCCGGAAGCGGAGTATTGCTTAAGGAAGAAGAAAACGGCGGCAGACAGCAGGAGGACATACAGTGAGTGCGAACATAAAAATTAAATATTTTACAGATGAGATAGAAAAACTGAGATACATAGACGGCAAATCCGACTGGATTGATTTACGGGCTGCGAAAGAAGTGGAGTTAAAGGCCGGTGAATTCAAACTGATCCCTCTTGGAATAGCCATGGAACTTCCTGCTGGTTATGAAGCCCATGTGGTCCCGAGAAGCAGTACTTTTAAAAATTACGGCATTATTCAGACCAACAGCATGGGAATTATTGATGAAACGTACTGCGGAGACAATGACCAGTGGTTTTTCCCGGCGTATGCACTTCGGGATACCGTGATCCATGTCAATGACCGGATCTGCCAGTTCCGTATTACAGAGCATCAGCCAGCCATCTGCTTTGAGGCTGTGGATTCTTTAAATCATGAGGACAGAGGCGGACACGGAAGTACTGGAATACAATAACATTTATAGAATTGTTAAAGTTGGAGATATTAACATGAAAAGAAAAACCGGATATGGAACGCTTTTAATTGTTCTTATTCTGATTCTTACAGTGACGGCTGGCTGCGGCAAAAAAGAGAATCGGTACACTTACCGGGATGATGGAATTAAGGCCCTTGAGGAGGGAAACTACAAGGACGCCATTTCGTCATTTAACCGGGCCATTGATGTGAAAAAGGGCCTGGTAGGAAAATTCGATATGGATGTATTAAAATACAGAGCGGAAGCGGAGTATCTTTCCGGTGATTACCAGGCAGCTGTAGGTACCTATGATATTTTAATCAAGGTTGATGGCGAAAAACCGGAATATCTGAATATGAGGAGTGCTTCAAAAGCCGGTGCGGGAGATAATGACGGTGCCATAGCTGATTACAACCGGAGCAGTGAACTTGACCCGGACAGCACAGCGCCTGGAAGAATGAATGCACTCATGGCAGCAGGTGCAGCTATGGAAAATGCGGGATCTCCATCGGATGCAATGACTCTCTATGAAGGTGCAGCCGCCGCAGGAGAAGCAGGCCCCATGATCTACAACCGAATGGGATTATGCAGGATGGCGGAAAAGGACTGGGATGGAGCGCTGGAGGCATTTCAAAAGGGCCTGGCAGCACCGGAAGCGTCGAAAGTACCGGAGCTGTTGTTTAACACCGCTGTTGTTTATGAGCGTAAGGGAGAGTTTAAGAAGGCTCTGGATACCATGGAGCAATATGTTTCTGTACATGGACCGGATGAGGAAGCACAACGGGAAATTACATTTTTGGAGTCAAGATAGGTTGGAGAGGGAATGGCAGAACTGATAGAGCTAAAAGAGATAGAAGAAAAGGTTATTTTAACAGCAGTAAGTACGGGAGACGGCACAGACGTGAGCGCATCCTTAGATGAGCTGGAAGAGCTGGTTAAGACAGCGGGTGCAGTTACTGTGGATAAGGTCATTCAGAACCGGGAGAGGATTCATCCGGGAACTTATCTTGGAAAAGGTAAGATTGAAGAGATCCGGGAAAGGATCTATGAACTTGGTGCAACGGGAGTGGTCTGTGATGATGAGCTCTCACCGGCCCAGATGCGTAATTTAGAGGATGCCCTGCAGATAAAGGTGATGGACCGAACCATGGTCATTCTGGATATATTTGCTGCAAGAGCTACCACCAGAGAAGGAAAAATCCAGGTGGAGCTTGCCCAGTTAAGATACCGTTCCGCAAGGCTGGTAGGCTTAAGAAGCTCGTTATCCAGACTTGGCGGAGGAATCGGAACCAGAGGACCTGGCGAGAAAAAGCTGGAGATAGACCGAAGGCTGATTCATGACCGGATCAGTGTTCTGAAAGCGGATTTAGAGGATGTAAAGCGCCACAGAGAGGTGGCAAGACAGCAGAGGGATAAAAATCACATGCCTGTGGCTGCTATAGTCGGCTATACCAATGCCGGTAAATCCACTCTGTTAAACCGGTTAACCGGTGCCGGAATTCTGGCAGAGGACAAACTGTTTGCAACACTGGATCCCACAACAAGGAACTTAAGCCTGCCGGGCGGCCAGCAGATTCTTTTAACTGATACGGTTGGTTTTATAAGAAAACTGCCCCATCATCTGATTGAAGCATTTAAAAGTACGTTAGAAGAGGCCAAATACAGTGATATTATTCTTCATGTAGTGGACTGCTCCAATCCCCAGATGGAAATCCAGATGCATGTGGTATATGAGACGCTGCGGGAGCTGGGTGTAACGGATAAGGTCATGGTTACCGTGTTTAATAAAATTGATGCTTTAAGACCTGATACCACCCTTAAGGACATCTCATCGGATTATCAGGTCAGGATCTCCGCGCGTACAGGAGAAGGGATAGATGAACTGGAGAACCTGATTGAATCTATATTGAGAAGCAGAAGGATTTACTTAGAGAAGGTTTATTCCTATAAAGACGCGGGAAAGATCCAGCAGATCCGAAAATACGGCCAGCTTTTAAAAGAAGAATACCAGGAAGACGGAATACTGGTGAATGCTTATGTACCGGCAGAATTATTTGCAGGTCTGGCAGGCAGCCAGGACTTTTTCGACGAATGACAAAAACACAATATGTAGATTTTGAAATAAACAAAATCCACATATTGTGTTTTCTTTTTTCTTCTGCTATAATACATCTGTATGCTAAAAAAAGTCGTGACGGTTTTTGTGAAAGGAGTAAAGGTTAGATGATCCAGGTAGTGAAAAGAGATGGGGAAGAAGCTGAATTTAGCTTGGGGAAGATCACGGAAGCCATTAAGAAAGCATTTAAGGCAACCGGAAAGGAGTACAACAACGAAATTTTAGAGCTTCTGTCTCTGCGGGTGACGGCAGATTTCCAGGAGAAAATGAATGAAGGTAAGATAACTGTAGAACAGATCCAGGACAGCGTGGAGCATGTGCTGGAGCACGCGGGATATACGGATGTGGCTAAGGCCTACATATTATATAGAAAACAGCGGGAAAAGATACGGAATATGAAAAACACCATTCTGGATTATAAAGATGTGGTGAACAGTTATGTTAAGGTTGAGGACTGGCGTGTAAAAGAGAACTCAACGGTGACTTATTCCGTAGGAGGACTGATCTTAAGCAATTCCGGTGCAGTTACGGCGAATTACTGGCTGTCAGAGATCTATGATCACGAGATAGCAGAGGCACACAGGAATGCGGATATTCATATCCATGATTTGTCCATGCTTACCGGCTACTGCGCAGGCTGGTCGTTAAAACAGCTGCTTTTAGAGGGGCTGGGAGGAATTCCGGGAAAGATTACCTCTTCTCCGGCCAAGCATTTATCTGTACTCTGCAACCAGATGGTTAACTTTCTTGGAATTATGCAGAATGAATGGGCGGGAGCCCAGGCATTTTCATCTTTTGACACTTATCTGGCACCCTTTGTAAAGAGTGACCGGTTGTCCTATCCGGAAGTGAAAAAGTGCATCGAATCCTTTATTTATGGTGTGAACACTCCCAGCCGCTGGGGCACCCAGGCACCATTTTCCAATATCACCCTGGACTGGACTGTTCCGTCTGATATGGCTGAGCTGAATGCCATTGTAGGCGGAAAAGAGATGGCTTTCAAATATAAAGACTGTAAAAAAGAGATGGACATGGTTAATAAGGCATTTATTGAAACCATGATTGAGGGAGATGCCAACGGAAGAGGATTTCAGTATCCAATCCCCACCTATTCCATAACCAAAGATTTTGACTGGAGTGATACAGAGAACAACCGCCTGCTGTTTGAAATGACCTCCAAATACGGAACTCCTTATTTTTCCAATTATATCAACAGTGATATGGAGCCCAGCGATGTTAGAAGCATGTGCTGCCGTCTCAGACTGGATTTAAGAGAATTAAGAAGGAAGACCGGAGGTTTCTTCGGGTCAGGAGAGAGTACAGGATCTGTTGGTGTGGTAACCATTAATATGCCGAGAATTGCTTATCTGGCAAAAGATGAAGCGGATTTTTACAAGCGTCTTAACCACATGATGGATTTGTCAGCCAGATCCTTAAGAACCAAGAGAGAGGTTATTACAAAGCTTTTGGATCAGGGGCTTTATCCTTATACAAAGCGCTATCTTGGAAGCTTTGAAAATCACTTTTCCACCATTGGACTGATCGGCATGAATGAGGTTGGTTTAAATGCAAAATGGCTGGGGAAAGACTTAACCGATACAAAGACACAGCAGTTTACAAAAACCGTTTTAAATCATATGAGGGAACGGCTTTCCGATTATCAGGAGTTGTACGGAGATCTTTACAATCTGGAAGCGACTCCGGCAGAATCCACAACCTATCGTCTGGCCAAGCATGACAGGAAGTATTATCCGGACATTAAAACAGCCGGCCATGAGGGAGATACCCCTTATTATACCAACAGTTCCCATCTTCCGGTGGATTACACGGCCGATATTTTTGATGCCCTGGACATTCAGGATGAGCTTCAGACACTTTATACTTCAGGAACTGTATTTCATGCATTCCTGGGTGAGAAGCTGCCTGACTGGGCAGCAGCTGCAAAGCTGGTTAAAACCATTGCCGATCATTATAAGCTGCCTTACTACACCCTGTCTCCAACCTATTCTATCTGCGCAGAGCATGGATATCTGGCAGGAGAGCACAGTGTCTGCCCGGTGTGCGGAAAGAAAGCTGAGGTTTACAGCCGTATTACCGGTTATTACCGTCCGGTACAAAACTGGAATGAAGGAAAGACGCAGGAGTATAAAAACCGTACTACCTACAATATTTCCGGCTCCGTTTTAAAAAATGCTACTCATGAGCAGAAGGCAGAAAAGGGAACGGACAAGAAGCCGGAGATGCCGTCAGGTGCTTATCTGTTTACTACAAAAACCTGCCCCAACTGCAGGCTGGCAAAGCAGTTCCTTAAGAATGTAGATTATGAAACAGTGGATGCAGAAGAGAATGCAGAGCTGGCAGACAAGCTGGGAATTATGCAGGCACCCACTCTTGTATTGGTAAAAGACGGACTGATTCAGAAGATCACCAATGCTTCTGATATCCGTAAATTTGCAGAAAGCATTCCATGCTGATTTTGTGTCCCATCTACGATACATACGCCAATATATGGTAGTCAGTCAAAAGATTCTGTGCTATAATAGTACAGAATCTTTTGATGTTTCAGACAGAAAGGGGCATAGCAGATGGAATATGAGAATACGTGGGTCCTGTTTGGGGAGATGGGTGCAGTAGCCAGAAAGAGTATTGAAGCAGAACATCATTACATCAGCCTGCAGATACAGACACATGGAGACGGTGCTTTTACACTGGTGATCGAGGCAGGAATTGAAGCGGTATCCGTAGAGCTTCAGTCGAAGACACTGGAAGAAGCTTTACAGGAGGCTGATGGATTTTCAAGAGATTATTTTCGTGACAAGGCCCGCCTGTTTGAAGAAATAGCGGACCGGATCTGACAGATAAATTCAAAAATCCGTTGGATTGCAGCCAGGCTCTGCTGCTGCAATCCAACGGATTTTTTATGGCAATACGGCTTGTCAGTCTTCTATTCCTTCCAGACGTTTCTGCTCCTCTACAAGATCGGCAAGAGTGATGTTATCTACCACATCGGAGATGGCCTGATCCAGTTTCTTAAAGACCAGCATGCTGGCACATGTATCGGCCCTGCTGCAGGAGTTGACTTCTTCTTCCATACAGGATACCGGGACCAGACTGCCTTCTGCAAGGCGCAGAATCATGCCTGCCGTGTATTCGGAAGGGTCTTTAGTCAGATAATAGCCTCCCTGTGCGCCTCTCCGGCTTTTCACGTATCCGGCACGGCTTAGAATCGTAACAATCTGTTCTAAGTACTTATCAGATATGTCCTGCCGCTCTGCAACGTGGTTAATCTTCGTGCATTCACCTGGATGAAGGGCAAACTCAATCATCATTCGGAGCGCATAACGTCCCTTGGTAGAAAATTTCATCAAAATAAATCCCCCCCTGATTATTCTTATCTGTTTAGTAGGATATTAAAGTATTTTACACGATCAGCATGAAAAAGTAAACCTTAAATTATCCGGCTTCCAAATTGTCGAAAAAGGATGTATACTAATATTCATTGGGAGATTGGAAAAAAGTAGGAGGTTTATTTGTGAATAAAAAACTGCATACAACTCAGGTGATCATGACAGAAGGCGTAATCTGGAGACAGCTTCTTGCTTTTTCTCTGCCTTTACTGGTTGGAAACTTATTTCAGCAGCTTTATAATACAGTGGACTCTGTAGTAGTAGGCAACTTTATCGGCAGTGATGCACTGGCAGCTGTGGGTTCCAGTAATTCCCTGATTAACTTAATTATCGGTATGTTTATGGGGATTGGCACCGGAGCCGGAGTCATTATATCCCAGTATTACGGGGCCGGAGAAAAGCAGAAGCTGCACTGGGCGGTACACACCACCATGGCATTAAGCATCGTGGGAGGTCTCATCCTGATCGTGCTGGGCGTTTTTTTATCCCCGCTCATTCTCGTTTTAATGGGAACACCTCAATCGGTAATGCCGGCCTCTGCTGCATATCTGCGGATTTTTTTCTGCGGTTCTTTGTTTAATCTGGTATATAATATGGGGTCGGGTGTTCTCAGGGCTGTGGGGGACTCCAAACGTCCGCTCATATTTCTGTGCATTTCCTCTGTCATTAATATCGTACTTGATCTTGCGTTTGTAGTTGTTTTTCAGATGGGAACGGCAGGAGTGGGATATGCAACAGTGGCAGCCCAGGGAGTATCGGCACTCCTCACAGTCAGGGCGCTGGTTCAAACAGATGATAGTTACCGTCTGGAACTGAGTAAAATAAAAATTGACCGGCGCATGATGGCCCGCGTTTTAAAAATCGGAATTCCAAGCGGCATACAGCAGTCGATTATTTCCCTTTCCAACGTAATCGTTCAGGCGAATGTCAACAGCTTCGGTGCAGCAGCCATGGCAGGATTTGGTTCCTATAGCAAGATTGACGGCTTTGCCATGCTTCCGCTTCAGAGCTTCTGCATGGCAGCAACCACATTTACCGGGCAGAATATCGGAGCCAAAAAAACCAGACGGGTGAAACAGGGGGTTTTTCAGGGACTTGTCATCAGTATGATTTATACCATTCTTATTTCCGTCATTCTTTATCTGAATGCGGAGCGCATTTTAAGAATATTTTCCCCTGATCAGGATGTAATCGCATACGGATATACCTCCATGCTGATTCTGCTTCCGTTTTACTGGACGATGGCCATACACCAGATCTTAATGGGAAGCATTCGGGGAAGCGGCAGAACCATGGTCACCATGCTGATCGGAGTGGGAAACATGTGTATTCTGCGAATGATTTATATTAATTTGCTGGTACCATTATTCCCCAGTTTTGAAGCGGTGATGTGGTGTTATCCTATAACATGGCTTACTACCATGGGAATGGACTGTATCTATGCATGGAAAGCAAAATGGATACCAAAAGGGAAAGAAGAACAGATAGGAGAAAAAAGTCAATGAAACATGGATATATCAGGGTTGCGGCTGCGACCCCCGACGTAAAAGTTGCAGATCCCCGGTTTAACAGAGAGAATATTGTGAGACTCATCAGGGAAGGTGTGGAAAGAAAGACAAAAATCATGGTGTTCCCGGAGCTTTGTCTCACTGCCTATACCTGCGGAGATTTATTCGGGCAGGATGCGCTGCTTGCCGGTGCAAAAGAAGAGTTAAAGGTGATTGCCAAAGAGACAGAGGGCAGTGATATACTTGTGTTTGTGGGACTGCCCTGGGAGAGGGACGGGAAGCTTTACAATACCGCTGCGGCAGTACACAGCGGCAGGGTGATTGGACTTATTCCGAAGACAAATCTGCCGAATTATTCTGAATTCTATGAAATGCGGTATTTTGAGCCGGGAAACACAAAAACGGTCATGATAACCTGGGAGGGATATGAGATTCCCATGGGAACTGATCTGCTCTTTGCCTGTAAAGAGATTCCCGGACTTGTAATCGGAACGGAAATCTGTGAGGATGCCTGGGTTCCGAATCCGCCTTCCATCCGCCATGCAGTTGCGGGAGCTACCGTCATAGTAAACTGTTCTGCAAGTGACGAGACAACCGGAAAGGACCTTTACAGAAGAAGCCTGATTACAGGACATTCTGCTACTCTGGTCTGCGGCTATATTTATGCCAATGCAGGAGAAGGTGAGTCCACCCAGGATCTGGTATTCGGAGGGCAGAACTTAATCGCTGAGAACGGGCTTTTGCTTGCGGAATCAAAGCGTTTTGGCAATGAGACTGTTTACGGTGATATGGATCTGGAACGTCTTATTCATGACCGCAGACGAATGACGACGTTTCCGGCACCTGACAGAGAACATTATCTGGTGGTTCCATTTTCCATGAAACAGGAAGAGCTGGATTTAAAAAGAAGGATAGATCCAAGACCTTTCGTTCCGGATGGAGCGGCAGAGCGAAACCGCAGATGTGAGGAGATTCTTTCCATACAGGCGATGGGGTTAAAAAAGAGACTGGCGCATACTGGCTGTAAGGATGCAGTAATCGGTATTTCCGGAGGTCTTGATTCCACTCTTGCTCTTTTGGTTACAGCCAGGGCATTTGATATGCTTCAAATTCCAAGAAATCAGATTCATGCGGTGACCATGCCCTGTTTTGGTACCACAGACCGTACTTATCAAAACGCCTGCCTTCTGACGGAAAAGCTGGAGGCAGAATTAACAGAAGTAAATATCAGGGAGGCAGTATCCGTTCATTTCAGGGATATCGGCCACAATCCTGAGCAGCACGATGTCACCTATGAAAATTCCCAGGCAAGGGAACGGACGCAGATTCTCATGGATCTTGCCAACCGTCTGGGAGGTATCGTCATCGGTACCGGAGATATGTCCGAACTGGCTCTGGGCTGGGCCACCTACAATGGTGATCACATGTCCATGTATGGAGTCAATTCATCGGTTCCAAAGACTCTGGTCCGCCATTTGGTCCGCTACTATGCGGATACCTGTGAGGAGGGAGCTTTAAAGAAAGTTCTCTTAGATGTTCTGGATACGCCTGTAAGCCCGGAGCTGCTGCCTCCTAAGGATGGAGAGATTGCCCAGAAGACAGAAGATCTTGTGGGACCATATGAGCTTCACGATTTCTTCCTCTATCAGATCTTAAGATTCGGGACCCGTCCTTCAAAGGTATACCGGTTGGCGGTTTCAGCTTTTGAAACGCAATACGGGCCGGAGGTCATTTTAAAGTGGCTGAAGGTGTTTTACAGAAGATTTTTCAGCCAGCAGTTTAAACGCTCCTGTATGCCGGATGGACCAAAGGTAGGTTCTGTTGCAGTATCTCCAAGAGGGGATTTGCGTATGCCCAGTGATGCAGTAAGCCGCTTATGGCTGGAAGAACTGGAAAATTTATAAAGAGAGGTACCATATGATAACCAGCAGTGCCAATGGGAAAGTAAAGCAGGTGATGAACCTGATAAAAAAAGCAAAGGCCAGAAATGACAGCGG
Organism: Lacrimispora sp. 38-1; assembly: GCF_049890855.1. NCBI lineage: Bacteria > Bacillati > Bacillota > Clostridia > Lachnospirales > Lachnospiraceae > Lacrimispora > Lacrimispora sp. 38-1. The sequence continues at coordinate 64,530 of NZ_JBANEW010000064.1, read as the reverse complement.
ATTATTCGTGGCAGAAGGCCTTCGCATATTTAAGGAGATTCCGCCGGAGTTAATTGACAGTGTATTTGTTTCAGAAAGCTTTTTAAAAGAGGATGAGCAGAGACGGCTGATCAGTGGGTTAAAACATGAGGTTCTGACTGATGAGGTCTTTTCAGTGATGTCAGACACCAGAACCCCCCAGGGCATACTCGCTCTTGTAAAACAGAATTCATATACTCCGGAGGATCTTATCCGTGCTCCCGGACCTGCCTTTTTACTCATACTTGAAACGATACAGGATCCTGGAAATTTAGGTACGATCATAAGGGCAGGAGAAGGAGCGGGAATCACCGGAGTGCTTATGAACAGCACCACTGCGGATATCTACAATCCCAAGGTAATCCGTTCCACAATGGGCTCTGTTTTCCGGGTTCCTTTTGCCTATACCAGTGATTTAAATGCCTCCATTCTTCAGTTAAAAGATCGGGGGATTCAGTTATATGCAGCCCATTTGGATGGCAGGAATAATTATGAAAAAGAAGATTATACTGTTGATACAGGGTTTTTAATCGGGAATGAAGCCAATGGCCTGTCAGAAGATACGGCAAAGCTGGCAGATGCCTATATTAAGATCCCCATGATGGGCAGGGTGGAATCACTGAATGCAGCAGTGGCTGCTTCTGTGCTGATGTTTGAGACTGCGAGACAGCGCAGAGAGCAGAGTTTAATAAAAAAATAAGTCTTTTTTACAGCGGGAATGTTGAGAAATGCCTGAACATATAGTATGATAGTGTCAACGGATAGATTCGCCGTGATACTTTGCCTATCATGGCAGGGAAGGGGAATGAGATAATGGCAGCGATCTATTGGCTTATAGGTTTTGTAGTGCTCCTTGGAATTGAAGCAGCGACGATGGCGCTTACTACCATCTGGTTTGCAGGCGGGGCACTGGTTGCATTTGTGCTTGCATTATTTGGTGTCAATACGCAGGTACAGCTTGCAGTGTTTGTAATTGTGTCTTTTGTACTTTTATTTTTTACCAGACCCTTTGCCTTAAGATATGTTAACCGGTATACAGTTAAAACCAATACAGAAAGTCTGATTGGTAAGTATGCCAGGGTTACCGCAGAGATTAATAATCTGGAAGAAAAAGGCGCCGCAGTCTTAAACGGACAGGAATGGACTGCAAGGGCATTGGATGATGACAGCATCTATCCGGTGGGAGTCATGGTGGAAGTAAAGGACATTAAGGGAGTCAAGCTGATTGTAAGCAGGAAACAGGAGGAATTATAAGATGGGAGCAATTGGATTTTCAGCAGTTATTATTATTTTAATTATTATTCTGGCAGTACTGGCCTCATGCGTGAGAATTGTTCCGCAGGCGCAGGCACTTGTTGTAGAACGTCTGGGAGCATTTCTTGAGACGTGGTCAGTAGGTGTACACATTAAGCTGCCTATTCTTGACAGAGTGGCAAAAAGAGTGAATTTAAAGGAACAGGTAGCAGATTTCCCGCCGCAGCCGGTTATTACCAAGGATAACGTTACCATGAGAATTGACACCGTGGTGTTCTTTCAGATTACAGATCCGAAGCTTTATGCCTATGGTGTGGAAAACCCCATCATGGCCATTGAGAACTTAACGGCAACAACCCTTCGTAATATCATCGGTGACTTAGAGCTTGACCAGACTCTTACTTCCAGAGAGACCATCAATGCAAAGATGAGAGAAACTCTGGATATTGCGACAGATCCATGGGGAATCAAAGTAAACCGTGTGGAGCTTAAGAATATTATGCCTCCGGCAGCCATTCAGGATGCCATGGAAAAACAGATGAAAGCGGAACGTGAACGACGTGAAGCAATCTTAAGGGCAGAAGGAGAGAAGAAGTCAACGGTTCTTGTGGCTGAAGGTAAAAAGGAATCCGCCATTCTTGATGCTGAGGCTGAAAAACAGGCTGCGATTCTTCGTGCAGAAGCCGAAAAGGAAAAGAGAATCCGTGAGGCAGAAGGTCAGGCAGAAGCCACTTTAAAGATCCAGCAGGCCAATGCGGATGGTATCCGTATGATAAAAGAAGCAGGAGCGGACAGGGCTGTTCTTGTTATAAAAAGTCTGGAGGCATTTAAGGCTGCAGCTGACGGCAAGGCAACCAAAATCATTATTCCGTCTGAGATTCAGGGGCTGGCAGGACTGGTTTCTTCCATTACGGAGTTACCCAAAGAATGAGTTAACCGCAGCAGATGTCATATGACTTCTTGCTGCGGTTTTTGCAGACACAGACAGGATTTGGGAGGTTTATATGGAGCTTAAACTGGATTTGGAACGGGAATACGGGCTTGTTCTGGAAGGCGGAGGCGCCAAAGGTGCATATCAGATCGGGGCATGGAAGGCTCTTCGGGAAGCCGGAGTGAAGATAAAGGGGGTCGCAGGAGCTTCTGTAGGCTCTTTAAACGGTGCCCTGATCTGTATGGATGACCTGGAACGGGCAGAGGAGATCTGGAAAAACATAGATTATTCCCAGGTGATGTCAGTCACCAATGAAACCATGGAAGCGTTAAAGAAAAAGGATTTTAAATCCCTGAATTTACAGGAACTGATTGCCAGAGGCTTTCAGCTTGTAAAAGATGGCGGATTTGACATTACCCCTCTGAGAAATTTAATCGCTGATGTGGTGGGGAACGAAGAGAAAATCGTAAACTCAGACAGAGAGCTGTATTCCGTTACCTATTCCGTGTCCGACCGCAAAGAGCTGGTGGTTGATTTGAAAAAAGGGGAGATGGGCACTGTAAAGGATATGCTTTTGGCAAGTGCTTATTTTCTGGCTTTTAAAAATGAGAAGCTGGGCGGAAAGCGGTATATGGATGGCGGCGGGTTTAACAATGTTCCGTTAGATGTTCTGATTGACCATGGTTATGAGGATATTATCGTGATCCGGATTTATGGCTGGGGATTCGACAAGGAACGGGTGGTTAAGATACCGGATGGGATTAAAGTCTACCACATTGCCCCCAGACAGGATCTTGGAGGAATACTGGAATTCGATAAAAAACAGGCAAGAAAGAATTTAACACTGGGATATTACGATGCCAAGCGGTTCTTATATGACCTGGCCGGCCGAATCTATTATATTGATGCACCAAAGACCGAACCCTATTATTTTGATAAAATGATGTCGGAGATGGAACTTTTAAAACTTTATATTAAGGATATGACTGGAGCAGAAGGACTGGAAGCGCTGACCGGGTACCGGGCGTTTACTGAGACGCTTTTTCCGAAGCTTGCAGTTGATTTTAAATTGAAGGAAGGCTGGAATTATAAGGATATGTATCTGGGCCTTCTGGAGGATCTGGCTAAGCGGCTAAAGGTGAAACGTTTCCGGATTTATACAGTGGAAGAGCTGCTTTTAGAGATACGCAGAAAGATTCATAAGCTGGGAGCAGAGGTTTCCTTTTAGCTTATTTGTATTTTTAAAAAAATTACTTGCATGAATATTCACTATATACTATAATAATGTATAAAAATACAGCAAGCGGAGGAAATTATATGAATCTGAAGGGAAGAAATTTTATTACATTAAAGGATTATACACCGGAAGAGATTCAGTACTTACTGGATCTGTCTGCGGATTTAAAGGCAAAAAAGAATCAGGGGATTACTGGGAGCTCCTTAAAAGGGAAAAACATCGCCCTTATTTTTGAGAAACCGTCAACCCGCACCAGATGTGCATTTGTGGTTGCTGCAGTGGATGAGGGAGCCCATCCGGAATATCTTGGAAAGGATGACATACAGCTTGGGCACAAAGAAAGTGTGGAGGATACGGCACGAGTTCTGGGCAGGATGTTTGACGGCATTGAATTCCGCGGTTTTAAACATAAAACAGTGGAGGCTCTGGCCCAATATGCAGGCGTTCCTGTATGGAACGGTCTGACAGAGGATTATCACCCCACACAGATTCTTGCAGATTTACTGACTATTAAAGAGCATTTTGGATATTTAAAAGGGCTGAAGTTTGTTTATGCAGGAGACGGGCGCAATAATATGGCTAACAGCCTGATGATCGGCATGAGCAAGATGGGAGTGCATTTTACCATTCTGGCACCGGAATGCCTCTGGCCAAATAAGGAACTGACAGAACTCTGCCAGGGATATGCAGATTTAAGCGGAAGCACCATTACACTGACAGAGGACAGTGAGAAGGTGAAGGACGCAGACATTATATACACCGATGTATGGTGCTCCATGGGAGAGGAAGAGAAGGCGGCAGAGCGTGTTGCACTCTTAAAGCCATATCAGGTGAATAAGGAACTGATGAATAAAACAGGTAAGGATACTACCATATTTATGCATTGCCTGCCGGCAGTTAAAGGCAACGAGGTGACTGAAGAGGTCTTTGAATCCGGCGTATCAGTAGTATTTGATGAAGCGGAAAACAGGATGCATACCATTAAGGCAGTGATGGTTGCGACGTTAGGAGAGTAGAAATGTATTTACAGGAACGAGGAAAAAATTTGAGAAATGCTTCCATGATAGTGGATTTTGCCCACATTGTGGTAGGAATCTTAATTGTGGTACTGGCGGTGATTTCTTTTTTGAATCCGGAAGACAATATGCTGATGTTCCCGGTTATATTTTTTCTGGCAGGAGCTTTGAACTTCATTAACGGAATTTATAAAATAAGGCTCAGCGGCAGAGAGAAGCGGAAGAAAGCGGCAGGAGGCGCCTCCGTAATTGCAGGCTGCCTGCTGTTTGCTCTTGCAGTGATCAGTGCAGTAAGCATCTGGTGGGGGTGAAGGGCTTGAAAACCGAGATTATAAAGCTATTAAAGGAAAGTGATAAATATATCTCCGGTCAGGAAATATGCCAGCAGTTTCATGTTTCCAGAACTGCTGTCTGGAAAGTGATCCGCCAGCTTCAGGAAGAAGGATATCAAATTGAAGCAGTGAGAAATAAGGGATACCATTTACTCGATTCCTGTGATATAATGACGAAAACAGAGATAGAAAGCTGTATAAAAGGGCGTTTCGGACGAATTGTTGATTTCCATGAATCCATTGATTCCACGAATATAAGAGCCAGGCGTCTGGCAGAGGAAGGCGCCGGCAGTGAAACACTTGTGGCTGCAGATGCCCAGGAGGCGGGAAGAGGCAGAAGGGGCCGCAGCTGGGTTTCTCCTCCGGGGAAGAATATATTTATGAGTCTTATTTTAAGACCGGATATTCTTCCTGCAAAAGCTTCCATGCTGACGCTGGTGGCTGCACTGGCTGTTCGTGAAGGGATCGAGACCGTAACGGGACTGGACCCGGTTATTAAGTGGCCCAACGACATTGTTTCCAGCGGAAAGAAGCTGTGCGGAATCTTAACAGAGATGAGTGCGGAGCTGGAGGGGATCCATTATGTGGTAGTCGGCATCGGAATCAATGCCAATATGGAAGAATTTCCTTTGGAAGTCAGTGATACAGCGACCTCTCTGCTTCTTGAGACAGGAAAAAAGGTAGTGAGAAGCCAGCTGATTGCCGCTGTTTTAGAAGCATTTGAGCATTATTATGAAGAATTTATCAGCCAGGGTGATTTATCCGGGCTGATAAGTGTCTATAATAAGTATATGGTCAATGCAGGAAAGGAAGTAAGAATTCTGGATCCGTCAGGTGAATACAGAGGAAGAGCTTTGGGAATTAATAAAACAGGAGAGCTTCTTGTAGAAATGCCGGATGGTGAGGTCAGACATGTGATCTCAGGAGAAGTGTCTGTCCGGGGAATTTATGGATATGTATAATGAATCATTCCCTATATGATAAATTACAGGTCTTAGAGCCGGCCGGTCAGGTTATGGACCGGGAAGAACGGTTAAGGGCAGCAGGACGTCCTCTGCTTTCCTGGTATCACGAACACAGAAGAATCCTTCCGTGGCGTGAGAGACCGGAGCCTTACCGTGTATGGATATCGGAAATCATGCTTCAGCAGACGAGAGTGGAAGCGGTAAAACCATATTTTGACCGTTTTATGGAAGCTCTTCCTGGAGTTGCAGCCCTGGCTGAAGTGACGGAGGACCGTCTTTTAAAACTCTGGGAAGGATTAGGCTATTACAGCAGGGCAAGAAATTTAAAAAAAGCGGCAGAGCTTCTTGTAGAGAAGTACGGAGGACAACTTCCGTCATCCTATGAGGAGCTTAAAGCACTTCCGGGGATTGGATCCTATACAGCAGGAGCCATTGCCTCCATTGCCTTTCAGATTCCGGTTCCTGCTGTGGATGGCAATGTACTGCGGGTAATATCAAGAATGACAGGGAGTATGGAGGATATTACAAGGCAGTCTGTAAAGAAAGCCATGGAAGAGCTGATAAAAGATGTGATGCCAAAGGAAGATCCAGGCTCTTATAATCAGGCGCTTATTGAGGTGGGAGCGATTGTGTGTGTGCCTAATGGAACTCCTTTGTGCGGCAGCTGTCCCCTTTTCTCCTTATGCATAGCCAGAGAGAAAGAACTTACCGGGGCTATTCCTGTAAAAGCCCCTAAAAAGGCCCGCAGAACAGAATACAGAACAATTCTCATCCTGACAAAGGACGGACGGGTGGCTATCCGTAAAAGAGACAGTACAGGACTTCTTGCCTCTCTTTATGAGCTGCCGGGGCTCGACGGGGCGGTTTCCCAGGAGATGATAAAGAAAACACTTGGGATTAATGAGGCGAAGATTACACCGCTTCCTGAGGCGAAACATATTTTCAGCCATGTGGAATGGCATATGACTGGCTTTCGTGTGGAACTGACTGAAGTACCGGAAGGTGACTATTTGTGGGTTACTCCGGAAGAGATGAATAAAACTTATTCCCTGCCTGGGGCATTTAAGGCGTATACAAAGTTGATTAGGTGATAATAATGAAAAAGATGCTTTTTATATTTAATCCGCGGTCCGGAAAAGCCCAGATCAGAAACAAGCTGGTGGACATTCTGGATATATTTACGAAAGCCGGTTATGAACTGACGGTACATGTAACCCAGAGACAGGGAGATGCCATGGAGGCAGCTTTCCGCTATGGGAAGAATAAGGATCTGGTAGTCTGCAGCGGCGGTGACGGAACTTTAAATGAGACCATCAGCGGTTTGATGAAGCTTAATGAGTATCCGGATCTCGGTTATATTCCAGCAGGTTCCACCAATGATTTTGCCTCAAGCTTAAAGATCTCCAAAGATATGATAAAAGCGGCACAGGCAGCTGTTTCTGGACAGGCTTATCCTATCGATATCGGCGGTTTCTGCGACGACAAATATTTTATTTATATTGCAGCTTTCGGAGCGTTTACGGAGGTCTCCTATCTGACACCCCAGGATAAGAAGAATGTTCTGGGACATCAGGCTTATATGCTTGAGGGAATGAAGAGTCTTGCCTCCATTAAATCCTACTCCATGCGGGTTGAATGTGAAGAGATTATGCTGGAAGGAGAATTCATCTTTGGAATGATTACCAATACCATCAGCGTGGGAGGCTTTAAAGGCCTTGTCACCCAGGATGTGGCTCTTGACGACGGTGAATTTGAAGTCCTTTTAATACGGTCACCAAAAACTGCTCTTGATTTTACCAATATCATTAATTATATGTTTTTAAAAGAAGAACCCAACGAATACGTCCATAAATTTCGGACACGGTCCTTGAAACTCATCTCCGATGAACCAATTGACTGGGTGCTTGACGGAGAATTCGGGGGTGCCAGAAGAGAAGTTTCTATCACAAACTTGGAGAAAAAAATCCGTATTATGAGAAAAAATCCGAAATAGCAACAAAACTGCCTGTTTAGGAAGAAATATGTTGAAATATGGGTTCTGGTAGTATATAATGAAAAGTTGTGTGGGCTTTATGTATACTTCTTAGCGAAAGGACGTTATTAAGTGGAAAAAGATAATTTTTTAGATAAGCTGGGTAAACTTGTCGAACTTGCAAAGACAAAGCATAATGCTTTGGACGTTACAGAGATTAATAACTTCTTTATGGGAGAAGAGCTGACTGCAGAGCAGATGGATCAGATTTATACGTACCTGGAGAATCGCGGCGTTGACGTGATCCCGGTCATGGATGATTCCACTTTAACTGATGATGTGCTTATGGCAGATGACTTGCTCCTTGATGATGATCTTGACGACGGTTTCATTAAAGATGTAGATGAAGAAGATATTGATTTAGACGCCATTGATTTATTGGAAGGCATCGGCACAGAAGACCCTGTCCGCATGTATTTAAAAGAAATCGGCACAGTACCGCTCTTAAATGCAGAGGAAGAACTGCGTCTTGCCAAGAGAAAAGCGGATGGTGACGGTGATGCCAAGGAACGTCTGATTGAGGCCAATCTGCGTCTTGTTGTCAGCATTGCGAAACGTTATACAGGCCGCGGCATGAGTTTCCTGGATCTGGTACAGGAAGGAAATTTAGGTCTGATTAAGGGTGTTGAAAAATTTGATTATACCAAAGGCTATAAATTAAGTACATATGCTACTTGGTGGATTCGTCAGTCTGTAACCCGTGCTTTGGCAGATCAGGCAAGAACGATCCGGGTTCCGGTGCATATGGTAGAGACAATTAATAAGATGTCCAAGATGCAGAGAAAACTGACTCTTGAACTGGGATATGAGCCTTCTGTGGCAGAGCTTGCAGAAGCACTTGACATGTCCGAGGACAAGGTTATGGAGATCATGCAGATTGCCAGAGAGCCTGCATCCTTAGAGACTCCCATTGGTGAGGAAGATGATTCTAACTTAGGCGATTTTGTGGCTGATAATAATGTGGTAACACCGGAAGGCAACGTTGAGTCTGTCATGCTAAGAGAACATATTGACGCGCTTTTAGGTGATTTAAAGGAAAGAGAGCGTCAGGTAATTGTTCTGAGGTTCGGTTTGGAAGACGGACATCCGCGCACATTGGAAGAAGTGGGAAAAGAGTTTAATGTTACCCGCGAACGTATCAGGCAGATTGAGGCTAAGGCACTTAGAAAGCTGAGAAATCCAGTCCGCAGCAAGCGAATCAGAGATTTCTTATAAGACATAGAAAAGGCGCGGCTGATACTGATCTGCGCCTTTTTGTCATTTCTGAAGACGGCAGGGAGGAAGACACCATGAACCCAAGGAATTATCAGAAGGAATTGGACCAGATCATAGAAGGATTAAAGGAGCAGAAAAAAGTTCCGAAACTGCTGATACACAGCTGCTGTGCTCCATGCAGCAGCTATGTATTGGAATATTTGTCCCAATATTTTGAAATTACTGTTTATTTTTACAATCCCAATATATATCCTCCAATGGAATATATAAGACGTGTGGAGGAACAGGGACGTCTCATTGATGAAATGAAATTCGTTCATCCGGTTACCTTACAGACCGGCGCCTATGAACCGGGAGAGTTTTACCGGATTGTAGAGGGTTATGAGAAGGAACCGGAAGGTGGATCAAGGTGTTTCCGCTGCTATGAGCTCCGCCTCCAGGAGGCTGCCAAGATAGCTCAGGCAGGCAGATTTGATTACTTTACAACCACCTTATCCATAAGCCCCCTTAAGAATGCAGATAAGCTGAATGAAATTGGTGAAAAGCTTGGTAAAGAATACCGGGTTTCTTACCTTCCTTCTGATTTTAAAAAGAAAAACGGGTATAAGCGTTCCGTGGAGCTGTCAAAGGAACATGATCTTTACAGACAGGATTACTGCGGCTGCGTATTTTCTCAAAGGGAAAGGCAGTCAAAAGAATCTTCCTGCTGACAGTGCCCTTACTTTGGAAATTATATGAAAGACATACCGGGTTTGTCTTGACACAAATTCGATATTGTAATAGAATTAACAGCGTGGAGTATAAAAATTTGAGGATAAAGGAGTGAACATTATGTTATCAAAATCACTGACTGTTGTAAATCCATCCGGACTTCATTTAAGACCGGCAGGCGTTCTGTCTCAGACAGCTATGAAATTTAAATCTGATATAATTATTGAATACGGAGAGAAGAGGATTGTTGCCAAGAGCGTATTAAACGTAATGGCAGCAGGAATCAAATGTGGCGCTCAGATCAATGTGATCTGCGACGGCGAGGACGAAGAAGCGGCAATGAAGACCATGACTGAAGCGATTGAGAGTGGTCTTGGGGAGATGTAATCCGTATCTTTTTATCGTATATAATTGGAATTGAAAGGCCCTGGAACGATGGTTCCGGGTCTTTTTTTAATATCCGCTGATTTTTAATTTATTTCTTTGTTGTATGGAAATGTTTGAAAAACAGATAGAATGGCAGCAGTATCCATAAATCGACTTAATGAAAAAAATAAGCACTTAATAATAATAAGCCATAACTTAAAAAAATTAGAAATTTATACCACCGGAGGAAAATCTGACTTAAATTGTGTTTAAACAATAAAATATATCAATATTAAATGTAAAAATTCAGACATAAAAATTGAATACATTTAATAATCTAATTATCTGACAATTGCAAAATAAAACACATTTACAAAGTGCGAAAAATGTAGTATTATCAACTAAAATCACTGTTACACTTTAGCACCTCAAAGCAGAGGAGCAGTCAGGAAAGGAAGAGATTATGGATAAGAGTTTACAATCCCCTAATAAAACAGGTACTCCGGGACTTTATGATCCCCGCTTCGAGCATGATAACTGCGGTATCGGTGCAGTAGCAAATATGAAAGGGATAAAGACCCATAAGACAGTGGAGCAGGCTCTCCATATCGTGGAAAATTTAGAGCACAGGGCAGGAAAAGATGCTGACGGCAAGACCGGTGACGGTGTTGGTATTATGCTTCAGATCTCTCACAAATTCTTTAAGAAAGTAACCAGACCGTTAAACATCGGTATTGGAGAAGAAAGAGAATACGGTGTGGGCATGTTTTTCTTACCCCAGGATGAACTTGCCAGAAACCAGGCAAAGAAGATGTTTGAAATCATTGTACAGAAGGAAGGTCTTGAATTTCTGGGCTGGAGAGATGTACCCATTCATCCGGAACTGATTGGAGCAAAAGCAGTAGAGCGTATGCCTTATATCGTTCAGGCTTTTATTAAGAAGCCTGCTGATATTAACAAAGGGCTGGATTTTGACCGGAAACTTTATGTGTCCAGACGTATTTTTGAGCAGAGCAATGATAATACCTATGTAGTATCATTAAGCAGCAGGACAATTGTTTATAAAGGTATGTTCCTTGTAAAGGAATTAAGACAGTTTTTTACAGACCTTCAGGATAAGGATTATGAATCAGCCATTGCAGTGGTTCATTCCCGTTTCAGCACCAACACCAATCCAAGCTGGATGAGAGCCCATCCCAACCGTCTGATCGTACATAACGGCGAGATCAACACCATTCGCGGAAATGTGGATAAAATGATGGCAAGGGAAGAGAACATGGAGTCTGAGTATTTCAGCAGTGATATGCATAAAGTTCTTCCTATTATAAATCAGGAAGGCTCTGACTCTGCCATGCTTGACAATGCGTTGGAATTTATGATGATGAGCGGTATGGATTTACCTCTGGCAGTCATGGTAACCATTCCTGCACCATGGGAGCATGATAAATCCATGCCTCAGGAAATCAGGGATTTCTACCGTTATTACGCTACCATGATGGAACCATGGGACGGTCCGGCCTCCATCGTATTCAGTGACGGAGATCTGGTAGGAGCAGTTTTAGACCGTAACGGACTCAGACCTTCCAGATACTATATCACCGATGATGACCATATGATTCTGGCATCTGAGGTAGGAGCAATTGACATCGAACAGAGTCATGTGGTAAAGAAAGAACGTCTCCGTCCAGGTAAGATGCTTTTAATCGATACGGTAAAGGGATGTCTGATTACCGATGAGGAATTAAAAGAGTCTTATGCCCAGAGAAAGCCTTACGGCGAATGGCTGGATTCCAACTTAATCGAATTAAAGGACCTGCCTATTCCCAATAAAGGCGTACCGACCATGACCAGGGCAGACCGTGCAAGAATGCAGAAAACCTATGGTTATACTTATGAAGAATACAAAACCATGATTCTTCCTATGGCATTAAATGGAGCAGAAGCAGTTTCAGCCATGGGAGCGGACAGTCCGCTGGCTGTATTAAGCAAAAAGCACCAGCCTCTCTTTAACTACTTTAAGCAGCTCTTTGCCCAGGTAACCAACCCGCCGATTGACTCCATTCGTGAGGAGATTGTAACTTCCACTACGGTTTATGTGGGAGAAGAAGGCAATATTTTAAAAGAAGAGGCGGAAAACTGCAAGATCTTAAAGGTAAATAATCCCATTCTGACCTGTACGGATTTACTGAAGATCAAACATATGAAGAGACCGGGCTTTAAGGTAGAAGTAATTCCCATTACCTATTATAAGAATACATCACTGGAAAAAGCCATTGACAGGCTGTTTTTAGAAGCGGACAGAGCTCACCGGGATGGGGCTAACATTATTATTTTATCAGACCGTGATATTGATGAAAATCATGTGCCGATTCCGTCCCTGCTGGCAGTTTCCGCGCTCCAGCAGCATCTGGTAAAAACAAAGAAAAGAACCTCGGTTGCCCTGATTTTAGAAAGCGGCGAGCCAAGGGAAGTACATCATTTTGCCACACTTTTAGGATATGGTGCCTGTGCGATCAATCCATATCTGGCACAGGAATCCATTCATAATTTAATTGATAACGGAATGCTTGATAAAGATTATTATGCAGCAGTGGAGGATTATAATTCTGCAGTATTACATGGTATTGTAAAGATTGCCTCTAAAATGGGTATTTCAACCGTTCAGTCTTATCAGGGAGCCCAGATTTTTGAAGCCATCGGTATTTCAAAGAAAGTGGTTGATACGTATTTCACCGATACCGTAAGCCGGGTAGAGGGCATCAACTTAGAGGATATTGCCAATGATGTGGACACACTCCATTCAGCAGCATTTGATCCCCTTGGTCTTGATGTGGACTTAACCTTAGACAGCGTCGGCAGTCATAAGGAAAGAGCGGGACAGGAAGAGCATCTTTATAATCCCCGCACCATTCATCTGCTGCAGCAGGCAACCAGAACAGGCAGCTATGAAACATTTAAGGAGTACACCCACGCTTTGACTGAGGAAGGCCAGATGGTCAATTTAAGAAGTCTTTTAGACTTTGATTATGGAAAGACCAAGGAAGTTCCTTTAGAAGAAGTGGAAAGCGTGGAATCCATTGTGAAACGTTTTAAGACAGGTGCCATGTCATATGGTTCCATTTCTCAGGAAGCGCACGAAGCTCTGGCCATTGCAATGAACCGGATCCACGGAAAATCTAACAGCGGAGAGGGCGGCGAAAGCCTGGAACGTCTGACAGTAGGACCGGACGGTGTAAACCGCTGCTCTGCCATCAAACAGGTAGCTTCCGGACGTTTTGGTGTGACTTCCAGATACTTAGTCAGTGCAAAAGAGATTCAGATTAAAATGGCCCAGGGTGCAAAGCCAGGAGAAGGCGGACAGCTTCCGGGACAGAAGGTTTATCCTTGGGTAGCCAAAACCAGACACTCAACAACTGGTGTAGGATTAATTTCACCGCCGCCTCATCATGATATCTATTCCATTGAGGATCTGGCCCAGTTAATTTATGATTTGAAGAATTCCAATACCAGTGCCAGAATTTCCGTGAAGCTGGTATCAGAAGCAGGAGTCGGTACTGTAGCTGCAGGTGTTGCCAAGGCAGGTGCCCAGGTTATCTTAATTTCCTCCTTTGACGGAGGAACCGGAGCTGCGCCCAGAAACTCCATCTATAATGCAGGACTTCCCTGGGAGCTTGGTGTGGCGGAAGCGCATCAGACTCTGATTATGAACGGACTTCGTGATAAGGTAATACTGGAAACAGACGGAAAGCTGATGACCGGACGGGATGTGGCCATTGCCTGTATGCTGGGTGCCGAGGAATTCGGCTTTGCAACGGCACCACTTGTAACATTAGGCTGTGTTATGATGAGAGTCTGCAACTTGGATACCTGCCCGGTCGGCGTTGCCACCCAGAACCCTGAACTTCGCAAGCGCTTCAAGGGAAAACCGGAGTATGTTGTCAACTTCATGTATTTTATCGCAAAAGAGCTTCGGGAATACATGGCAAAGCTGGGAATCCGTACGGTTGATGAGCTGGTTGGAAGAACGGATCTTTTAAAGAAAAAGGATCAGATCTCCAATGAACGAGCAAAGAAAGTGGATTTCTCTGCAATTTTAGGAAACCCATATGAAGGTGATAAATTAGCAGGCTACGATAAAAAACTGGTTTATGATTTTGAACTGGATAAAACCATTGACGAGAAAATTATCTTAAAGAAATTGCGGCAGGCTCTTACGGCAGGTCAGAAGAAGGGACTTCAGATCGATGTTTCCAATACAGACCGTGCTCTGGGAACCATATTCGGATCGGAAATAACAAGACTGTATCCGGAAGGACTTTCTGAGGATACCTTTACCATTAACTGTACAGGAAGCGGCGGTCAGAGCTTCGGCGCATTTATTCCAAAGGGCCTGACACTGGAGCTTGTAGGAGACAGCAACGATTACTTTGGAAAGGGACTTTCCGGCGGCAAGCTGGTGGTTTATCCTCCTCAGGGTGTTAAATTTAAGGCGGAAGAGAACATTGTAATCGGTAATGTGGCTCTGTACGGTGCCACCAGCGGAAAAGCCTTTATCTGCGGTGTTGCAGGAGAACGTTTCTGCGTTCGAAACTCCGGCGCAACCGCAGTGGTGGAAGGTGTAGGCGATCACGGCTGTGAATATATGACAGGCGGACGCGTGGTGGTATTAGGATCTACCGGTAAGAATTTTGCGGCTGGTATGAGCGGCGGAATTGCTTATGTATTAGATGAGAAGAGAGACTTGTACAAACGCCTGAATAAGGAAATGGTTTCTTTTGAAGAGATTACCAATAAATACGATGTTCTGGAATTAAAGGATATGATTAAGGAACATGTGGCTTATACCAACTCCGCAAAGGGCAAGGAAATCCTCGACAACTTTGGAGAATATCTGCCTAAATTCAAGAAAATCATGCCTCATGACTACAGGCGCATGATGAATACCATTGTTCAGATGGAAGAAAAGGGTTTAAGCAGCGAACAGGCACAGATTGAAGCATTTTATGCCAATACAAAGAAGTAAGGAGGAGCGAACATGGGTAAGCCAACAGGATTTTTAGAATATAACAGAGAAACAGGAAGAACGGTAGATCCCAGGACCCGTTTGAAAAATTATAACGAGTTCCATCTGCCCCTTTCTGAAAAAGAACAAAAATGCCAGGGTGCGCGGTGTATGGACTGCGGTGTACCGTTTTGCCAGTCAGGAGTTATGTTAAATGGAATGGTTTCCGGCTGTCCCTTAAACAATTTAATACCGGAATGGAATGATCTTGTCTATTCCGGTACATGGCAGCAGGCATATAACCGTTTAAAAAAGACCAACAGCTTTCCGGAATTTACCGCACGGGTATGCCCGGCTCCTTGTGAGGCAGCGTGTACCTGCGGGTTAAACGGTGATCCGGTAGCCATTAAGGAAAATGAACATGCCATTATTGAACGTGCTTATGCTTCCGGAATTGCCGGTCCAAGGCCTCCCAAAATCCGTACAGGAAAAAAGGTTGCGGTAATCGGATCCGGTCCTGCCGGTCTGGCAGCTGCAGACCAGTTAAATAAAAGGGGACACAGCGTAACTGTCCTGGAAAGAGAAGACCGTGCAGGCGGACTTCTGATGTATGGAATCCCCAACATGAAACTGGAAAAGCATGTGATTGACCGGAAGGTTGAGATTATGAAGGCAGAGGGAATTGAATTTATTACCGGCGCCGATGTAGGTAAGAATCACAAAGCGAAAGACCTCTTAAAAGAATATGACCGCATTATCCTTGCATGCGGAGCATCCAATCCCAGAGATTTAAATGTTCCGGGAAGAGATGCACAGGGAATATACTTCGCTGTTGATTTCTTAAAATCCACAACAAAAAGCCTGTTAAATTCCGATCTGCAGGATAATCAGTATATATCGGCAAAGGGAAAACATGTGATTGTAATCGGCGGCGGAGATACGGGCAATGACTGTGTTGGAACATCACTGCGCCATGGCTGTGCCTCTGTTACCCAGCTTGAGATGATGCCCAAGCTTCCTGAAACAAGGACCGAGGATAACTCCTGGCCGGAATGGCCAAAAGTGCTGAAAACTGATTACGGTCAGGAAGAGGCAATCTCTGTATTTGGCAAAGACCCAAGAGTTTATCAGACGACTGTGAAGGAATTTATAAAAGATAAATCCGGCAAGCTGGTGAAAGCTGTTTTAATGAGCCTTGAGCCGAAAAAGGATGAGAAAACCGGACGGGTAAGCATGGAGCCGGTGGCAGGCAGCGAGAAGGAAGTTCCTGCTGATCTGGTTCTCATTGCTGCTGGTTTCTTAGGAGCCCAGAATTACGTAGCGGATGCATTTGGCGTGAAGTTAAATGGTAGAAACAACGTTGAGACAGAAGAGGGCAGATATAAAACCAACGTGGATAAGGTTTTTGTGGCAGGAGATATGCACAGAGGCCAGTCCCTTGTGGTATGGGCAATCAGAGAGGGCCGTGAAGTAGCGAAGGAAGTAGATATCAGCCTTATGGGCTATACAAATCTGGTATAATGAGAAGGAAGAGAGACGGCGTTTGTCTCTCTTCCTTTAATATAGTCTCCGGCTATTTTTTATGCCCGTTTATATAATAATATTTACAATCTTTTTTTTCATGATTTATGTAGCAATAATCGATATGGTGTATTTTTTCTATGTCAAAATTATGGAATATACTTAAAATATCTTCAAGATCAGCATAAAAATGTGGAACGTTATTTTCTGGACCCTCTTCCTTATTTAACACTGTATTTTTATCTATTTTAGGAAATCCAGACTTACTAAAATCCCATGATTCTTTGGAACACATTGATGTGTAAATTTCTCCGCCTTTCTTTAGAATGCGTTCTGTTTCACTTATAATTTTATAGATCCCTTCTGTGTCTGCATGAGAAATAGAGTGATAAGCAAATACACAATCAAAATAATTGTCCTTATATGGTAATGCAACCATATCTCCAACTTTAGCTTCAATATCTAAATTTTCTTTTTTTGACCATTCCTTTAAATAATTTATTCCATATTCTGATATGTCTATAGCTGATACATCAAATCCTTGTTGTGCAAAAAATATAGAATGCCTCCCTAAACCAGAACCCAGATCCAAAATTTTTTTAAACCCTGACTCTGACCATTTATGAGCGAGATAATAAACATGATCAGTTGGTTTTGTCCATGGTGACTGGTCAGCTTTTTCCCATTCCCATCCTTTTGATTCTACCATTTAAAGTCCTCCTATAAAATCAGATATAAATTTGGCATAATTATGTCTTACAAATAATATTCTGTCCATATTGTAACATAAATTTATAATATGGACAGAATCATAGCCTTAAGAAATCAGGAGGATGCTTTTTATCAGACGTTCCGGGCGCTAAACCTGGCGGAAAAATACCAGATTCCGGTCATTCTGCTCAGTGATCAGTATCTTGGGGATGGAACGGCCTGTGTAAAACCCTTTGATATATCAGGACTTAAACTGACCAGCCATGCAGAAGAAGCAAAAGGGAAGTATCTTCGTTACAAGATAACGGAAGACGGCATCTCTCCCAGACTTATCCCTGGACTGACCAGCCATCTGGTGGCAGCTGACAGTGATGAGCATGATGAAAGAGGGTGGATCACGGAATCCGCTGAAGTCAGGAATCAAATGGTAGAGAAGAGGATGAGAAAATTAAAGGGCCTTATTAAAGAACTGTCGGAGCCGGAGTTTATGGGAGAAGAACAGTGCGACACCCTACTCCTTGGCTGGGGCTCTGTCTGGGGGCCCATCAGGGAAGCGGTATCCCTGCTGAATAAAAATGGGGATGGAAGCTATGGAGCGCTGGTGTTCGGAGACATTTATCCCCTCCCCCAGGAAAAGCTGAAACTCTATGCAAAGGGCAGGACTGTCATCAACGTGGAACAAAATGCCACAGGCCAGCTGGCCTCTCTTATAAGGGAGCAGACAGGCATAGAATGCCAGAGAAGTATTTTGAAATACGACGGCAGACAGATATCCGGTGAAGAAATTGCAAAAAAGGTGTTGGAAGGAGGTGCCAGATAGATGGATAAATTCACAACTTATGAAACAGCATGGTGTCCGGGATGCGGAAATTTTTCCATATTAAACAGCTTAAAAACAGCGTTGGAGGAGCTTGGCATAGAGCCAAATGAAGTACTGATGGTAGGAGGAATCGGTCAGGCGGCAAAAACGCCTCAGTATTTAAATGTCAACAGCTTCTGCGGACTTCATGGAAGGGCACTTCCGGCTGCAGTTGCCGCTAAAACAGCAAATGAAAAGCTGACTGTTATCGTCAATTCCGGAGACGGGGATTCTTACGGTGAGGGCGGAAATCACTTTATTCATAACATACGAAGAAATGTCAATATCGCACATTTTGTTCATGATAATCAGATATACGGTCTGACCAAAGGGCAGGCATCACCCACCAGCGGGGAAGGTTTTGTTACAGGAGTTCAGACCGACGGCAACTTAAATACGCCCTTAAATCCGGTGCTTCTTGCGATTGCTTCGGGAGCGGGATTTGTTGCCAGAGGCTTCAGCGGTGATTCAAAACAGCTGGTAAACATCATGAAGGAGGCGATCCGATATCCGGGATATGCGTTTGTGGATATTCTACAACCCTGCATCACCTTCAACAAAATCAATACCTTTGCCTATTATAAAAATATGGTGATGCCTCTTGGAGAAGATTATGATCCGGCGGACCGAATGGAAGCCATTAAAATGTCGATGGAAGTGGAAGAAAAAATCCCTACCGGCATCCTGTATCGGGAAGATAAAACAGAGTTTCACCGAAAAAACAGGATTTTAAAAGATGGGCGGCCGCTGATAGAACAAAAAACAGAGGATAGAGTGCTTAGAAGCCTCATTGACAGCTTTATATAATGTGAGACTGTAAAAATCAGGGCAGGAATCCACACCAAAGGATTTCTGCCCTGATTTATGCGAAAAGGAAGGTGCCGCTGTCAGGAATGGACAGGCAATGCCTCTTCTTTTAAATACTTCTTTGCCATGGGAATGAGACAGCCTCCTGTTAAGTTCCCGGCAGAAATCACCAGGATATATAAGAATGCCTTTGCACTCCAGGCACCTGCCATGGTGAAATAAAACATATCCGCGATGCTGTGCTCATATCCGGAAAGAATGAATACCATGACAGGAAGAACCAGGGCAAAGTATTTACCGATTCCATCCCGAATGGTCTGAAAGCCTGTCACTGCAATACACATCATAACGCCGCACATCATGGCCATGACAAAGGTGCTGAACAGTGTGTCCGAAAGCTTCAGACTGACAATTTCAGAGGCGTGGGCCGTTAATTTGGCGAGTTTTGTGTGCCTGAATATTGTCCCGGTCCCTATGGTTCCTGCAAAATTACCTATGTACACCAGGAAAACAGTCAGAAGATAAGACGGATTTTCCTCTAAAATATAGCATACCTTCCCGGTAAACAGGTGGAAACCAAACGTATATATGGTAAATAACCCGATAGTAAATAAGAAAGAACCTGCTATGTGATTCTCCAGGGTTAAATAGATAACGCCTCCCATGCTGATCGCGATCCCTGCAATGACTGCTTTTATAAATGTTTTCATCTGTGTGGCAACTCCCTTTTTATTCTGTTATGTTTTTACTGTACATCTGTCTTTTCAGAGCCATGTCATATTATAACATAACAAAAGGAGTTTACAAGAACAATTAACTTTTTGACAAAATTTATCAGAATCTGCATAAAAATACCGCCGGCAATTACCGGCGGATGCAGCATTATTATACATTAAAACGGAATAAAATTACATCTCCGTCTTTTACCACATATTCTTTTCCTTCTAACCGTACCAGACCTTTTTCCTTGGCAGCATTGTAAGTTTTGCAGTCCAGCAGATCCTGATAATTGACAACTTCTGCACGGATAAAGCCGCGTTCGAAATCAGAGTGGATTTTCCCTGCAGCTCCAGGTGCCTTTGTACCTTCTTTTATGGTCCATGCTCTGGTTTCAGTCGGACCGGCGGTTAAGTAACTGATAAGACCCAGCAAGTGGTAGCTGGCAGCAATCAGCTTTTCCAGACCGGATTCCGTAAGTCCTAAATCTTCCAGGAACATCTTTTTTTCGTCTTCTTCCAATTCTGCAATTTCCTGTTCAATCTGAGCGCAGATAACAAAAACCTCACTGTTGTTATCCTTTGCAAAAGAGCGGACCTTTTCTACATAAGCGTTGGAAGCTCCATCATCGGCAAGGTCGTCCTCACAGACGTTAGCAGCAAAAATAACAGGCTTATAAGTAAGAAGATTAAGGGTGGATATAAACTCGGCCTCATCCTCGTCATCCGTTTCCATGCTTCTGGCAAGATTACCGTCTTCCAGGTGTGCTTTGATTTTCTTTAAGACGGCTAATTCTTTTGCAAGAGATTTATCATTCATGGCGCCTTTGGCTGTTTTGGCAATTCTGCGGTCCAGGATATCAAGATCGGAAAAAATAAGCTCTAAATCAATGGTTTCGATATCCCGGAGCGGATCTACGCTTCCATCCACGTGAATGACATTGGGGTCCTCAAAGCAGCGGACCACATGGACAATGGCATCAACTTCACGGATGTTGGAAAGAAACTGGTTACCCAGACCTTCTCCTTTGGAAGCACCTTTTACAAGACCTGCGATGTCAACGAATTCAATGACTGCAGGTGTGATTTTAGCGGAATCATACAATGCGGCCAGCTGTCCTAACCGTACATCCGGAACAGGAACAACTCCTACGTTTGGATCAATGGTACAGAAAGGATAGTTGGCAGACTCTGCTCCAGCCTTTGTGAGTGAATTAAACAGAGTACTTTTCCCTACGTTCGGCAAGCCGACAATACCTAATTTCATATCAAATACCTTCCTAATATTGTTTATATTCATGGTTGATTTTTATCTGCAACTAATATAGAATATCATATTATCCATAAAAATAAAAGAGAAAAACAAAAAGATCAAAGCTCTTGTCGAAATATAGTTGAATATGTCGGGC
The DNA here is from genome assembly GCF_049890855.1 of Lacrimispora sp. 38-1. Classification (NCBI taxonomy): domain Bacteria; kingdom Bacillati; phylum Bacillota; class Clostridia; order Lachnospirales; family Lachnospiraceae; genus Lacrimispora; species Lacrimispora sp. 38-1. The sequence goes on along the minus strand of NZ_JBANEW010000064.1, from coordinate 43,428 downwards.
GAATATGTTTGATTTTTGTGTTTTAGCGGGGTAAAATAAAGAAAACATCGAAAGGAGAAGACGAATGGCAAATACGGCAGATATTAGTTTTGTGCATTTGGGAATTACCATTGACCATCTGCAAAACAGTATCTCGATATTTGGATTCCGCATTGCATTTTACGGTATTATCATTGGGATTGGAATCTTGACAGGTCTTTGGGTTGCGGCACGCGATGCAAAGCGCAGAGGGCAGGACCCGGATATATATCTGGATTTTGCACTGTATGCAATCATTATATCTATTATGGGGGCCCGGATTTATTATGTGATTTTTGACTGGGCTAATTATAAAGACGATCTGATTCAGATATTTAATCTCAGGGCAGGAGGGCTGGCAATCTACGGTGGCGTCATAGGAGCTGTCATCACCCTCGCGGTTTACACCAGAGTGAAGAAACTTTCCTTCTTTTCTTTGGCGGACACTGGTTGCTTAGGACTGATTACCGGGCAAATTATAGGAAGATGGGGAAACTTCTTTAATTGCGAGGCATTCGGCGGATATACAGACGGCCTGTTTGCTATGAGAATCAGAAGGGCGCTTGTTAATGAGAATATGATATCTAAGGAGCTGTTAAACCATTTGATTATAAAAGATGGTGTGGAGTTTATTCAGGTTCACCCCACATTCCTTTATGAATCAGTCTGGAATTTATGTGTTCTGATTTTTATGTTATGGTATCGGAAACGTAAAAAATTCGATGGGGAGATGCTTCTGATCTACCTGCTGGGCTATGGATTGGGACGAGTATGGATAGAAGGACTCCGTACGGATCAGCTGATCTTTTTTAGTACTGGCATACCGGTGTCTCAGGCGCTGTCATTGATTTTGGTAGTGATATCTACTCTTGTGCTCTTCTGCAAACACAGACAGATACGAATAAAGAGCAAAGGAGAATCATGATATGATAATGTCAAAAGAAGAGTTAATACAGAATATCGAAGTTGCAAGGGAAAGATTAAATACAAGCATTGATCACGAAGATGGAGAAGTGATTTATCTTAGAAGCGTGGAGTTGGATAAATTAATTGAACAATATATTGAAGCAGGTTATTAACAGGTTAAATGAAAGTAAATGGTTTAAATCGAGTGTTTTTGGAGAACAGAATGTGTAGAGATACATATCCTGTTCTTTTTTGGCTTCCGGTTGGTCCGTTTATTGAAGTTACTGATTTTTCAGAGAAGAAGAGAAAGTATTCAAACTTATTGTCCTGTCATAAAATAAATATAGACGTTTGTGATTTTAATTAACGTCTACTATTTCAGGATTGGAGTATTTACTATGAGTAATAGTGCGCTTCAGATAGAATTATTTTCTTCTACACAAGTAAATGCCGGTTCGAATGTACTTTTTGATAACATTGCCTATTCTTCTGGAAGTGTAACCTATAATCCAACTACAGGTATCATAACTTTTTTGGAAGCAGGAAGATTTGTAGTTGATTGGTGGTTGTCGACACAGTTTCAACAATCCGTAGGTGGGACAGCATTAGCACTGGTTTCCTCTCAGGGAGATTTTATTGAGGGTAATCCACAGTTTAATACAAGTAAGGTAATAGGAGTAGGAATCATTAATGTAATTGAAGCTCCAGTTACTTTATCACTTGTAAATGTCAGTTTGACACCCATTTATATACCTCAGATAGCACCACTGAAAGGAATATTAGTTATTGTTGAAGATGATATCATAGATCCAACCGGCCCAACCGGAGACACGGGCCCAACCGGAGACACGGGCCCGACCGGAGACACCGGCCCAACTGGAGACACCGGCCCAACTGGAGACACCGGCCCGACCGGAGACACCGGCCCAACCGGAGACACCGGTCCAACTGGGGATATTGGTCCAATTGGAGATACCGGCCCGACCGGAGATACCGGTCCAACCGGACCAGGAGTCTTTTTATGGGGAGCTGAACCGACTGTTATCTGGGCGGATTCAAGTGCTCCGGGGCCTGGAACCGGAACACCTTCCGATCCATTTCCTTCACTGCAAAGTGCCATTACTGCTGCAACGACAAGTGCCTTTGCTAACACCTACGGAATGAGAGCCCGTTGTATCGTTCTAATTGCAGCAAACTCTGCGTTTGATGAAGATCTTGTAATACCACCCGCAAGACATGTACAGCTTCTTGGACTGGGACCATGGGTGCTGGGTGACGCGTCATTAGCAAATTTTGCATCGTCTGTTCCAAGGAATATCACCGTGCAGACCAATTCGGCGGTAGAAGATATGTATACGTCTCAAGGTCCTGCTTTTGTTGCACGTCCAGTAACAGTAATCGGTACCTATGACAACGGAACATCTGTTAGTACACACACTAATTATACAGATGGCGCGATTATAAGCGGAAGTATTATTTTTGAAAATACTAATCCAATAGATCCATTTACTACTATAGAATTTCAGCTTTTAAATACTAATGTTGCAGGAAGCATTATACAATCGCTGACAGATCCACATCAGGGCCAGCTAAACTCATATTTTTATAACAGCCGTATCAATATCATTAATCATAATGGTTTGAGAATTCAGCGTATGGTCGATTGCAGAACGGATGGTACGATTACAGCTGCCGTATATTCAGAAATTACAAATTCGGCTATCAACGGAAATGTAACTGTTACCTTGGCAGCTTCTGACGTTCCTCCAACTGGTATTTTCAGCAGTCAGTTCAGTACGATCACATGGACGGGGCCGCTTAATTTAGATACAGCTTCTAACTTCTATTTTGTAAACAGTGGTTCAACATTGATTGGGCCTAAAACGATCCTGTTTAGTCTTGCATTATGATTGTGGGGAGAAATCTCCACCGTCAGATATAAAAAAAGTTACGGAAAAATGTAGTAAAAATCAGCATAAAAACGATTTGTAATTAAAAATGGTAATTACCACAACCCTGTATGAAAGCAGTGGTTCTGGTAATTACCATTTTTGTCTGTTAATGGAAAATATTGGAAAAATACCGTCAACCCCAGTAAATAAGCCAAATTAAATTGAAAATTATTCGAAATTATCCTTGCGTTTTTGAATCAAATGTACTAGAATTAGAGTACAAGTGGTGGAAAGTGGTACGAAGTGGTAGGAAATGGGGGAAAAGTGGTTTGATTTTCCCAAACCGAAGTACAAGCAGGTGATTAGTATGTTCATGGGCGAATACAATCATACAGTCGATGCGAAGGGACGTCTCATTGTCCCATCCAAATTCAGAGAGCAGCTAGGAGAAGAATTCGTCGTGACGAAGGGCTTGGACGGCTGTTTATTTGTGTATGATAATCATGAGTGGAGCGCCCTGGAAGAAAAGTTAAAAAGCCTCCCGTTAACCAACACCAACGCCAGAAAGTTTTCCAGATTTTTTCTGGCAGGAGCAAGTTCCTGTGAAGTGGACAAGCAGGGAAGAATTCTGCTTCCGGCGGTATTAAGAGAACACGCCGGAATCGATAAGGACGCAGTATTAGTAGGAGTTGGAAGCAGGATTGAGATCTGGAGCAAGGATGCATGGACAGCAGCCAATACCTATGATGATATGGAAGAAATCGCAGAAGCTATGGAAGGACTAGGTATATGATGTTTGAACACAAATCGGTGCTGCTTTATGAAACCATTGACAGCCTGAATATGAAACCGGATGGGATTTATGTTGATGGAACCTTAGGAGGCGGCGGACATGCTTTGGAAGTATGCAGACGCCTGGGGGAACACGGAAGATTAATCGGAATTGACCAGGACTCGGATGCCATTGCTGCAGCAACAGAGCGGCTGAAAGAATATAAAGACAAGGTGACCGTTGTCAGGAGCAATTACGAAAATATACATGGAGTTTTAGCGGAACTGGGAATCGAAAAGGTGGATGGAATTTATCTGGATCTGGGAGTTTCCTCCTATCAGCTGGATGTGCCGGAGAGAGGGTTTACCTATCGGGAAGAGGATGCTCCTTTAGATATGAGAATGGACCAGAGAAACCCGCAGACTGCCGCCGATATTATCAATCAATACAGCGAATTTGATTTATACCGGATTATACGGGATTACGGAGAGGACAAGTTTGCAAAGAATATTGCAAAACACATTGTAAGGGCCAGGGAGACAAAGCCCATCGAAACTGCGGGAGAGCTGTCGGAAATCATCAAAGGGGCAATTCCTGCAAAGATAAGGGCTGTTGGGGGCCACCCGTCAAAGCGGACCTTTCAGGCAATCAGAATCGAACTGAATCACGAACTGGACGTATTAAAGAACTCTCTTGATACTATGATCGGACTTTTAAATCCTGGGGGAAGGCTTTCCATCATCACCTTCCACTCTCTGGAAGACCGCATAGTAAAGACAAGGTTTAAGGACAATGAAGATCCCTGTATCTGCCCGCCTAACTTTCCAGTCTGTGTCTGCGGGAGAAAAAGCATGGGAAAGGTTATAACAAGAAAGCCGATTTTACCGTCAGAAGAAGAAATATCAGAAAACAAACGCTCAAAGAGTTCAAAGCTTCGCGTGTTTGAACGAATCTAAAAAGGGAGGAAAAAAGAGTGGCTGCAAGAAAAAATGTGCATTCCTATGGGAACTCTGCCTATGTGCAGGGGAATACTGTCCGTAAAACCATGCCGGTAAACAGACCGGTTTCTACGCCGGATGAAATTCGCCGTCCTGTGCCTCACCACGTCAGACGGAACCGCGAGAAAGCATTACAGATGGATTTGCCTTATGTAATTATGCTGACGATTGCTGCAGTCATTACCCTTTGTTTGTGTGTGAACTATTTGCATTTGCAGTCCTCAATTACTGCCAGCATTCATGAAATCGAAACCCGGGAAGCACAGCTGGAAAAACTGAAAACAGAAAACGATGCATTGGAAATGAACATTAACACTTCCGTTGATCTTGATCATGTGTATAAAGTTGCCACTGAGGAACTGGGTATGGTCTATGCGAATAAAGATCAGATCCTTCACTATGATAAAACGGAAAGTGAGTATGTAAGGCAGAATGAGGACATTCCGAAACAATAATAAAAACAGGAGCAAAAGAAGTAAAGTATTTCCTCGTTATATGCAGGAAAAGCTGGCGATTACGGTTTTGGTAATTACGCTGGCTTTGTTTGCATTGGTTATGGTCCTTTATAACCTGATGACGAAGAAAAAAGAAGATTATAACCAGATTGTGCTGTCCCAGCAGGAGTATGACAGCAGAGTAATCCCCTTTAAGAGAGGGGATGTGCTGGATCGAAACGGCACCTATCTGGCAACCAGTGAAAAGGTGTATAATTTAATCCTTGATCCCAGACAGATCATGACGGATCCGGATTCATACTTAGAACCCACAGTCAATGCATTAACGGAGTGCTTTGGATATGACCGGACTGAAATTATGAATCTCATTCAGGAGAAAAAAGACAAGCAGTATGTCCGCTATGCAAAACAGCTGACTTATGATGACAAGGATAAATACGAAAAATATAAAACAGAAAAAGCGGAAGAATTAAAGAAAGCCCAGAAAGCCATAAAAGGGATCTGGTTTGAAGATGAATACAAGAGAGTATACCCATACAATTCTCTGGCAAGCAAGGTTGTTGGATTTGCCAATGGAGACGGCATGGATGGAACCGGAGGCATTGAACAGTATTATAATACGACCCTGATGGGCGTCAACGGCAGGGAATACGGTTATTTAAATGATGATTCCAATTTGGAACGGGTAATAAAACCGGCCTCTAACGGCAATACCGTTGTATCCACTGTTGATGTCAATGTACAGAAGATTGTGGAGAAGTACATTGCAGAATGGGAACAGCAGACAGGAAGCAAACGGGTGGGCGTGGTTGTGATGGATCCCAATAACGGAGAAGTTCTTGCCATGTCTGACGACAAGAGTTTTGACTTAAATAATCCCCGTGACTTACGTCCTGAGTTTACGGCAGATGTTCTCAGGCAGCTGGGCGTAAAGGAAGCGATGGATGATTATAAAAGGAAGAATAAGGATGCACAGCCGCTCACTCCGGAGACGGTATCCCAGCATTATTCTGACGAAGAAATCGTATCCCTGGGCACACAGGTGGCATGGAACCAGACCTGGCGGAATTTCTGCATCAGTGATGGCTATGAGCCGGGGTCCACGGAAAAGATATTCACAGTTTCCGCAGCGTTAGAAGAAGGCGCCATAACCGGAAAAGAAACGTATGAATGCAATAAGTTTCTTGAAGTAGGCGGACATAAAATCAACTGTGTCAGCAGATACGGACACGGACTCATTACTGTGGAAGAAGGTCTGATGAAGTCCTGCAACGTGGTTATGATGCGGATTGCCCAGCAGATGGGAAAAGAAAAATTCTATAAATACCAGCAGATATTTGGATTTGGATCCAAGACGGGGATTGATCTGCCGGGAGAAGCGGATAATAAAACAGTTATGTATACTGCCGATACAGCCGGTCCCACAGACCTTGCAACCAATTCCTTCGGACAGAACTTTAACTGTACCATGATTCAGATGGCTGCAGCTTACTGCTCAGTCATAAACGGCGGCTCTTACTATGAGCCCCATGTAGTAAAGCAGATTTTAAATGAACAGGGCTCAGTCATGAAAAAAGTAGATCCTGTACTGGTGCGGGAGACTGTTTCTGAGTCCACAACCAAGTTCATCAATGAAGCTTTGTTTAAGACAGTCAATGCAGAAGGGGGAACAGGCGGTGCTGCCAGAATTGCCGGATATAAGGTTGCCGGTAAAACAGGAACTGCAGAGAAAATTCCCCGTGATAAAACAAACTACGTCGTATCTTTCTGCGGATACGCTCCTTCGGATAATCCCCAGGTGCTGGTTTATGTGGTTGTTGATGAACCTCATGTAGAGGATCAGCCTCACAGTACCTATGCCAGCCAGATTTTCCAGAAGATTATGACTGAGATTCTTCCTTATTTAAATATATTCCCGGATACAGAAGAGGGAGGAACACTTTCGTCTGAAGATGCTGCCACACTTCCACAGCAGGAAGGCATTACAAATGAAACACAGGCATCTTCTGAAAGCGGAGAGGCTGAGGCGGAGACAACTGCGGGGCAGCCTTCAAAAGAAGTGCCTACCATGGAAAACGGGGAGACAGTACCGGAAGAATATTTAAATCCGGATGAAGAATACGTAAACCGGGAAGGCGGCGGGGATACGGATTTACCGGCAGCTCTTCCAGGCGATGCAGGAGATGGTTCTGCAGATACCCAGGCGGCCCAGGATACCCAGCCTTCAGAATGAATTTCAACCCAAAGGGACTCATAAAAAAAGCCGGATTTCATATACTGTAACAATGATGACGATGGAGCAGCTTATGAATTCGAACAAAACACATCACAGAGAGAAAATAGCCCTCCTGTTTTTCCTGTTGTTTCTGGCCATGACAGGACTTATGGGACGGCTTATTTTTCTAATGGTCTTTCGCTCGGAGCATTACAGTGCAATGGCTTCTGATCTTCATGAGAGAGAGAGAACCATTAAAGCTGCAAGAGGGAATATTATTGATGCGAAAGGAACTGTCATTGCAACAAACCGCACCGTCTGTACCATATCGGTCATCCACAATCAGGTGAAACAGGCAGATGAAGTAATAGCGGTTCTTTCTAAGGAATTGGGCCTTACGGAAGCAGAGGTCCGCAAGAAAGTGGAAAAGTACAGCTCCAGGGAGATTATTAAGACAAATGTAGACAAGGCTATGGGAGACCAGATCCGTTCCTATCATCTGGCAGGAGTCAAAGTAGATGAAGATTACAAACGGTATTATCCCTACGATACCCTTGCTTCCACCGTGCTTGGATTTACAGGAGGTGACAACCAGGGAATCATAGGACTGGAGGTGAAATACGAACAGTACTTAAAAGGGCTCAACGGTAAGATACTGACCATGTCAGATGCAGCCGGTATTGAAATTGAAAATGCGGCAGAAGACCGGATAGAACCAATTGCAGGACAGGATCTGCATATCAGTCTTGATGTGAATATCCAGCGTTACTGTGAGCAGGCAGCCTATCAGGTAATGGAGAAAAAGGGTGCAAAGCGGGTATCAATTATCATCATGAATCCGCAAAACGGGGAAATAATGGCAATGGTAAACGCGCCTGAATTTAATTTAAATGATCCGTTCACACTAAATACCACAACTGAGGTTCCGGCAAATGAAAAAGAGAAGCAGGATCTGTTAAATAAGATGTGGAGAAATCCATGCATCAACGATACTTACGAACCTGGTTCCACATTTAAAATTGTAACTGCTGCAGCCGGGCTGGAGGCAGGAGTGGTGAAACTGACCGATCAGTTTTCCTGTCCGGGCTTTCGTGTGGTGGAAGACAGAAAAATCAGATGCCACAAAGTGGGCGGCCACGGATCGGAAACCTTCCTTCAGGGCATGATGAATTCCTGCAATCCGGTCCTCATTGATGTGGGACAGCGCCTTGGAGTGGATAATTACTATAAATATTTTGAACAGTTCGGTTTAAAAGGAAAGACTGGAATCGATCTGCCCGGCGAAGCATCCACAATCATGCACAAAAAAGAGGATATGGGGCTGGTAGAGCTGGCAACCGTATCATTCGGCCAGTCATTTCAGATTACCCCCATGCAGCTGATCACTACGGCTTCTTCTCTTGTTAACGGCGGAAACCGCATCACTCCTCATTTTGGTGTGAGTTCAGTAAGCTCTGACGGGAAATCCGTACACACATTTACCTATCCGGTAAAGGAGGGGATTGTATCAAAGGAAACCAGTGAAACCATGCGTTATATCCTGGAGCAGGTTGTTTCTGAGGGAAGCGGAAAAAGAGCGAAGATCGAGGGATACCGGATCGGGGGAAAAACAGCAACCTCTGAGAAGCTTCCAAGAAGCTTAAAAAAGTATATTTCCTCATTTATAGGTTTTGCGCCAGCCGATAATCCTAAAGTAATTGCTCTTATAACGATTGACGAACCAGAGGGCATTTACTATGGCGGAACCATTGCTGCACCTGTGATTGCTGATATTTTCAAGAACATTTTTCCTTATCTGGGAATAGAACCAGCAGAGGAAAAAACTGTTTCTTCGTTTCGAATCAGTGGTTGATTATTCAGGTAAAAAGACGTATACTACTAACTGTGTACTTTTGATATACAAATACATAAATGATTGAGGTGTGACATGATTAACGAAACGATTTTGGCAATCATCATAGCTTTTGCCATCAGCGCAATGCTGTGTCCCATAGTAATACCGTTTCTGCACAAATTAAAATTTGGCCAGGAAGTCCGTAAGGAAGGTCCGGAGAGCCATTTGAAAAAACAGGGAACCCCTACCATGGGCGGACTGATTATATTAACCAGTATTATTATTACGTCTCTGTTTTACGTAAGAGATTATCCGAAGATTATACCGGTTCTGTTTGTGACAGTGGGATTTGGTATCGTTGGATTCCTTGATGATTATATTAAAATCGTGATGAAAAGGTCGGAAGGACTTACTCCTGTACAGAAGATGGCAGGCCAGCTGGTCATAACAGGCATTTTTGCTTTTTATCTGCTTCATTCCAAAGATGTGGGGACTGCGATGCTGGTTCCGTTTACAGGAGGATTTAAAAACGGTATCTATTTAAACCTTGGTATCTTATTTGTACCGGCGGTGTTTTTCATTGTAATTGGAACAGACAACGGAGTGAATTTTACAGACGGTCTTGACGGTTTGTGTACCAGCGTTACCATACTGGTTGCCACATTCTTAACGGTAGTAGCCATAGGAGAAAGAACCGGCATCAGCCCCATTACCGGTGCGGTAGTGGGCAGCCTGTTAGGATTTCTCCTCTTTAATGTATACCCTGCCCGGGTGTTTATGGGGGATACCGGTTCGCTGGGGCTGGGAGGCTTTGTTGCCTCCAGTGCTTTTATGATGCAGATGCCGATTTTTATTGCAATCATCGGGTTTATCTATCTGCTTGAGGTGTTATCCGTAATTATTCAGGTGACATACTTTAAAAGAACAGGCGGGAAGCGTTTTTTTAAAATGGCTCCCATTCACCATCATTTTGAACTTTGCGGATGGTCTGAAACAAGGGTGGTGGCTATATTTGCAATTGTTACAGCAGTTCTTTGCCTGCTCGCATATCTTGGATTATAGGAGAGAAACCATATGAGTCAGAAAATTTTAGTTGCAGGAAGTGGAAAAAGTGGGATCGCCGCCTCCAGGATGATTTTAAAGACTGGCGATGAAGTTGTTTTATATGACAGCAATGACGCTTTAAAAGAGGATGAGCTGTTAAGCGGGTTTGGAAAAGCGGATAAAATCTCCGTAATTCTCGGAGAACTCAAAAAAGAGGATTTAAAGGATATCACACTTTGTGTAATCAGTCCGGGCATCGGACTTGATGCACCTTTTGTATCTGTCTTAAAGGAAGAGAATATATCCATCTGGAGTGAAATACAGCTGGCATATCATCATGCAAAGGGAAAGCTGGCTGCCATTACGGGAACCAACGGAAAGACCACCACCACAGCCCTTACCGGCGAAATCATGAAAGCATTTTACGATGATGTTTACGTAGTGGGGAATATTGGAATTCCTTACACGGATGAGGCGTTAAAAACGACGGAGGATTCCGTGACTGTAGCGGAGGTCAGCAGCTTTCAGCTGGAGACCATCACAGATTTCCGGCCTGATGTCAGTGCAATTTTAAATATTACCCCGGATCATTTAAACCGTCATAAAACCATGGAATGTTACATAGAAGTGAAAGAAAGCATCACAGCAAACCAGACAGAAAAAGACTGCTGTATATTAAATTATGACGATCCCGTGCTTCGGGAATTCGGAGAGCACATGAAACCCCGCGCCATCTATTTCAGCAGCAGGAAGCCTCTGAACGAGGGTTACTGTATGGATGGAGACTTTATTATCCGCAATCACGGCGGCAGGCGGGAAGAGATTGTAAACATTCACGAAATAAATCTTCTGGGGCGCCATAACCATGAGAATGTGATGGCTGCCGTTGCCATTGCATCGGAACTGAATGTACCCATGGAAGTGATTAAAAAGGCTGTCTGTGGGTTTCAGGCGGTGGAGCACAGAATTGAGTTTGTTGCTGAAAAAGCAGGAGTTAAGTATTACAACGATTCAAAGGGAACGAATCCGGATGCTGCGATCCAGGCAGTAAAAGCGATGCCGGGGCCGACGATCCTGATCGCAGGAGGATACGATAAGAATTCCGAATACGACGAATGGATTGAATCATTTGACGGAAAAGTGAAATACATGGTGCTTCTTGGCCAGACCAGGGAGAAAATAGCGGAATGCGCAGCAAAGCACGGGTTTACCAATGTGATGTATGCGGAAGATATGCAGGAAGCAGTAAGAGTCTGCGCCTCCTATGCAAACACGGGAGATTATGTGCTGCTCTCTCCGGCATGCGCAAGCTGGGGAATGTTCAAATGCTATGAAGAACGGGGAGAGATTTTTAAAGAATGTGTCCGCAGTCTTTAACTATGACCGGGTACTGTAATTTGAATGGCGAGGAGGAATGGTATGGCGGAAAAAAGGCCAGTAGTGAAGAAAAACAGGCCGCGCCGTTTTTATGACTACAGTCTGCTGTTCACTGTTATATTTCTTTCTGTTTTCGGTCTGGTTATGATATACAGTTCCAGCTCTTATGCCGCCCAGTTAAAGTTTGGCAATGCATCATTTTTTATGATGAAGCAGGCGAAGGTCGCTCTGGGCGGATTTATCATAATGTTAGTGATTTCGAAAATGGATTACCACTGGTATGGGAAATTTGCAGTGTTTGCCTATGTGCTTTCCTACGTTTTGATGATCGCCGTTTCCCTTTTTGGTAAAAGATTTAATGGAAAACGCCGATGGCTGGGAGTAGGAAGCCTGACGTTTCAGCCTACGGAGTTTGTAAAAATTGCTCTCATTGTAATGCTGGCTGTTATGATTGTACAGATGGGAAAAAACATCAATACAAAAAACGGTGTGGGGCTTATTATTGTGACAACTCTGCCCATTGCGGGAATTGTTGCTGCAAACAATTTAAGCTCCGGTATCATCATTGTAGGAATTGCGTTTGTCATGCTGTTTGTGGCGTGTAAAAAGAAATGGCCGTTTTTTGCCTGCGGATTTGCAGGAGTCGGGCTTTTGGCATTTGCCGGTCCCATAGCCACGGTTCTTGAAAAGTTAAATATTCTTCACGATTACCAGCTGGGAAGAATACTTGTCTGGATGAACCCGGAGGCATACCCTTCTACGGGAGGTTATCAGGTGCTGCAGGGACTTTATGCCATAGGTTCCGGCGGTCTGGTAGGAAGAGGTCTGGGTGAGAGCATACAGAAGATGGGATTTGTGCCTGAGGCGCAGAATGATATGATTTTCTCCATTATCTGTGAGGAACTGGGACTTTTTGGCGCGGTATCCGTGATTCTTATTTTTCTGTTCATGATATACCGCTTTATGCTGATCGCAGACAATGCACCGGATCTGTTCGGCGCACTTTTGGTGGTAGGGGTTATGGGACACATTGCCATACAGGTTATCTTAAACATTGCCGTTGTAACCAATACCATACCAAATACCGGAATTACCCTTCCCTTTATCAGTTACGGGGGAACCTCGGTCCTGTTTCTTATGGCTGAAATGGGCATGGTTCTAAGTGTTTCCAACCAGATTAAACTGGAAAAATAGCTGGATATGAAACCATTCTCTCACTTATAACATAGGATAGTATATAAGAAACCATGGGAGGTACCGGTTTGTCAGTCATACAGGTCCAGGGGTTACGATCCTTAAAAGGTGAGATAAAAATTCAGGGTTCCAAAAATGCTGTTCTGCCGATTATGGCAGCGGCGGTTCTCCATAAAGGTACTACAGTGATTCAAAATGTCCCCAGGATACAGGATGTGTTCTGTATGCTGGGGATACTTGAGCGTATCGGGTGTATTTACAGTCTTGACGGACATACGCTGACCATTGATGCTTCTGACATCAAATGTGCGGAGATTCCGGAAGAGTATATAAAAAGCATGCGTTCCTCTATTATATTGTCAGGTCCGCTTTTAGGGAGACTGGGGTTTGCTGTTACCAGTTTTCCGGGAGGCTGCTCCATAGGACAGCGGCCGATTGATATGCATTTGGCTGCATTCCGCACACTTGGCGCAGTGATAGAGGAAAAGGATGAGAAACTGTGTGCATCTGCAAAGGCGCTGGCGGGTGCCGATATTTACTTTCCGTTTCCCAGTGTGGGAGCTACGGAAAATGCCCTGATGGCAGCTGTTTACGCGAAAGGAATCACCGTGATACATGGAGCGGCAAAAGAACCGGAGATCACTTCTCTCTGTGAATTCTTAAACAACATGGGGGCGGTCATACACGGAGCAGGAACCTCCAGACTTGCTGTAACCGGAGTTACAGGCTTACATGATTCTGAATTTTTCGTGGCAGGGGACCGGATTGTGGCAGGTACTTATTTAACTGCAGTGATGGCAGCAGAAGGGAATGTGCTGCTGAAAGGGGTCAGGCCGGATCATCTGACTGCAGCTCTTTCCCTGGCGGAAAGAATGGGAGCCGAGTTAAAACTGTATAAAAACCAGCTGGAAGTTTCCATGAGAGGACGCCCTGACTGTGTGAGCGTTGTAACGGAACCTTACCCGGGGTTTCCAACAGATCTTCAATCCCAGGTGATGGCGGTGATGGCATCGGGATCCGGCTGGGGAAGAGTGGAGGAGACGATTTTTGAAGGAAGGTTCGGGGCAGCAAATGAGCTTAAGAAACTGGGAGCTGATATCGTTATAGAGGGAAAACGGGCGATAGTACACGGGCTCTATCCTTTAAAAGGCAATTACGTAGCGGCTCCTGATCTAAGAGGCGGTGCTGCCCTTGTGGTGGCAGGGCTTGCAGGCGAAGGCGTGACGGAGATTTCTGAGTGCCACCATATTGAGCGGGGGTATGAGGATATCTGCAGGGATTTAAGCAGTCTTGGAGCTGCAATCAGAGGTAAGGAATGAAAAACTTCAAAAAAAGCAGAAGAAAAATGATAGTTGCAATGATAGCAGTATTCCTTCTGGCCGGCACGGCAGTTTTTATGTCACTGCAGATCAGGACGATTACTGTAACCGGCAACAAAAAATATACTTCAGATCAGATCATAGACTTATTATTTAAGGATGGCTGGGACCGGAATGCGATTTACTGCATCTACAAGGACCGTTTTCGGGAACACGAACAGATTCCTTTCGTGGAAGATTACAAGATCGTATTCCAGAGCCCTGTCAGCATAGAAGTGATCGTATATGAAAAATCCGTGGTTGGCTATGTTTCCTATATGGGCAGTTATATGTATTTTGATAAAGACGGGATCATTGTGGAAAGTTCCAGCGGAAAGCTGACAGGAATTCCATGGATTACGGGGCTTAAGTATGGGCATATCGCTCTGCACCAGCCCCTCCCCGTGGAGGATCCCAAAGTATTCGGCCAGATTTTAACCCTCACCCAGCTTTTATCAACCCATAAAATCCCGGCAGATGAGATCCGCTATGATTCTAACGGGAATGCAACTCTTGTGATGGGAAGCATCAGGGTATACCTTGGAAGCAATGACCAGATGAATGGAAAGATTTCAGAGCTGAACGATCAGCTGCCGGTTCTTACCGGTTTGTCTGGCATATTGTATCTGGATACATATGACGAGGCGGAAACAGTCACTTCTTATCGGTTTGTGAAGGATAAGTGAATTTACATAATTTGCTTGGAATTTTGTAAAAAAAATGGTTGATATTTTTTACAAAATAAAATATTATATTAAATAGGTTTATACAGTAAGCTGTATATGGTTAAAGGAGGATATAATCTTGTTAGAGATTAAAATAAATGAGGCGGATAACGCTGCAAGAATTCTGGTAATCGGTGTAGGCGGTGCCGGAAACAATGCGGTTAACCGCATGATTGATGAGAATATAGCTGGTGTGGAATTTCTTGGAATCAATACGGACAAGCAGGCGTTGCAGTTTTGCAAGGCTCCCACAGCCATGCAGATCGGTGAGAAGCTGACCAAGGGACTTGGTGCAGGTGCAAAACCTGAAATTGGCGAAAAGGCAGCGGAAGAGAATGCGGACGAGCTGGCTCAGGTCATGAAGGGTGCCGATATGGTATTCGTTACATGCGGTATGGGAGGCGGAACAGGAACCGGTGCGGCTCCCGTTGTGGCTAAGATTGCAAAGGATATGGGAATCTTAACGGTTGGTGTTGTAACAAAGCCTTTCCGTTTTGAAGCCAAAACACGTATGTCCAATGCAGTTAACGGTATTGAGCGTTTAAAGGAAAGTGTAGATACGCTGATTGTAATCCCTAACGACCGTCTTCTTGAAATCGTGGACAGGCGCACCACCATGCCTGATGCTTTAAAAAAGGCTGATGAAGTACTTCAGCAGGCAGTTCAGGGTATTACAGATTTAATTAATGTACCAGGACTGATTAACCTGGATTTTGCTGATGTTCAGACCGTTATGACCGATAAAGGCATTGCTCACATTGGTATCGGACGTGCTAAGGGCGATGAAAAGGCTTTAGAGGCAGTGAAACAGGCAGTATCCAGCCCGCTTCTTGAGACAACCATAGAAGGTGCAACTCATGTGATCATTAATATCTCCGGAGATATCAGCCTGATCGAGGCCAATGAAGCAGCCAGCTATGTTCAGGAGATGGCAGGAGACGACGCGAATATTATTTTCGGTGCCATGTATGATGAGAATGCCCAGGATGAAGCAAGCATTACTGTCATTGCAACCGGACTTGATATGCAGAATGAGACACCTGTATCCAAGGTTATGACTAATTTCTCCAACCCAAACTATAAACAGCCGAAAGCAGCACAGCAGGCCGGCAGCCAGGAAGCAGCGGCGACCGCAGCAGCAACTCCCGGATACAACCAGAACTTTAACCAGAATTATGGCAATACCAATAATTATTCCGGACAGGCTTATCCCAATAACCAGAATAACGGCGGTAATTACGGCAGTCCGAATTACAACAATCCCAATTATAACAAGCAGCCAAACTACGGACAGGGAACACCCCAGAATACACAGCAGAGTGCACCTCAGGGGAATGGCCAGCCTTATCGTCCGACTGTTAACAAAGAAGTACAGATTAACATTCCTGACTTTTTAAGAAATAAAAGATAAATACATACATATCAGGCAGGTTCCCGTGAACCTGCCTGTTTTTGAAAGGAGAAATATCATGTTAAAGGATGAAAAAGACTGGGAGCTTTCTGACGATTATTATACGGAACAGGAGAATGAAAAGAAGCTTTCTCTGGAAGATTTTATCACGGAACAGGATTTAGGGGAAAATACGCTTATGAATCCCCCTCAGTCTGACGAATTATTAAGTAAGACCATAAATGATGTTCATATAGTACTGTCACTGGCAAAAGATGGAATGAGCATTGAAAAAATAGCTGAAACCACAGGTCTGAATGAAAAATATGTTTATGATATCCAGGTTTGTGCACAGGGCTTCAGGGAGGATGATGAGATCGCAGTGGCTCATCTGGTACTGGGTTAAAGAAGGGGAAAACAAAAGATGGTGAAAAAGATTTGTCCGGTCTGTGATCTTCCGGTTAACGAGGTGAATTATTGTCCCAGGTGCAGGCGGGTGGTGAAAAAGCCTATAAGCTGGGAAGTGAATTATTTATTAAATGAAAAGAGAAACCAGCAGGCTATGCCGGCAGGGCTGCCTCAGGCTGGCAGACTGACGGTAAATCAGCCGGCGGCCAATCCTTCCGTAACTGGTAAAAAACAATCAAATATAATGATGATTGTTTTGATGATGGTATTTGTTATTGTTATTATGGTGGTGGGCATTATCAGCTTTGCTGTTGGTACTGTTTTTTCTGAGAATGATTATGAGACCGCAGCAGGATATGATGATTATGGGTATCGGGATTTAGATGAAGCAGAGGTAATTGCAGCAGGCGAACGATGCAGCGGGTTCGATCATTTTGAAGCCGATGGAAGAAAAATTGCAGATTCCATGGCCCTGTTTCTGGAAAAAGGCGATTATGGCTATCAGATCAGTTCTAAGGAAACCTATTCTGATAACTATGAGATGACTGAGGACAGTGGCCCGGTCACTTTTTATGAGACAGTGGAAAGCGTTTATTTAATACCGAATACAGCAGCTGGGGAAAGTTCCGGTGAGGAAGAGTATGAGTATGTGGATATTAACTATGATACCGCAACCGGAGAACTGCACCGGTATGTGTCCTATCTGGGGAACCCGGAAGCTTCTCTGGCGTATTTAGAACAGTTTCTGATGCTTACAGAGGCGGCCTGCAAAATTCAGACAGAGCAAAGCAGCATTCCCACGATTATGGAACAGGCAAAGTCAAGGCTGAACCAGCAGGAAGGGGCATACATCCTGGAAGGAATCTTTGATGTTAATCTATATATTTATGAGGACCGGATCCAGATTTATGTATCCTATAACAATCCGGAAGCTGTAAAAAATCAGGAAACGTAACAGCAGAAACCCGCTATTGACAGAAAATAACTGATCTGATATAATTATTTCAATCGCAAAAGGGAGTAGCTTCCACCGTAAGGTGGATAAGCGTGCGTCAGAACGATAAAGAGATTTATCCGCATACTTATGAAATGACAAGACTTTTACAGATACCGTATGGTATCCGCAAAGGTCTTTTTTTATACTCTTTTTGCGAAAACATACAGAAAAGAAAGAGAGGAATTGAATTATGGAAACAGTTAACCCGAAAGGAACGGAGCAGTTGAAAAAATTTCGAAGGCTGATCCGGAAATCCGGAATGGCGGTTTTACTCGCAGTGGCAGTTCCTGTTATAGCATTTGGCTCTGTCTATAATGTACAGGAGCAGGAGCAGGCAGTAGTGACAACCTTAGGTATTCCCAGAACGGTTGCGGAGCCGGGGCTTCATTTTAAGATCCCGTTCGTGCAAAATGTGCATAAGGTAAATACCACAATACAGGGCTTTGCTGTGGGATACGATCCAAGTAACAATGAAAGCAAGGAAGAAGATTCCCTGATGATCACGAAGGATTATAATTTTGTAAACGTGGATTTTTTTGTGGAATACAAAGTTGCTGATCCGGTGAAGGCCATATATGCTTCTAAGGATCCGCTGACAATCCTTCAGAATGTATCAAGAAGCAGTATCCGGACTGTCATCGGCAGTTATGACGTGGATTCGGTGCTGACCAATGGAAAAAACGAGATTCAGTCCAAAGTAAAGGAGATGATCACTGCTAAACTGGCGGAACACAATGTGGGGCTTACTGTGATTAATGTCACCATACAGGATTCAGAACCGCCGACAAAAGAGGTAATGGAAGCATTTAAGGCGGTGGAAACAGCCAAGCAGGGAAAAGAAACGGCGATCAACAATGCAAATAAGTACCGAAATGAAAAACTTCCCGAGGCAACTGCCCAGACCGATAAAATTCTCCAGGATGCAGAATCTTCCAAGGCGAAAAGAATTAACGAAGCCAGTGCAGAAGTGGCGAAATTCAATGCCATGTATCAGGAATATATAAAAAATCCGGAAGTGACCAAAAAACGGATGTTTTATGAAACGATGGAAGATGTTCTTCCAAATATGAAGGTGATTATTGACGGTACGGACCAGACCAGTACCATTCTCCCTCTTGACAGCTTTACGGGAGGAGAAACCAGTGAGAAAAAGGAGAATAAGGAATGAAAAAGATAAAAACAGCCATAGGAATACTGCTTGCAGCAGCTGCCGTAACGGTGCTTTCCGGTTCGGTGGTAGTCACCAATGAAAACGAATACAAGCTGATCCGGCAGTTTGGAAGGGTGGAACGGGTCATTGATGCACCGGGGATTTCCTATAAGTTACCATTTATCCAGACAGCAGATACTCTTCCAAAGCAGATACTCATTTATGATCTGGCGGCGTCCGATGTGATTACAATGGATAAAAAGACAATGCTCAGTGACAGCTACGTGCTCTGGCGTATTGAAGATCCGCTGAAATTTGCCCAGTCTCTGAATTCTTCCGTTGCAGGCGCAGAGAGCAGAATTGATACGGTGGTCTATAACTCGGTAAAAAATGTGATCAGCAGTATGGCGCAGAATGAAGTGATCAGCAGCCGTGACGGCGAACTTTCACAGGCTATCATGGAAAATGTGGGCGATAATATGGGACAGTATGGAATTCGTCTTCTGGCAGTGGAAACAAAGCGTCTGGACCTTCCGGCAGACAACAAAACAGCTGTATATGAAAGAATGATCTCGGAGCGTGATAAAATCGCAGCTACATTTACGGCGGAAGGCCAGGCAGAGGCAAAAAAGATACAAAATACAACAGACCGTGAAATTGCCATCAGCATTTCTGATGCCCAGGCAAAGGCAGCCTCAATCACATCTGAGGGAGAAGGGGAATATATGAGAATTATGGCAGAGGCTTATCATGATCCTCAAAGATCTGATTTTTATTCCTTTGTACGGTCTTTAGAGGCTGCGAAGACGTCTCTTGCGGGAAATGGGAATACATTAATTCTTCCGGGAGGCTCTCCTCTGGCCAGGATATTTACGGGACAATAAAATTAGGAATACTATTTGTTGCGGGAAAAAGTTTTTTATGGTAAAGTGTTAAAATAAAAGAAGCAGAGGATAGGAGATTGACAGAATGAAGATTACAGATATTTTGAGCCAGGGGAAGCCGACCTTATCTTTTGAAGTGTTCCCGCCCAAGACAGAGGATAAGTATGATTCTGTTGAAAAGGCTGCTGCTGAGATAGCAAAACTTAAGCCTGCCTTTATGAGCGTCACATACGGCGCAGGCGGAGGAACCAGTAAGTATACCGTGGATATCGCTTCCGCGCTCCACCATGAGTATCATGTGACTGCTCTGGCCCATTTAACCTGTGTATCTTCAACCAAAGAAAAGGTACGTCAGGTGCTGGGTGAGCTAAAGGATGCAGGGATAGAAAACGTGCTGGCATTAAGAGGAGATATCCCCCCTGATGCACCTGATAAACGGGAATACAACTATGCATCAGAGCTGATCCGGGAAATCAAGGAAACCGGAGATTTCTGTATTGGAGCTGCCTGTTATCCGGAAGGCCATGTGGAGTCGGCAAACAAAACCATTGATATGGATTATTTAAAGCAGAAGGTGGAAGCAGGCTGTGATTTTGTTACCACGCAGATGTTTTTCGATAATAATATCTTATATAATTACTTATACCGTATACGGGAAAAGGGAATTACAGTCCCGGTCGTTGCAGGAATAATGCCTGTAACCAATGTAAAGCAGATCATACGAAGCTGCCAGCTTTCCGGAACCTATCTGCCCACCCGTTTTAAGGCCATCGTTGACCGGTTCGGAGAGAATCCGGCAGCTATGAAGCAGGCGGGAATCGCTTATGCAACGGAGCAGATCATTGATTTAATTGCTAACGGTGTCAATGCCATCCATGTTTATTCCATGAATAAGCCGGATGTAGCCTTAAAGATCAAGGAAAATCTTTCGGAGATACTGTAATCCGTGGAGCAGCAGGTCCGTTTCTGAAAAGAGCGGACCTGTTTTAACAGGAGAAATCGGAGGGATAAGAATGGAGATCAGCCGGAAGGAGATTCTCAGATATTTAGGATATGGCAATAAGGAAGGCGATGAACAGGTAAGTGCATTGATCGAAGAAGCCCTGGAAGAACTTCTGGCTGCTGCAACACCGAAAAGCATTTACAGGTCATATCCCTTAACACTGCTGCCTGAAAATGAGATTGATTTTACGGTTTTCCGCACAAGAAGCCGGAATTTAAGCAAAAATCTGGCTGATTGTGAAGAAGTCATATTATTTGCGGCTACACTGGGAACGGGTGTGGATGTGCTGCTTCACAAATACACCAGACTTCAGATGAGCAAGGCAGTCATCATGCAGGCTGCTGCCGCTGCGGTGATTGAAGAATACTGCGACGGGGAGAACCGTAAGCTGAAACAGGAATACGAGGCAAAAGGACTCTATTTAAGACCCAGATTCAGTCCGGGCTACGGTGATTTTTCATTGGAATGTCAAAAGGAAATTACAACCGTTTTGGAAACACCCAAGCGGATCGGCATTATGCTTACGGAAAGCCTGCTTATGACTCCCTCCAAATCCGTGACGGCAGTTATGGGAGTCAGCAAAAAGCCTTACCGGTGTGAGATAAAGGGGTGCGAATCCTGCGAGAAATTGGACTGTGCATACCGGAGACAGTAAAGAAACTGAGTGCAGATGGAGGAATTATGACGGCGATTTTAGAAGAACTTAAAAATAGAATCCTATTTTTTGACGGCGGAATGGGCAGCCTTTTACAGGCCAACGGCTTAAAACCTGGTGAACTGCCGGAAACATGGAATGTAACGCATTCCGATTTAATCGTGAAGCTTCACAGAGATTATCTGGAAGCCGGTGCGGATATGATTAAAACCAATACGTTTGGTGCAAATGGTTTAAAATATAATCAGGATAAGGAATTTGATTTAGAGCAGATTGTAACTGCTGCCATGAAGAATGCAAAGGAGGCGGTGAATACTGCTTCTTATCCGGAGGGAAGAAAAAAGGGAGCTGTTGCTCTTGATATCGGCCCTACCGGAAAGCTTCTAAAGCCTTTGGGAGATCTTGATTTTGAAGATGCCTATGAACTGTTTTCCCAGGTGGTAAGAATCGGGGAGAGGGAAGGCGCAGATCTCATCCTCATTGAAACCATGAGCGATAGCTATGAAGCAAAGGCAGCGGTTCTGGCTGCAAAAGAAAACAGCAGCCTTCCTGTGTTTGTGACGATGATCTTTGATGAGAAAGGAAAGCTTCTAACCGGCGGAAACGTGGAGTCCACAGTGGCTCTTTTAGAGGGTCTGGGAGTGGATGCCCTGGGAATTAACTGCGGTCTTGGTCCTGTTCAGATGAAGGGGATTTTACAGGACATCATGAAGGTGGTTTCCCTTCCGGTCATCGTAAACCCCAATGCCGGTCTTCCAAGGAGTGAAGGCGGAAAGACGGTTTATGATATCGATGCAGATGAATTTGCCAGAGTGATGAAGGAAATTGCGGACGCAGGAGCCTGCATCATCGGAGGCTGCTGCGGAACGACGCCGGAGCATATTCAAAAGATGGTTGCTTTGTGCAGGGATAATCCGGTCAGGCTTCCGGAGAAAAAGAACCGGACGGTCATTTCTTCCTATGCGCAGGCTGTTGTCATAGATAAGGATCCGGTTATCATTGGAGAACGGATTAATCCTACGGGTAAGTCAAAGTTTAAGCAGGCATTGAAGGATCATAACCTGGAGTATATTTTGAAAGAGGGTGTTCTTCAGCAGGATAATGGGGCTCATGTTCTGGATGTAAATGTGGGACTTCCTGAGATTGATGAGCCATCAATGATGACGGAAGTGGTGAAAGAACTGCAAAGTATCATTGATCTGCCTTTACAGATTGATACCTCCAATATGACCGCCATGGAACGTGCCATGAGAATCTATAACGGAAAGCCCCTCATCAATTCCGTCAATGGAAAGAAAGAGGTAATGGAAGCCATTTTCCCGCTTGTGAAGCGGTACGGCGGAGTTGTGGTGGCTCTGGCTCTTGATGAGGATGGGATTCCGGAGACTCCTGAGGGAAGAATCACCGTTTCGAAAAAAATTTATGACACGGCAGCCGGATATGGAATCGGAAAAGAGGACATTATCATTGACGCATTATGCATGACAGTCAGCTCTGACAGCAAAGGTGCCATTACAACTCTTGAGACTGTAAGGCGGGTGCGGGATGAGTTAGGGGGGAAAACCATACTTGGGGTATCCAATATTTCCTTCGGTCTGCCTCAAAGAGAGATTGTAAATGCCGCATTTTTTACCATGGCTTTGCAAAACGGGTTAAATGCCGCTATTATAAATCCCAATTCAGAGGCGATGATGCGTTCCTATTACAGCTACCGTGTTCTTGCAGACTTAGATCCCCAGTGCAGCAATTATATCAGCATCTACAGCGGAAATGTGGCTGTTCTTGGTGAGGTGAAAAGACAGGCCGGGGATCAGAAGGCTGCAGCAGATGGCGGAAAAGATCTGTCCCTGCGGGAGAGTATAAAAAAAGGATTGAAAGACAGGGCTTATTCGGCAGTATCTGAACTGCTTCTAAACAGCGAGCCTCTTGCAATCATTAATGAAGAGATGATTCCTGCCCTGAATGAGGTTGGGAAAGGCTTTGAAAAGGGAACGGTATTTCTTCCCCAGCTTCTTATGAGTGCGGAGGCTGCAAAAGCGGCTTTTGAGGTCATTAAGGAGAGACTGGCCCAAAGCGGTGCAGAGGAAAAGAAAAAGGGAACGGTGATTCTTGCTACCGTGAAGGGCGATATCCACGATATCGGGAAAAACATTGTAAAGGTGCTTCTGGAAAATTACAGCTATGAGGTGCTGGATCTTGGTAAGGATGTTCCCCCTGAAACCATTGTAAAGACAGCCATGGAACGGAATGTAAAGCTGGTGGGCTTAAGTGCCCTCATGACCACCACGGTTCCAAGCATGGAAGAGACGATCAGGCAGTTAAGAAAAGAGGCACCTTTTGTGAAGGTTATGGTTGGGGGAGCTGTTCTTACAAAAGAGTATGCCATGACAATCGGTGCAGACCAGTATTGCAGGGATGCCATGGCATCCGTGAATTATGCAGAGGATATATTTGAAGTAAAGTAAGGTGCCTCATTGACAAATATCGAATGAATGGTACAATAAAACTTGACAATATATCTGGAGGTACAAAATGGGAAAGATTATTTTAACGGGGGACAGACCCACCGGAAAGCTTCATATCGGACATTACGTGGGTTCGCTGAGGCGCAGGGTGGAATTGCAGAATTCCGGCGAATTTGACGAAATTTTTATTATGATTGCGGATGCCCAGGCATTGACGGATAATGCGGATAATCCGGAAAAGGTTCGTCAGAACATCATTGAGGTAGCGCTGGATTATCTTGCATGCGGACTGGATCCCAGTAAGAGTACGTTGTTCATCCAGTCTCAGATACCCCAGCTTACAGAGCTTAGCTTCTATTATATGAACCTGGTAACCGTTTCAAGACTTCAGCGCAATCCTACCGTAAAATCTGAGATTGCCATGAGAAATTTTGAAACCAGCATTCCTGTGGGCTTCTTTACGTATCCCATCAGCCAGGCAGCCGATATTACAGCATTTAAGGCAACCACAGTTCCTGTAGGAGAAGATCAGGAGCCTATGATTGAGCAGACAAGGGAGATTGTGCGGAAATTCAATTCCGTTTACGGAGAAGCTCTGGTTGAGCCCGACATTCTTCTTCCGGATAATCAGGCGTGCCTGCGTCTTCCTGGAACAGATGGAAAGGCCAAGATGAGCAAATCCCTTGGAAACTGTATCTACTTATCCGATTCGGAAGAAGAGGTTAAGAAAAAGGTGATGAGCATGTACACAGATCCCGACCACCTTATGGTTTCCGATCCCGGAAAAGTGGAGGGCAATACGGTATTTACCTATCTGGATGCATTCTGCAGGGAAGAAGATTTTAAAGAATATTTACCGGATTACAAGAATCTTGATGAGCTGAAGGAACACTATCAGAGAGGCGGACTTGGAGACGTTAAGGTAAAAAGATTTTTAAACAGCGTGCTGCAGGCGGAGTTAGAACCCATCAGAAAAAGAAGAAAAGAATACGAAGCAGATATTCCTTACGTATATCAGATCTTAAAAGAGGGAAGCCGGAAAGCAGAAGCAGTGGCTGCAGATACCTTAAAAGAGGTAAAGGAAGCCATGAAGATCAACTATTTTGACGATATGGAACTGATCGGAGAACAGGCAAAGCGGTTTAAAGGCCAGGAATAGAGGAAGCCATGAAGATCGTATCGTTTGGTGAGATACTGGAATGCAATCAGCTTTTAAAAGACAGCGGGCTGGAATTTAAGATTCATTTAAGAGATGCCTGCGGCAAACAGTCCTGCTTTGTGGAATCACTAAGTGACAGCAATGGGACTAAGCAGTATCAGGCGCTTTATGAGACACTGGAAGCGTATTTTGAAAAACTGCGTTTTCGGTTGGAGTATAATGCGGATAAAACGGACTTCTGGATGATTTAACTCCGGAAACTGGAATGCCGGAGCAGCTGCAAAGGAGAAATTTCTTTGCACTTCTCCGGCTTTTTTGTCTTTATAATAAAATAATAATTATTATCGATATTGTTTATTGAATTTTCTGGAAAACTATGCTATGATAATATTGTGAATTAGGAATAACTAACTCATAAATTTAAATGAAACAAGCCATATTAATTGAGTATAGCGTCAGGAAAGGAGATAGATTGTATGTCATTCATTGGAAAAGAGATCAGTGATTTTAAAGTACAAAGTTTTATAAATGGAGAATTTAAGGAAGTGGTTAAAAAGGATGTTCTGGGAAAGTGGTCCGTATTCTTTTTCTATCCGGCGGATTTTACGTTTGTATGCCCCACGGAACTGGAAGATCTTGCAGATAAATATGAGGATTTTAAAAAGGCGGGCTGTGAAATTTACAGTGTATCCTGTGATACCCATTTTGTTCACAAAGCATGGCATGATGCTTCAAAGACAATTAAAAAGATTAAGTACCCCATGCTTGCGGATCCTACGGGAGCGCTGGCAAGAAGCTTTGATGTTCTGATTGAGGAATCGGGCATGGCAGAACGGGCAACCTTTGTTGTGAATCCGGAAGGCGTGATCGTGGCTTATGAGGTCATCGCCGGCAATGTGGGACGAAATGCAGAGGAACTGTTCCGAAGAGTGGAAGCTTCCCAGTTCGTTGCCAAACACGGAGATGAGGTCTGCCCTGCAAAATGGAAACCAGGAGAAAAGACATTAAAACCCAGCCTGGATTTAGTAGGGCTTTTGTAAAGGCGGGATCTTATGGCTGAACTTTATGACGTAATTATTGCAGGCGCAGGTCCTGCAGGTCTCTCCGCAGCCATTTACGCTGCCAGGGCCAGATTTAAGGTTCTGGTTCTTGAAAAAGAAAAAATCGGCGGACAGATAACCATTACATCGGAAATCGTGAATTATCCCGGAATAGAGAAAACAGACGGTGCGAAGCTGACAGAAAAGATGCGCATCCAGGCTCAAAGCTTTGGCGCGGAATTTCAAATGGCAAAAGTAACAGACTTTGATTTCTCCGGGGATATCCGCATTGTTAAAACGGATAAAGGTGATTATCAGACGCTTGGAATTGTTCTTGCTCTTGGAGCAAACCCCAGAACTCTGGGGTTTGCAGGAGAGAAAGAGTACAAAGGCAGAGGAGTGGCTTACTGTGCAACCTGTGACGGTGAATTTTTTACCGGAATGGATGTATTTGTAATTGGAGGCGGATTTGCAGCGGCAGAGGAAGCTGTATTTCTGACCAAGTATGCAAAAAAGGTCACCATTATTGTAAGAGAAGAGGATTTTACCTGTGCCGCCTCCGTAGCCGATAAGGCTAAGAATCATGAAAAAATTGAAGTGCATTATCAGACAGAGATAGTGGAGGCTGCCGGAGACAGACTGTTAAGAACGGCCCGGTTTAGAGACAGTAAGACCGGAAGAGAATGGAGCTATGAAGCGCCGGAGGGTGAATCCTTTGGTATTTTCGTATTTGCAGGCTATGTACCGGATACTGATCTGGTAAAAGGAAAGCTGGAGCTTGACAGCCAGGGATATCTTATTACAGACCACAATCAGATGACCGGTATTCCGGGAGTGTATGGAGCCGGCGATGTGTGTATCAAAAATTTAAGGCAGGTTGTTACGGCTGTCTCTGATGGAGCAGTTGCTGCAACATCTTTAGAAAAGTATGTTGCTGAAGTATATGAAAAGTTAAACTTATCCCCAAGGGAGCCGTCACCAGAAGGAAAGAACACAAGTGAAGACAGAAAGCAGCCGGAGGAATCAGGGGAAGAGAATTTTATCAATTCTGAGATGAGACAGCAGTTAGAAGCTCTGTTTCAGAAGTTTCAGACGAAAGTAACGGTAAAGGCACTTTTAGATCAAAGCCGGCTTTCGGCCGAAATGGAATCCTTCCTAAAGGAACTTTCAGGAATCTCGGATAA
The DNA here is from genome assembly GCF_049890855.1 of Lacrimispora sp. 38-1. Classification (NCBI taxonomy): domain Bacteria; kingdom Bacillati; phylum Bacillota; class Clostridia; order Lachnospirales; family Lachnospiraceae; genus Lacrimispora; species Lacrimispora sp. 38-1. The sequence goes on along the minus strand of NZ_JBANEW010000064.1, from coordinate 16,305 downwards.
AGTGGAGACAATCACAGAACAGGTATCGGATAAGTCAGAACCTGATGAGGCTCTTCCGGCCCTGTGCGTTTTAAGAGAAGACGGCACTGAAACAGGAATCCGCTTTTATGGAATTCCGGGAGGACACGAGTTTAATTCCTTTGTTATTGGATTATATAATGCAGCGGGACCAGGACAGTCCCTTTCTTCAGAAGAAACTGACAGGATACAAAGGCTGGAAAAACAGCTTGATATTAAAATTGCAGTGTCATTATCCTGTACCATGTGCCCGACTACGGTTATGTCTGCGGGAAGAATTGCGGCTGACAGCAGGAAAGTGAAGGCCTGGACTTATGATCTGGCCTATTATCCGGAATTAAAGAAACGATATCAGATTATGAGTGTTCCCTGTATGATTATCAATGATGAGATTGTAGAATTTGGGAAGAAGTCCGTAGAGGAACTTCTGACCGTTCTGGAAAGCATATAAAAGAAAAGGAGAAATCATGATGAATTATCTGGAAATTGAAAAGGTCATTGGAAGAGAAATTATTGACTCAAGAGGAAACCCTACCGTTGAAGCGGAGGTTCATCTGGCAGATGGAACCATTGCCACAGGAGCAGCGCCAAGCGGAGCCTCTACCGGCGAGTTTGAAGCTTTGGAGTTAAGAGACGGGGATAAGACCCGTTACGGCGGTAAAGGTGTTTTAAATGCAGTTCACAATATCAACACAGTCATTCATTATGCACTGGTCGGCATGGACGCATCCGATATCTATGGAATAGACAAGGCCATGATCACAGCTGATGGGACACCGGACAAATCAAGACTGGGAGCCAATGCCATTCTTGCAGTATCCATTGCCTGTGCAAGGGCGGCAGCAGTCAGCATGGGAATTCCCCTTTACCGGTTCCTGGGAGGGATCACAGGCAACCGCCTTCCTGTTCCCATGATGAACATTTTAAACGGAGGAGCTCATGCAGCCAATACCGTAGATGTTCAGGAGTTTATGATTATGCCTGCAGGTGCTCCAAGCTTTAAGGAAGGTCTTCGCTGGTGTACAGAGGTGTTCCATTGTCTGGCATCAATTTTAAAGGCAAAAGGTCTTGCCACCTCAGTGGGTGACGAGGGAGGCTTCGCTCCTGACCTGGAGAGTGATGATGCAGCTATTGAACTTATTCTGGAAGCAGTGAGAAAAGCAGGTTATGAGCCGGGACGTGATTTTGTACTTGCCATGGATGCTGCTTCCAGCGAGTGGAAAGGGGAAGGCAAAGGACAGTATGTTCTTCCCAAATCCGGCAAGCATTACACTTCTGAGGAACTGATTGAACACTGGAAACAGCTTTGCGATAAGTATCCCATTTATTCCATTGAGGATGCACTGGATGAAGAGGATTGGGATGGCTGGAAACTCCTGACAAAAGAGCTTGGAAACAGGATCCAGCTGGTAGGAGATGATTTATTTGTTACCAATACAGAGCGTCTGAAAAAGGGTATCACAGAAGGATGCGGCAACTCCATCCTCATTAAGCTCAATCAGATCGGGTCTGTATCAGAGACTCTGGAAGCCATTAAGATGGCCCACCGTGCAGGTTATACTGCCATTGCTTCCCATCGTTCCGGTGAGACAGAGGATACTACCATTTCAGATCTGGCTGTGGCGTTAAATACCTGTCAGATTAAAACCGGAGCCCCAAGCAGAAGCGAACGTGTTGCAAAATACAACCAGCTGCTTCGGATTGAGGAGGAACTTGGTGAGAGCGCTGTTTACCCCGGAATGGATGCATTTCATATCCGCCGTTCATAAATAAGAGTAAGTAAAACCTGCAGGTGTAAGAAGCCTGCAGGTCTTTTTTTCGTATTTTGGCAAAAGGATTTGATGTATCAGGAAATAAATGATATGCTTATGAAACCGGTGGAATATCAGAGACACTTTTTCAATAGAATGAACAGTGATACCCGTTATAAAAATGGGAGTAAGTGGGATTGTATGGGAAAGTGGGAGAATGATAGATGGCGGAAATAAAAAGAATCAGGTGCGGAAGTGAGAACTGCTATCTGATAGAAAAAAACGGAAGAGCCATTCTGATCGATACCGGTAGAAAAGGCTTTGAAGATAAGATTCTTACCCAGTGCAAAAAACACAGGGTAGAACTCATTATTCTGACTCATGGTCATATAGAACAGGTACAGAATGCGTCTCATTTATCAAAAGAGTTAAAAGCCCCTCTGGCAATTCACAGGGATGATATGGGGATTATTAAGGATAATTTTAAGGAGCCCGTTTCTTATCAGGGGCTTTTAGGGATGGTAGTCGCCGATGTTGCAGTAAAAAACTTTGAAGAATCGGTGATTTCTGATTTTACACCTGATATTTTTATAAAAGAGGGAGACCGGCTTGATGAATATGGTATTGACGGGACAATCCTTGAACTTCCCGGCCATACAAGAGGCTCCATCGGGCTGGAACTGGAGAAGCGGGCTGTATTTGTGGGAGATGCCCTGATGAACTTATTTTATCCGGGACTTCCCATGATTTACAGTGACCGGGAAGCAATGATAAGAAGTGCGGAGAAAATCAGCGCTCTTGGTGCAAGAAAAATTTATTTCTGCCACGGTAACCCGTCAGAAAACAGAACCTGGATTCAGACGGAAAATTAAACAGAGGATGTTTTAGAATGATAAAAGTTTACGTAGAAGAATTTGATCTGACAGAGGGAGAGAATAAGCGCGAAAGGGAGCATCGGGAGGGAGAGCTTCTTTTACGAAAGGGCTTAAAGAAAGACTATGGGATTGATTATGGAGACGGCATTCCTGTTCCTGTTTTAAAAGGCGGGCACGGAAAGCCTCAATTAAAGGATTATCCCCATATCTTCCATAACATCAGTCATACGGATGGGCTGGCTGCGTGTGGGCTGGGAGATGTGCCTGTGGGCATTGATGTGGAATTAATCCGCCCATTTTCGGAGAAGATCATACGGAAAGTGATGTCAGAACAGGAAAAGGAGCAGTTTGGCAAGCTAAAGGGTGAGGAGCGGACTGCTTTCTTTTTTAAGATCTGGACATTAAAGGAGAGCTATGTAAAAGCAGCAGGGTGGGGGATCACCATTCCCCTCACGGATTTTTCCTTTTACCTGGGACCGGAGGGTGTTACATGCTCTGTTCCCGGCGTGCAGGTGGTTCAGTATTGTCTGAAGGAAAGATATATTTTGTCTTTATGTTTGTTGGAGCAGACGGAGATCTGTTTTGATAAAATATTATAAGACATGGAAAAACTCATTTGAAGTTGCCCCTGGAACAAAAACGTGCTATGATTCCATGTGGAGAACCGGAAGGACCAGAGAGGATCTTTATGGAATCAGATGAATAAGCGAAAGAAAAATATACTTCTGGTTTGTATTTATGCGATTATGCTTCTGCTGTGCTTTTTTATTGTCCTGCTGATACAGAAACTGAATTCTCCCCATACAGAAAAGGGCGGGGAGAGCCAGGCACCTGTAGAAAGCACAGCGGTACCCTATACAGAAGAAGAACCGGAAACAGAGAGAGAAACCGGAGAGAATACCGGTAAGGAAGAAGATACACAAGAGGAAGGGCACCGTGCATCGGCGGTTAAGCCCGATTTGAAGGGGGAAGAACCGGAAGAGAAGGTGAAACCATACGTGCCTCCTGTCATTGTGATTGCATCGGATGTTCATTATTTTTCACCGGAGCTGACGGATTACGGCGAAGCTTTTGGTGAACTGGAAAAACGGGATGACGGAAAAGCGGTCCGCTATATTCCCCAGATTATGGATGCATTTACAGACCAGATGGAGAAAAAGAAACCAACAGCAGTGATTTTAAGCGGAGATTTAACTTTAAACGGAGAAAAAAAGGGACATGAGGCGCTGGCAGAAAAATTAACGGCTCTGGAAGAGAAGGGAGTTAAGGTTCTTGTTATACCTGGAAACCACGATATTAACAATCACGCGGCAGCCTCCTATTTCGGTAAAGAGAAGGAACCGGTCCAGGAAGCCAGTGAAAAGGATTTCTATGATATATACCGCAGATTTGGATATGATCAGGCCAGGAGTCTGGATCAGAATTCTCTCAGCTACGTCTATGAACTGGATGAAAAGAACTGGCTCCTTATGGTGGATTCCGCCCAGTATGAGCCTTACAACAAAGTAGGGGGAAGAATTAAGGAAGAGACCCTTGACTGGATGAAGACCCAGCTGGAAGAAGCAAAAGAACTGGGTGTAACGGTGGTGGTAATTGCCCACCATAACCTTTTAAAAGAGAGCATCTTATATCCGGAGGACTGTACGCTGGAAAACAGCGGGGAAGTGGTCAGTCTGCTGGAAAGCTTCCGTGTCCCGCTCTACATAAGCGGTCATCTTCATTTACAGAAGACCAAGACTTACAAACAGGAGCCTGGTGAAACAGGGGCGGATTACCACATCAGTGAAGTTGTGGCCAATTCCTTTGCCATAAGCCCCAACCAGTACGGTGTCCTGACCTGGACCGGTGATAACCGGCTGGTTTACACAACGGAACAGACCGATGTGGAGGACTGGGGAAAGAAAACCGGTACTATGGATGAAAATCTGCTTCATTTCAACGGGTATGCAGAAAAAAGCTTAAAAGATGTGGTGTATGAACAGGTGAGCAGCCAGATTAAGAATCTTCCCAACGAGCAGATTGAGCAGATGGCAAAGCTGTATGGAGATTTAAACAGCGATTACTGTGCGGGAAAACCCATAGATGCAAAAGAGATTAAATCCACCGCTGCATACCGGCTGTGGCAGAGGAATCTGCCGGACAGCCGCCTGTTTGCCCAGATTGATGAAATTTTAAGAGATACGTCATCGGATCATAATACCTGGGAAGGCACAACACAAGATACGAAAGAGGATGACAGCAATGAAGTTGACAGAGAATAAAAGCCTTGGAAGGGGAAGCGTTCTTACGATATCAGGCGGGGTTTTATGGGGAATATCGGGAACCTGCGGGCAGTATCTTTTACAGGTGAAAGGGCTTGCTTCAGACTGGCTGGTTCCCATACGTTTACTGTGTGCGGGAATATTGCTGCTGTTTTTCTGTTTTATGAAACAGGGGAAGCAGATTTTTGCGCCGTATAAAGACGTCAAAGATACAAGAGATTTATTTATTTTCGGCATGGTCGGGATGTCCATGTGCCAGTATACCTATTTCACAGCCATTGGTTATTCCAATGCAGGGACAGCGACTGTGCTTCAGTACATAGGCCCTGTTCTCATTATGCTTTATGTTTCTGTGCGTGCGGGGAAAATACCGGAGAAACACGAACTTCTCGCTGCAGCACTTGCCACGGCAGGAACTTTTCTGCTGGCGACTCACGGAAAACCGGGAAGCCTTGCGATCTCAGATCAGGCTCTTTTCTGGGGACTCTGCTCTGCGGCGGCTCTGGCGGTTTACACCACCCAGCCGGGCAGGCTTTTAAGAAAGTACGGATCTATGGTAATTGCAGCATGGGGAATGCTGATTGGGGGTATTCTGCTGAGCCTGATTTTCCGCCCATGGGAGAAGACGGTACCGCTTGATGCAGCGACAGCGGCCTTCATGGGGATTATTATCCTGTTTGGCACGGTGATCGCATTTGCCTGTTATCTGGAGGGCGTAAACTGTGTGGGCCCTAAGAAGGGAAGTCTGCTGGCATCGGTAGAGCCTGTGTCAGCTACTGTGTTCTCTGTCCTTTTTATGGGAGTTAATTTTGGATTAATGGATCTGTTTGGATTTGTATGCATTATTTCTACTGTCTTTCTTCTGACATCCGGGAAAGAATAGTTCATGCTTTACATTTTATTTCATATCCTTTATAATGATGAAATAATATTACATGAATTAGAGGTAAACGTTATATGCAGGAAAGTATAAGTGTGTCCGGTGTTCTCTGCTCATCCTATGATTCTTTTTTTGAGGCAGAGAAAAAGATTGCGGATTTTATTCTCTCAAATAAAGGTGATATCATTGACATGACGGTGGCAGAACTGGCTCTTGCAAGCGGAACAAGCGATGCGACGGTCTCCAGATTCTGCAGAAGATGCGGATTTAATGGTTTTCACCATTTAAAGATTAATCTGGCAAAAGAGGTGGCTGAGGAACGTGGCAACTCCATTGAGGTTTCCAATGACATCAGCCGTGAGAATATAAGCCAGTCTCTTCAGAATATTCTGGCTAACAAGGTCACGGAACTGACTCAGACGATTTCCATGATGGATCCGGAAGAACTTGAGAAGATCTTATCCATTGTGGAAAAAGCCAGATCGGTTCAGCTGGTGGCAGTGGGCAATACCATTCCTGTGGCTCTCGACGGCGCCTTTAAGTTCAATCAACTGGGGATAGCTGCTGTTTCAGGGACAATCTGGGAAACCCAGATGGCATATACCTGCAATATGGGACCGGAGGATGCGGTCATTATCATTTCAAACTCCGGCTTTTCCAAACGCCTTATGACTCTGGTGGCAGTGGCGAAGGAAAACCGTGTGCCAACCATTGCAATTACGAATAACCCATCATCCCCTCTGGGACAGGCCTGCGAACGTCACATCACGACTGCTACCAGGGAAAAGCTTCTTTTGGGTGAATTTTGTTTTTCCAGGGTTTCTGCAACGACAGTGATGGAAATTTTATATCTCTTTTTGTCAGTCAGTAAGAAGAATTCCCATGATCATATCAGACGCCACGAAATTGCAATCTCTGATGATAAAAAATAATAAACGATTTGAAAAAATCAGAAAGGAGAACCGAAAGGTTCTCTTTTTTTGATGGAAAGGATGAATTGCCGCTGTTTCTTTTGGGAACACTGGAATATGGGTAAATAGCACAAAAGACAAAAGAAAAAAATGGATTGATTTATTACTAATTGTGCAAAGCGCCGAAATGACACAAGAAATAATATTTCTTTCACAAACATATTGACGAAATAAAACAATCGTATTATAGTATAGACGAGGGGATGAAATAAAATTTTATATATAGAAGGAGCAGTGATATATGATTTACACGGTAACATTTAATCCAGCTCTCGATTATGTCGTAAAAGTAGATCACTTCACACTGGGATCAGTCAACCGAACGGAGCAGGAAGACATTTACTGCGGAGGCAAGGGACTGAATGTTTCAACGGTTCTGGCCACGCTTGGATACGGGAATACTGCGTTGGGATTTGTTGCAGGATTTACCGGAGACGAGATCGAACGCAGAGTGAAAAACCTGGGATTTCGAAGTGATTTTATCCATGTTAAAAATGGAATGTCAAGAATTAATGTAAAGCTCAAATCCGGTGAGGAAACAGAGATTAACGGAATCGGTCCTGAGATTACGAAAAAAGATGTGGAGCAGCTTTATGAAAAGCTTGACTGTCTTTCAGACGGAGACATGTTAATCCTTTCAGGAAGTATTCCTGCATCACTCAATGATGATATTTATGAGAGAATCATGGAGTATTTAGATAAAAAGGGAATTCGCATTGTCGTGGACGCGACCCGTGATTTACTTTCAAATGTTCTTTTTTATCACCCATTTCTGATAAAGCCGAACAATCACGAACTAGGGGAGATGTTCGGTGTGACACTGGAAAGTGTAGATGAAATTATTCATTACGGAAAGCTCCTTCAGGAGAAAGGTGCAGAAAATGTACTGATTTCCATGGCGGGAGACGGTGCCGTCCTGATTACCCAGACGGGAGAGGTATTTAAGATGGGAGTTCCATCCGGAACCGTGAAAAATTCTGTTGGAGCCGGAGATTCCATGGTTGCAGGCTTTGTTGCAGGCTATCTGGAAAACGGCAGTTATGAACACGCTCTGCGTCTTGGAAGCGCTGCCGGAAGTGCAACTGCATTTTCGGAAGGTCTTGCAGGGAAGGAAGATATCATGAAGCTTTATGATGAATTATTGAAGGAGGGGTATTGATGAAGATTACAGACTTACTGAAAAAGGAAAGTGTGGAGCTTGGGGTAAATGTTTCCAGTAAGGAAGCGGCCATCGACCGGTTGGTGGATTTAATGAATGCGTCCGGCAGACTGGCAGACAAAGCTGCCTATAAAGAAGGCATTCTGGCAAGAGAGGCTCTTGGCAGTACGGCAGTGGGAGATGGAATTGCCATTCCTCATGCAAAGGTAGCTGCGGTAAAAGAGCCGGGACTTGCAGCGATTGTGGTACCGGATGGAGTGGACTACGATGCCTACGACGGTTCCCTGTCCAGGATAATTTTTATGATTGCAGCACCGGATGGAGAAGCAGATGTTCATCTGGAGGCATTGTCCAAATTATCCACTCTGTTAATGGATCCTGATTTTAAGGAATCTTTGATCCATGCTGGTTCAAAGGAAGAATTCTTACGCCTTATTGATGAAAAGGAAGCAGGAAAAGCCGCAAAACCAAAGGAAGCAAAGAGCGGTTACCGTGTTCTGGCAGTAACAGCCTGCCCCACAGGAATTGCACATACCTTTATGGCAGCTGAGAACTTAGAACAGAAGGGGAAGAAACTTGGAATTCCTCTTAAGGCAGAAACAAACGGCGCAGAAGGTGTTGGCAATGCTCTGACAAAAGAGGAAATTGCAGCAGCTGACGGCATCATCATCGCAGCCGATAAGAACGTGGATATGTCCCGTTTTGACGGAAAGCGGGTTGTTGTGGCAACTGTTTCGGAAGGAATCCAAAAAGGAGAAGAACTGATTAAGCGTGCGGTGAGCAGTGAAACACCGGTATACCGCTATAATGGTCCTGCTTCTTCCGGAGAGGATTCCAGACAGGAAGGATTTGGACGTTCCATTTACAAACATTTAATGAACGGCGTTTCCCATATGCTTCCGTTTGTAATCGGCGGCGGTATTTTAATCGCACTGGCATTTCTGTTTGATGATTATTCCATTGATCCATCTAATTTTGGTAAAAATACACCTCTCGCGGCTTATTTAAAGACCATCGGAGAGCAGGCATTTGGCATGATGCTCCCGGTTCTGGCAGGTTATATTGCCATGAGTATTGCTGACCGTCCCGGTCTGGCAGTCGGTTTTGTCGGCGGCCTGATCGCTAAAATGGGCGCTACATTTGCAAACCCTGCAGGCGGAAGTGTAAACTCCGGATTTTTAGGAGCACTGCTCGCTGGTTTTATCGGCGGTTATATTGTTCTGTTATTAAAGAATGCATTTAAAAAGCTTCCAAAGTCCTTAGAGGGAATCAAACCGGTTCTTCTTTATCCGCTGATTGGTATCCTCCTTGTATCCGTAGTAACCACCTTTATCAATCCTTTTGTAGGCGCTATTAATGACGGTCTGACAAGTCTGTTAAACGGAATGGGCGGAACAAGCAAAATTATTCTTGGAGCAGTTGTTGGAGGCATGATGTCAGTCGATATGGGCGGTCCGGTTAACAAGGCAGCTTATGTATTTGGTACGGCACAGCTGGCAGAAGGAAACTTTGATATCATGGCTGCAGTAATGGCAGGCGGTATGGTTCCACCCATTGCAATCGCACTCTGCACCACATTCTTTAAGAAGAAATTTACAGATAAAGAGCGTCAGTCCGGTCTGGTAAACTATATTATGGGACTGTCCTTTATCTCCGAAGGTGCAATCCCATTTGCAGCAGCGGATCCTCTTCGTGTGATCCCGTCCTGTATGATTGGTTCTGCAGTAGCAGGCGGTCTTTCCATGGCGCTTGGCTGTACCTTAAGAGCTCCTCACGGCGGAATCTTTGTTCTTCCTACAATCGGCAATCCGTTTGGTTATTTAATTGCAATCATTGTTGGTTCTTTTGCAGGCTGCCTTGTGCTTGCGGCTTTAAAGAAAAACCTGCAGTCTGAATGATTAGAGTAAAAAAATGCCCCTGTCAGTATGACAGGGGTGTTTGATTTTCTGCCAGAACGTTGTCTAAATTTCGATTGACTTCAACGGAAGGAAGACTTTCCGGAGCTGCTTTGCGGATCCTGTACCAGTTTACGGCTGTAAAAACGGCAATCATCAGGATTGCAAATGCCAGAATCAATCCGATAGCCCAGTACCTGTAATGTCTATTCATAAAATACTCCTCTTTTATCTGTATGGGATATTGAAAGTATGGACGGATACGGTACGGATATACGAAAAAATACCAAAAAGTGTTGATTATTAACCGGACAGGAAGTACAATTTTTCTTAGGAAGACATAAAGAGACGAATGAAGCACTGCAGTGAGGAGGCAGAACATGTATAAAAGCTGTATATTCGATTTAGACGGAACGATCATTGATACAATCCAGTCCATGACTCACAGCATCAGCCTGACTATGGGCAGCTTTGGATTTGCTCCCGTTGATGAGGCACATACCAAACAGTTCGTAGGTGATGGATATCGCAGGCTAGTGGAACGGGCACTTCTGTTTTCTGGAGATAAAGATCTGGTTCATTATGAGGAGGCGCTTTCTATCTATGAAAAGACCTTCCGGGAAAACTGCCTTTATAAGGTGAAAGCTTATGACGGTATGCCTGAATTTTTAAACTATTTAAAGGAAAAAGGTATTAAAATTGGCGTGCTGACCAATAAGAGTCATGAACGGGCAGTAGAATGTGTGGAGGCTGTTTACGGAAAACATTACTTTGACCAGATCATCGGGGAAGGAAATGGAATAAAGGTGAAGCCGGACCCGGCGGGAGCTCTTTTAATGGCAGAACGTTTTTCCCTGCCGCCTTCTGCCTGTCTGTATTTTGGAGATACAAACACGGATATGAAGACAGGCAGGAATGCAGGCATGGATACGGTTGGGGTAACATGGGGATTTCGGGACAGACAGGAGCTGGAAGCATTTCATCCTGAATATATCATTTCTCATCCCAGTGAGATTCGACATGTTTTTGAATAAAAATCTGAAATAATGGAAAATTAAGGAGAGATATGTAAATGGATCTCTTCTTTTTTTATGAAGAGGATGGAGGAAACATGGCAAATTCGAATTATTTAAAGTGGGGACTGATTATCATAGCATCGGTCTGGGCTTCCTTAATCGGATCAATGATGGGATATGCATGGAACATCGCCCATATGACTCAAAAACTGCCGGAAGTGGAAATGCCTGAAATTAAAAATACCAATATCAGTATTGAGACCCAGGAAAAGATGGAGGGATATTGGACGGTTGCTGTATTTGGAGTGGATTCCAGAGACGGAACCTTGGGAAAGGGAACCAGATCCGATATGCAGATGCTGTTTAATATAAATCTGGGAACAGGGGAAATAAGGGCGGTTTCCGTTTACCGGGATACTTATTTAAAAGTGAATGATAAGGGGCGCTATGATAAGATCAATGAGGCTTACTTTAACGGTGGTCCTGCCCAGGCAGTAGAAGCGCTCACGGATAATCTGGATATTAATATTGATGATTATGCTTCCTTCACCTGGAAAGCAGTCGCAGATGCCATCAATATTCTCGGGGGAATCGATGTGGATATCAGCCACGATGAATTCCGGGTAATCAACGGATTTATCACAGAAACAGTGGAATCCACAGGTGTGGGTTCCCATCATTTAAAAAAGGAAGGACCAAACCATTTAGACGGAGTCCAGGCGGTTGCTTATGCCAGGCTCAGAAAAATGGATACGGATTTTAAACGTACGGAAAGGCAGAGGGAGGTTGCCAATCTGGCACTGAAAAAAGCGAGAGAGGCGGATTTATCAACCTTAAACCGTCTGGCAAATGCCATACTCCCCCAGATATCCACCAGTGTGGGAATGAAGGATATGCTGCCCATCATGAAAAATATAAAGAGATTTCATTTAACAGAGACGGAAGGATTTCCCTCAAAGCTTGCAGATGCAAAAATTAACAGGAGGGACTGTGTAATTCCTGTTAATCTGGAGGATAACGTAAAACGCCTTCATCAGTTTTTATTCGATGATGACCTGTATGAGCCTTCGGATACTGTAAAAAAGACCAGCCGGCAGATTCAGGTAAATGTTAAAAATAAAAGATAATTTTACCTGCAGGATGTTAAAAACTTACCTTTTCCTTTAGAAAGAAATGTGCTATACTATGCTGATGAATCAGCCGTAAGAAAGGAAAGGCATCAGCACTATCATGGATAAAAAACGAAAAAAACGTTTTAAGTGGAATGTGAGCCAGACTCAGTATCTGGCTTATGGTTTCTTAGGGATTATTTTAACCGGGGCACTTCTTCTCATGCTTCCTTTTTCCAGCAAGGACGGGCAGTCAGAGAATTTTATCAATTGCCTCTTTACTGCCACAAGCGCTACCTGTGTAACGGGTCTGGTGGTCCGGGATACCTGGACCCAGTGGTCTTTGTTCGGTCAGATTATAATCATGACAATGATACAGATCGGCGGACTTGGTTTTGTTACAGTGGGAGTATTTATTTCCATCGTGCTGAGACGTAAGATTGGTCTCAGGGAACGCGGGCTTTTGCAGGAAAGCGTGAATACTCTTCAGATTGGCGGAGTGGTCAGACTGGCAAAACGAATCTTAAAAGGAACGTTCCTTTTTGAGAGTGCAGGGGCAATTTTATTATCAATCCGCTTTGTTCCCCAGTTTGGATTATTAAGAGGCGTGTTTTATGGCATTTTTCATTCCGTTTCTGCGTTCTGCAACGCAGGATTTGACTTAATGGGACATATAGAACCTTATAATTCTTTTGTTTCCTATTACGATGACTGGCTGGTTAATCTGGTTATCATGTCATTGATTATTATCGGCGGTATTGGCTTTATTGTATGGGATGATATTTATAAGAATAAGCTGCATGTAAAAAAATATCTCCTTCATACTAAGATTGTACTGGTCACTACCTTCATTCTTGTATTTGGAGGAGGTTTTCTTTTTTATCTGTTAGAAAGAAGCAATCTCCTGGTCGGAATGAACGCAAGCGGTCAGATACTTACATCCCTGTTCAGTTCTGTAACGGCCAGAACGGCAGGATTTAATACGACTGATACCCATGCTTTGACGGATGGCAGCAAGCTTCTTACCATTATTCTCATGTTTATCGGAGGAAGCCCTGGTTCTACTGCAGGAGGAATTAAAACCACCACACTGTTTGTGCTTTTAATGTGCGTTCATTCCAATATCAAGCAGTCTTATGGAGTGAATGTTTTTGGAAGACGTCTGCAGGATGAGGCCATTAAGCGGGCTGGAACTATTTTAACAATCAATCTGTTTCTGGCACTTTTCGCTGCGCTGGTAATTATGGCGAATCAGTCTCTCGGTTTTTCCGACATATTATTTGAGACATTTTCCGCCATCGGTACAGTTGGTATGACAACCGGAATTACCAGAGATTTAAATACATTTTCCAGAGTGATCATCATTTTACTGATGTACTGCGGAAGAATCGGAAGCCTGTCGTTTGCGCTTGCTTTTGTACAAAATCACAGAATTGCTCATGTGGAACAACCCGCAGAAGCGATTAACGTAGGATAAAAGAGAGGGGAATATTCATGAAATCAATTTTAATTATCGGCATGGGCCGGTTTGGGCATCATCTTTGTATTAATATGGCAAACCTTGGCAATGACGTAATGATCGTAGATCAGAAGGAGGAATGCCTGGAGGACCTGCTTCCCTATGTTACCAGTGCAAAGATCGGTGACTGTACCAATGAAACAGTGTTAAGAAGTCTCGGCATTTCCAATTTTGACATCTGCTTTGTATGTATCGGAACTAATTTTCAGAGCAGTCTTGAAATCACCAGTCTGGTGAAGGAACTGGGCGGAAGACGGGTAATCAGCAAGGCAAACAGGGATATTCATGCCAAGTTTCTCTTAAGAAACGGGGCAGATGAAGTAATCTATCCGGACCGTGATATTGCAGAGAAGACAGCTGTCAGGTACAGCACAGACCATGTCTTTGATTACATCGAGCTGACTCCTGAATATTCCATTTATGAGATTCCGCCTCTTCCGGAATGGGTGCATAAAACCATCAGGGAAGTGGATATCAGAAACCGCTACCATATCAGTGTTCTTGGAATTAAACGGGAAGGAAGAGCGCAGCTCATGCCGCCGGCAGATTATATGATCCAGTCACAGGAGCATTTAATGGTAATAGGCAGGAGAGAACATATTGACAGTATATTAAAAGAAATGAAGTAACAGTTTCGGAGGGATTATGTCAGTTTGGCTGGCCCAGAACTGGGCAACAATTGTAATATTAAGTATACTTCTGGTTCTGGTATTTTTTGCGGTCCGCAGTGTTGTAAAGAACAAAGGAAGCTGCGGCAGCGGCGGCTGTGAAAACTGTGCGGGGTGTGGTACAGGCAGGAACAGGCAGAAAAAGAAAAAGGATTCATAAAGTATAAAAACAGGGAACGGGCAGAATGAAATGGTAACTGCCCGTTCCCTGTTTTTATGTTCTTATTTTAAGTCCAGTTTTAAATCACCAAATTTTATCCAGCCTGCTTTTCTTAACAGTTCGCCTGAAACCAGTGTAATGACAGCCGGAAGGAGAAAGCAGACAAATAAAATACCAAGCCACATGGTTTTACCGCCCCCCATGGCTGTATAAACTCCGATGGGACCCACTAACCCGCAGGTTCCCATGCCAGAGCCGGCCGGGATATTTTTCAATTGGAACACCATGGTCGCTATGGGACCGGTAATCATGGAGGCAAGAGTTGGAGGAATCCAGATTTTCGGGTTTTTCACGATATTCCCCATCTGCAGCATGCTGGTTCCAAGACCCTGTGCCATCAGACCTCCGACTCCGTTTTCCCGGAAGGAGAGGATGGCAAACCCCACCATTTGGGCACAGCAGCCTGCTGTTGCAGCACCGCCGGCCAGTCCGTCAAGAGAGAGGGCGATGCAGATGGCCGCACTGCTGATTGGCAGTGTCAGTGCGATGCCGATGAGAGCAGAGACCAGTATGCCCATGTAGAAGGGCTGAAGCTCTGTGGCGGTCTTTACAAGGCTTCCAAACCAGTTCATAAACCCTGCGACACCAGGTCCTATAAACTGAGCAATTAAAACACCGGAAATGATGGTAACTCCCGGTGTTACCAGGATATCCAGCCTGGTTTCCTTTGACACCATTTTTCCAAGCTCTGTGGCAATTACTGTTGCGGCCAGTGCACCTACCGGCCCGCCTAATGCATTGCCTGCAATACCGACGGTAGCTGCAGAGAACAATACCAGCGCAGGTGCATGAAGTGCATAGGCAATTGCCACACCCAGTGCAGCGCCAGTGGCACTTTTTGCATAATCTGCAATTACCTTGAATAGTTCCAGGTTAAGCTGCTGGCCCAGAGTTCCGAAGATGGTTCCGATCAAAAGAGACGCAAAAAGGCCAAATGCCATAGCACCCAATGCGTCAATGAGATAGGTCTGGACCGTAATTGTGACGTTCTTCCTTTTCAGGAATTCTTTTACGCCGCGTTTTTCCATGGTTAAAAATCTCCTTCTGTTGTTTGGTGCACACATTCGACCTTAAGTCAAAGCAGTTGCATGTATTTTATCATAGTATGCCCAAAATTCAAGTTTTTTTTGTATTTCAGCACAAATTTGATAAAACGTTAACAATATGCAGAGAAAAACCCTGGGACCTCTGCTTGACTTTGTTCCCTGTTTGTGACACAATAAGTAGTTGTAGTTCCTGTTAAACTCTGGAAAGAAAGAGGTATTAATTCGTATGACAAAGATTGATATTATATCCGGTTT
Organism: Lacrimispora sp. 38-1; assembly: GCF_049890855.1. Taxonomy (NCBI): domain Bacteria; kingdom Bacillati; phylum Bacillota; class Clostridia; order Lachnospirales; family Lachnospiraceae; genus Lacrimispora; species Lacrimispora sp. 38-1. The sequence goes on along the minus strand of NZ_JBANEW010000064.1, from coordinate 662 downwards.
TCTCGGAGCCGGAAAAACTACTTTTATTAAGAAGCTGCTGCAGGATGCTGTCTCAAGTGAACAGGTTGTCCTGATTGAGAATGAATTTGGTGAGATAGGAATTGATGGCGGCTTTTTAAAGGATGCGGGCGTGGAAATCAGGGAAATGAATTCCGGCTGCATCTGCTGTTCTCTGGTTGGTGATTTCGGACAATCCTTAAAAGAAGTGCTTACAACCTATCATCCGGACCGTATCATCATTGAGCCTTCCGGTGTAGGCAAATTATCAGATGTTATGAAAGCTGTAAAAGATGTGGCAGCTGAAATTCAGGTTACTTTAAACAGTGCAGTTACCATTGTAGATGCCCAGAAATGTAAAATGTACCGGAAGAATTTCGGAGAATTTTTCAACAATCAGATTGAGAATGCCGGAACTGTAGTATTAAGCCGCACAGATATTGCTCCCGCTGACAAAGTAGATCTTGCAGTTGAAATAATCCGGGAACTGAATCCCAGGGCAGTGGTTGTTACAACACCCTGTGAAGAATTATCCGGTAAACAGCTCCTTGAAATAATCGAAAAGTCGGATACCATGGAAGAAGATCTGATGAACGAACTGAAGGCGCATCACGATCATGATCATGACCACGAAGAAGGCAGCTGCGGCTGTGGAAGCCATCACC